>JAJKHV010000061.1 GCA_021154855.1 Solirubrobacterales bacterium
GGCATGATCTGGGTAGCGGACGGTGCCGGTGCTCGCATCGGGGAGTTCCGCGAAACGGTCTCCAAAGAATCAGAACGATTCGTCCGCAACGCCAGCACGACAGGCACTGGCAACCCAGGCCTTGTCAATCCGATCGGCCTGGCCACGGACTCAAGCGGCAATCTCTGGGCCGCCGACGAATTCGGCAACCGGCTCTTGGAGTACAGCTCCGAAGGCGGATTCCTCCAGACGATCGGCTCGAGCGGCAGCGGCAACGGCCAGTTCAAAAACCCGGTCGGGGTGGCCCTCTCGCCCTCGGGCAACGTCCTCGTCGTCGACAAGGGCAACAGCAGAATCGAGGAGTTCCAGACCAACGGCACCTTCCTCCTCAAACTCGGCACGGCCGGGAGCGGCAAAGAAAACCTCTCCGAACCGCGTGGCCTGGCGCTCGGAGCGGGCAACGCCGTCTTCATTGCCGACAAAAGCAACAACCGAATTCAGAAGGCGACCGTCGACCCGCCATTTGACAGCCAGGCGGTCGTGATGGCCTACGACAAACTCGGCCGCCCGGAAAAATACACCGATGCCGATGGCAGCACGTCTGAAACGACCTATGACCTCCTCGGCAGGCCGATTAAAACGAGCGATGGAAAGGGCACCCAGACTTTCGGCTACGACGCGACCTCCGCGTTGCTGACGAAACTCGAAGACTCTGCCGCTGGTACCTTCACCGCGGCTTATAACGCCGACGGCAGCATGATTGAACAAGGTCTGCCAAACGGCCTGGTTGCCAAAACGACCTACGACGAAACGGGCGCGCCAACTAAACTCGCGTACACGAAGGTCACGAGCTGTGCGGAAAAATGCACTTGGCTGGAAGAAAGCAACGAACGCTCGATCTACGGTCAGATCCTCTCGCAAAAAAGCATAGGCTCCAGCCAGCAATATTCCTACGACAAGGCCGGAAGGCTGACGCTTACCAAGGACACGCCCCAGGGTGGCTCCTGCAGTACCCGGCAGTATGCCTACGACGAAGACTCCAACCGCACTCAGCTGACCGCCCGCGGGCCAGGTAGCGGTGGCGCGTGCGACACGAGCTCGGAAGGTACGGTGCAGAAATACACCTATGACGCCGCGGACCGGCTGCTTGATTCGGGGATCACCTACGACAGCTTCGGCCGAATCACAAGCCTGCCAGGCAAAGACGCTGGTGGGAGCACGCTGGTGTCCACCTTCTACGCCAATGAAATGATTGCAAGCCAGTCTCAAGGTGGTCAAACGAATAGCTATCAACTCGACGCCACCGGAAGGGTGCGGCAACTTGTCCAGACTGGAACGAAAGAAGGAACGGAAGTGTTCCATTATGCGCTGGAATCCGACGCAACTGCCTGGACCGAACGAGGATCGACTTGGACGCGAAACATCACTGGGATTGGCGGCGACCTGATAGCCATTCAGGAAAGCACAGGCCAACCAAGCCTTCAGCTGACGAACCTGCATGGCGACGTGGTAGCGACAGCGAGCCTCAGCCTGACAGCAACAGGGCCAACCACAACATCGGAATTCGATGAGTTCGGCAACCCAAAGAAAGGCAGCTCTTCCAGATATGGGTGGCTGGGCGGGAAACGGCGTCGGACAGAACTCCCCTCTGGGGTGATTCAAATGGGCGTGCGGAGCTACATACCGGCAGTGGGCCGATTTATTTCCCAAGACCCCGTACCCGGAGGGTCAGCGAACGCATACGACTACGGAAACGCAGACCCGATCAACCAATTTGACACCGGCGGCACCAAGCCTTGGTCCGCTGCGAGCAAGGGCGCTTGCTCAGGGGACCTACACGTCTATTCTCCAAAGACGAATCCACGTAACCGGGGTGGGTATGGTAAGTTCTATGCTCGCTATAAAATTAACTGTGAATCGGGTATCTACGTCACTAGCGTTCTGAAGGTAACCAGAACGTTCAGAAGGGTTGGCCACGAACCAACGGCCGAACACGTCAGCATTCCTGAAAACGGCAGCAGTAAACACTGGCAGGGGGAATGGGGCAACTGGAAAGAATCAGAGAAGCCCATCAAATTCGACTGTCTAGCGGGGCAAGAGTATGAATACACATATACGATCAACATCAAGTGGGCTAGCTCGATCGGAATAGCTCCTGCCGGGGCGGTGGTTGGCGAGCCTGGAGAAGGCACTCTTACGCTTTCTGCCCAAGAGGTTTGCGGTCATGGCTCGTACTAATATCGCTTCAAAATCCGCTATCATTCAGATATGTTGAGTTCACGACTGATCTGGCGAGGATGTGCTGCGCTCGCAGCTTTCGTGATGATGTACGCCATCCTTGCTTACGGCCTTCATGCGGTGTCAGCACCAATTGGCGCGGCGCCGGCAGCTAGCTCATGCAGTTTTAGTCAGCATCAGCTCGTTGACGAAGGAAAGGGCTTGGGCGGGGATTATTGGACGATCAAAGGGGCGGTGCGCAATAGCGATGGATGCAACCGCTGGCTTTTGGCGATGGAGTTTCGTCCCACCGGGGGCCGGCCCGGTAGCTCACTCTGGCGCTGGGCAATCCCGGCCGGAGGGCACCTCTCCAATAGCTTTACTATCAGTGCCCAGGATCAAGCGGCCGGTACTGTGAGAGCCATCTTCGGCACGGTGGGTGCCCGGATCAGTCGGGTGGTGGCTAAGATGAGCCAAACCAAAGCATTGGAGATCCACCCAAAGCTTCCGGCTCGTGCACTCCGGCAACGCTTTGCATGGCTGCGTAATATGCGCTACTTCATATTGTTTTATCCTGCTGGTCGGGAGGTCAAGTCTGTGACGCTTCTGGGTGATAACGGCGACGTGGTAGAAAAGCTTGGGGGTCAAGAAGGCAGCTTTGAAGGGCCTGGGGTGTAGTTCCGGTGATTCCCACTCTTTGATCTGCTGGATTGCTTGGCGCTTGCTGTTCTCGACTAGCGGACACTTGGCCAAGTGGGAGCCCAGACAACGCTCGGGAGTCTTCTAAAATCGACCTCTCGGGCCAGCCGGCTCGATTAGGCGATGAAGGAGGCTGACGATGTACAGGTCCGAACTAAGGCATCCGACTGCGGGAACCGTGCTGGGGGGAATTGCCGCCTTGCTGAGCCTCGCGGCCCTCATCGTCTCCTTGTCTAGCAGCGCCAGCGCTCGCTCTAACAGCACCCTTGTCCGCAAGGGCGACATCGCTCCTGGCGCCGTTACAGCGAAGGCGCTTGCTCCTAGCGCGGTTCGCGCCAAAGCCCTTGCTAAAGGCGCTGTCCATACAAAGAACCTCTCGAAGGGCGCGGTCAATGCCAAGGCGCTTGCGAAAGGCGCGGTGGGTGCTGACGCCATTGCTCCGAATGCGGTCACGGCTGCTGCGATCGCGCCCGGGTCGGTTTACGGGGGAGCATTGGGTCCTCAGACGATTCATACCGCCCCTATCCCCGACGCAGATACGGTTGCCGAAAACGGCACATGGACTGCATCCAACACCGAAATTGCATATTGCGGTCTTGGTGAACGCCTGCTGAGCGGAAGCTTCGCATTCACTGAACCCGGGAACCGCGAAGTGTCCTTTCTGCAGGTCCGGCCGTTCATCAACACCTCCAGCCCGAGTGGCGTCTCCGGCCGCATTGCCAGCAACTCTGGAGGGGCCGCCGTCGGCGAGATAGGGGCGGTCTGCCTCAAATAGGAGGGCTGGCGCTCACCTGCCTCGCTCGCGTTGTCCTTAACGACCGGCTCGTACCTCTACAAGCGCCGGACGGCTATGGCCGACCTCCCAGGGGTAGCCGCCCTGCCTCGGAATAACCGCGCGGATGCGATAGGTCGTTGTTTGGGTCGTCGCGTCGAAGCGGTAGCGGCTGTGGAAGACGCCACGGTGATTTGCCGTCGCACGGTGAAACGTGAACCAGCGGCTCGAGTGCAGGGCACTGGCCTGCAAGACCACGACCCGACCCGCTGCCCCTGGGCCGGGCACGCTGCCAGCGATACGCACCCGACCGCCGCTGCGAACCTCGCTCGGCGTGATCCGCAAGGAGGGCTTGGCGTGGGCGTAGTAGCGCACCGATCGCGCCACCTGGAAGGTGTCGTGCCGGTAGCCCACTAGGATTCGGCGATTCGGGCCGGGCGGAACCGTGTAGGTGAAGTGGCCCTGGGCATCGGTCGTCGCAGTCCCTACGGGGACTAGGCCGCTCTGGCTGCCGACCGTCTGCATCTGCACGCAGATCGTTGCCCCGCTGATCGCGTCGCCGGCATTGTTGGCGAGTTCGCCGCTGACATTTGCGGGGTGGTTGAACGGGACGGTGATCTCGTCGTCGTGGGAGCGGTCGAAGTGAGTACTAAGCACCTCGCCTCCACCGACCGACGATTCAGTGCAGGAGTTGTCGATATTGACGGTTTGGGCAGCCGAGCAGGTCGTGTTCGGTTCGTTGAGGCTGGCGAAGTCAGCGGCGCAGACCTGCACGGTGTTCGCGCCATCGTGAAACGGATAGGCCGCGGTGTCCATCGCCCAACTCGCTTTCAGGCTGGCGGGGCAAGGCGTCACCGTGACAGCGACGGTGCCGACCACGCTCGGGTTTTTGACCTGGACGAGGTTGCAGTTGGGAACGTAGGGCTGGACCGCGGGCAGGCCGTCGACCGAAGCCCAGACCTTGCTTAGCCCGCCGCCTTCATCACTAGCGTCGACGCTCAGGCTTTGATGCCCGCGAATAACGCCACCACCGAGGAGCGAGCCTGTGGGTGGTGACAGTGTTGGCGACACGGGGTCGACCTCCGTGGCGGCGAAGTAGTGCGCGTACACGAATGCTCCCGCCTCGCAGCCCGCCGCATAGTTGCCATCGCAGCCGAGGAAGATCCAGGGGCCGCCTAGGAAAAAGCCAGAGATGTGGAAGATGCGCTGGGTTTCGCCGCCGCAATTCCCCGGCCAGCCCTGTTCGTAGACGAAGATCTTGTTGCCGGCTCCCGCACAAGATTGTCCGGAGATCGTCAGAGCCTCCACCGTTCCGCCCGGTGGCCTGGCGATCGGCACTTCCCAATAGCCGTAGGTCGCGGCCAGGTGGCCGGTCTCTGTAATCGACAGCGAGCCGCCAGGCTGGGCGCAGCTGTTGCTGGGGCTCAATGCCGCGCCTGGGTTCGCGGAGAAGTGGGCTTCAGGTGTGCCGCCTCCAGGCAGCGCCGAGTCGCAGACCTCGTAGATGTAGCGCGATGGCGCGGCATTGGCGGTGCTCGGAATGAGAGCGGCACAAGCTCCGCACACGATCCATGTAAGAAGGCATTCGGAAGCAACGCCTCTGATGCGCTCACCAATTGATCTCATCTTGCCTCCTTTTTCTTCTGCTGGTGGCCCCATCAGCGTTCAAAGCCAAACTCCCGTTGAACTTGGTTTCCGGTTGGAGCTGTTGTGGTGGTGGGCTGCGGTGTGCTCGCCGCGGACGTGGCTGGTTCCACGGGCGGCTGCGTCGGTTCGCTGGCGGGAATGCTTTGCCACTGCGGCGGCTCGGCCGAGGAACGTTGCGAATGACTCTGCGTGTGTGCCGCAATTCGTGCTCTCGCCGCTCGTTCGCTCGCCCGGCGCCGGGCAGCCTCCTCTTTTGCTCGTATGGCCGCCCGGCGCCGGGCATGTGCTTGCTGAAGCTTCGCGGCACGAAAGTCGGACCCGGTGCGGGGCATGGGTGTCGAAGTCAGGCGCTCCGTCGACGTCGCCGGCTGGTGGATAATCGGGGCGGCGCTATTGCCAGCGCCGGTGGCAGATATCAGTGCGAAGCCGAGAAGGACGGATGCCAGCCCACCCAGCCCGACCGCAATCGTGCGAGCCGGAGGCCAGGGAAAGGCGCGGCTGCTGCCGCTTTCGACCACCAGGCGGACACGTTCCTCGCGGTCTCGATCGAGTTCGCGCTCGGTGGCGTCGCGCATCGGCACGGCTTCCTCTGCCAGCGCCGGCCAGGAGTCGCCGGCAACATCGCTCTGCTCGCTTGCTGCCTCCTGGACGACAGAATCGTCCGCTTGCCCGTTTCGGGTCGCTGGCCCGTGTCCAAGGCTCACGCCTACACCTCCTTCGCTTCTGACACACCAGGCGATGCCTGCTGCAGCCTTCTTAGTGTCCTCTCTTCGAACCAGGGCCGTAGGCTGATTTTTGTATGAGGGATGTGCTTGTAGACCAAAAGTCCAGTACCCGGCTTCGTTTCCCTCACAACGCTCGGCGGCGCCAGGTCGCGGAAAGCCTCGCCCTCCGTGGTCGAGGTTCGACCTCGCTCGCCGGCCGTTCGCGAGCGTTGATCGAATTTGCCGGCACCGATCAGGCTTGAGAAGTATTTGCCGGTCTCAGGATCGGAAATCCCAGCGCCAGCGATCTTGGCTGCGTGATTGTTCACCACCGTCGAGGAGCTGCGCCCGTAAAGGGATGCCAATTGAGCGAGGTCGTGGAAGACCGAGAGCAGCTGAATCCCCTGTCCCGCGCCGGTGGCAGCGACCTTGTCGAGGTCGGGGATCGGAGCGATGTTCGCGCACTCGTCCAAGAGCAACAGCAGTGGTGGGTCAAGCGGCTTGCCCGTGGTCGCATATAGCTGCTCGGCTACCGCGACGAGCTCCTGTACGAGCATCGAGAAGAGGGGTCGAAGCCGCTTTTGTTCGCTTCGTGGCGCACAGATATAGAGGGTGTTGGCGCGGCCGTCCAAAAGCGCAGCTGGGCTGTAGTCGGCGCCGGCGGTCTCCTCGACTACACGCGGGTCGGCGAAGGCCGCCATCGCCATCTCCGCGGTTGTGTAAATGGATGAGCGCTGGCGCTCCTCGCGGTTTTGCGTTGCCCTCCAGGCGCGGGTTGCCTCCGCTACTCCCGTCGCCTCGAGCAGTTCGGCAACCTCGTCTTCGCTCTCTTCGGGCCCTTCGTCTAGCCAGCGCACCACCGTCTCGACCGTCCGCCCATTGGCGGCCGCGGCAAAGAGCAACGGCCCGAGCAGCTTTTGGCCCGTCGCTGACCAGAAGTCCGCGTCCTGCAGCCCGGAGTTGTGCCCGAGCCGGGCGGCGCTCGACAGCCACTCGGCGACGCGCATCGCCCCTCTCCAGCTCGTCGCTCCCCAAAGCGGGGTTGCTCGCGAGCGGGGCATCCCGGTCGCCTGGGTGGGGTCAAAGATCATCACTTCGCCCAGTCCTTCTCGGCGGGTGAGGGTGGGGGCGATGAGGTCGTTCTTGACGCTCGTTACCAATACCGGCCCTTCCCACTCAAGCAGCGCCGGGATCACCAGCGCGCTGGTCTTGTGGGTTTCCGTCGGCGCGAAGACGATCACCGACTGGCGCTTCTCGGCGGCGAGCAGGAGGCCCTTGCTGTGGCCCAGAGTTATGCGGCCGGCCCCGGGAGATGGGACCCGCAGCGGGCGAAGGTCTCGCCTGCTCGCGGCCTTGGCGCTTGGAGGCTTGCGGCGCCCACCTGGCATCTCGGTAACGCCGAGGCGCTCGGCCGTCCGGACCCCAGCTAGGGCGACGGCGACGAAGGCGATGAGGACAAGCGTCGCGATGAGATAGAAGGCGGTTGGTCCCGGCAGCGCCGCCCGCGCTTCGCGCGGCCAGGCCGAGCGCGGGTCGCCGAGATGAAGGGGCAGCCGTGCCGCTGTCACCGGCAAGTCGCCGAGGCGGGTCGAAGTCCAGCCGGAGCCAAAGACCGCGCCAGCGAGGGCACCGGTCAGCCAGAGCGCCGCCAGCCCCACCGCCGCCGCGGCACCTGTCACCAGGTAGAGCTGGGCGTCGTCGTTTCTCATCCGTCACCCGCTGGGACAACCACGCCCATCTGCTCGTCGGTGAAGGTGAGCTCTTGCTCAAAAGGCGACATCCGCTGCTGCACCAAGGCGGACTGCTGGTCCATTACCCAGAGCGCCTCGCCTAGGCGCAGGCTCATTGTCAGCTCGGTCTCGGTGTCCGAGAGGCCGAGGTCACTGCGCAGCACCGGACGCTGGTCGGGCGATTGCCGGTAGACGACGATGCAGCCGGCGTCGGCAGCGAGATTTTGGATGATTCGTGCGACCCGCGATCCAGCCGCACCCGATGCGCCGAAATCGGTCAGCTTGTGCAACGAGAAGATCATCTGGATGCCGAGCGCCCGGCAAAGCTTGTTGTTGCTTTGCAGCCACTCGGCCACGGCGATGTTGGGAGCGACCCGCCATACCTCCTCGACGGCGCAGATCACCTTGCGCATCGGCTGGCCGGTTCTCTGGGACTCGCGCTTTCGGTCCAAGAGGATCGCCTGCTGCCAGGCGGCCGCGCAGGTCATCAAGATCCCGAGCGCGGCGGAGTCCTGAACGGCGCTCAGGTCCAAGATCACCACCGGAGCGTCGAGGTCGATCCCCGGGGTGGTCGGCCCGTCGAACATCCCGCGCAGGTCTCCCTCGCAGAGGCGCTGCAGGGCCAAGGCGCTCTCGCGGTTGGCGGCGGCGAAGTCCTCGGCGCTCGTCGCGCAAACGCCGGCGACCATCGCCTCGCGCGGGTGAAGCAGCCC
>JAJKHV010000062.1 GCA_021154855.1 Solirubrobacterales bacterium
GTCGCCGAGCAGGCCGAGAAGGAGCTGCGCCGGCTCGAGCGCCAGGGCGAGCAGTCGCCCGAGTCCTCGATGATCCGCAGCTACCTCGACTGGCTGATCGCCGTCCCATGGTCGAAGCGCTCTGAGGAGCGGCTCGACCCTGCGCACACGCGCGACGTGTTGGACGCAGACCACGCGGGGCTGGATGACGTGAAGAAGCGGATCACCGAGTTCATCGCGGTGCGCAAGCTGCGCGAGGAGCGCGGCATCGAGGACGAGAGCCGCGCCAACGGCGCGATTCTGACGCTGGTCGGGCCGCCCGGCACTGGCAAGACCTCGATCGGCGAGTCGATCGCCCGCGCGCTCGGGCGCGAGTTCGTCCGCATCTCGCTCGGCGGCCTGCACGACGAGGCCGAGATCCGCGGTCACCGGCGCACTTACATAGGGGCGCTGCCGGGGCGGATCGTCCGCGCCCTCCGTGACGCCGGCACGATGAATCCGGTGATCCTGCTCGACGAGGTCGACAAGGTCGGCTCGGACTGGCGTGGCGACCCCTCGGCGGCGCTGCTGGAGGTGCTCGACCCGGCCCAGAACCACTCGTTCCGCGATCACTACCTCGACGTCGAGGTAGACCTCTCCGAGGTCGTCTTCCTGGCCACGGCGAACCTGACGGACACGATCCCGGCGCCGCTGCTCGACCGCATGGAGACGATCGCCTTCGACGGCTACACGACCGTTGAGAAGGAGGCGATCGCCCGCGGCTACTTGCTGCCGCGCCAATTGAAGCGCAACGGACTCGAGGACGACGAGGTCGAGGTCGGCGACGAGATCCTGCGTGGCGTGATCTCTCAGTACACCCGCGAGGCCGGCGTGCGCCAGCTCGAGCGCGAGCTGGGCAAGCTGCTGCGCGGGGCGGCGACCCGGATCGCCTCCGGGGAGGCGGCGAAGCCGATCGTGATCGATGCCGATGCCGTGCATGACGCGCTCGGCCGCCAGCGCTTCTTCCAGGAGTCGGTGGAGCGCACCGCGATACCGGGGGTTTCGACCGGTCTCGCCGTAACCGGCGCCGGCGGTGACGTCCTCTTCATCGAGGCAACCGCGATGGAGGGCGACAAAGGCCTCGTCCTGACCGGGCAGCTGGGCGACGTGATGAAGGAGTCGGCGCGGATCGCGCTCTCCTACGTTCGCTCGCACAGCGATGAGCTGGGCATCGAGCCGGCCCGCTTCCAGCGCGAGTTCCACCTGCACGTACCGGCTGGAGCAATCCCCAAGGACGGCCCCAGCGCCGGCATCGCGATGACGACGGCGCTGGTCTCGCTGCTGAGCGGACGGCCGGTCAAGCACACCGTCGGCATGACCGGCGAGGTGACGCTGCAGGGTCGGGTCCTGCCAATCGGCGGCCTCAAGCAGAAGATATTGGCCGCCCACGCAGCCGGCCTGACCGAGGTGATCCTGCCCGAGCGCAACCGCGGTGACCTCGACGAGGTGCCTGACGAGGTCCGCGAGCAGATGGCCTTTCACCCGGTGATGAGCATCGGCGAGGTCTTCGAGCGGGCGCTCGAGCCGGCGGAGAACGGTGCGAATGTCGCCGCGATGTCGTAGCTGCTCTCCGGTCCCGGCCGAGCTGCGCGCGACAGCGACCCTGCTCGAGCGCCGCTGGACGTTGGCGACGATCTATGCCTGCGCCAGCGGCGCCGCTCGCTTCAACGAGTTTCGCCAGTCCCTCCCCGGCGTCTCGCCGACGACGCTATCCGAGCGCCTCGAGCAGCTCGAGGCCGCTTTGATCGTCGAACGCCACCTGGTCCCCGGCCGTCCCCCGCACACCGAGTACGTCCTCACCGGTCATGGCAAGCAGCTGGCCCGCGCCGTCGCCGGCCTGTTGGAGAAAGGCACGGAGGGGGAACGACGAGCGCTGTAGTCGTCTGCGAGTGCGCTACTTGCTCGCGGTCAGGGTCGCGCTCGTGTAGGCAGTGCCTTCCGAGACCGCTGCGGTGAGGACCTCGGTGGTGGACGATTTGGAGGTGTAGGTGAACGTGGTCGCGGTTTCGGCGGCGCCTGTGCTGGGGATCGCCAGCGGCGTGCCGGCGATCGTGCCGGTTCCGTTGGTGGTGACTTTGACCGCGTGACCCGTTCCAAGTGCGCTGACCGTGTTGCCGAGGCTGTCGGCGACGGCCACCTTGGCGCTGACCGTCCCGCTGCTGCCCAGTCCCGTCAAGGTGCAGGTGAAAAGACAGGTCGGGGCCAGCGTGCCGGCGCTGGCGACGACGTTTGTCAGAGCCAGCTTCGATGCGGTGCCCGCTGAGACCGTCACCGCGACGGCTGTGCTGGCGATCGAGCCGTCGCTTGCCGAGATGCTCGCCGGGCCCGCCCGGTTGAGCTTCATCACGCCGTTTTTGGAGGAGGCGACGCTGGCGATGCCGGCGGTGAAGCTGAGCGCCGTCACGCTGCCGAAGGCGATCGCCGTCCCGGCGCTGTTGACGACGGTCGGGAGCGTGCCGTTGGGGCTCGCCGATGAACCTGAGAAAGTGAGGTTGTGGGCGCCGGTGTAAGTCGTCGCGGTGTTGCCGTAGGCGTCCTGCGCCGTGGTCGTCAGGTTGTCGGTGGCGCCGGCCACGGGAACAGTCGAAGCGGCGGCGAGCAGGAGCGTCGCCGCCGTCGACGCCACTGCGGTCGTCGCAAGGGTTGCCGAGAGCGTTCCGTCGCTGACTTTGATCGTCGCGGCGCCGCTCTTGTAGAGCTTCATCACACCGTTTTTGGCCGCCGAGACGCCCGCCACCCCGGCGCTGAAGTTGATCGACGTTGCCGCGCCGAAGGCAATTTCGGCCCCTGCCGAATCCGCCACCGTGGGAAGCGTCCCATTGGGACTTGCCGACGCTCCGGTGAAGGTGAGGCTGTGGGCTCCCACATATGACGTCGCTGTATTGCCGTAGGTGTCCTGGGCTGTCGTCGTCAGGTTGTCGGCGCTGGCGGCGGTGGGCGTGGTCGTGACAGCTGCCAGCGCCAGTTTCGACGCGGTTGCCGGCGTCACGGTCACTTCGAGGAGGACTTCTGTGGAGATCGAGCCGTCGCTCACGTCGATGTCGGCTTCACCGCTCGCGTAGAGCTTCATCACCCCGTTTTTCGTTGAGCTGACGCTCGCCACACCGGAGGTGAACGTGATCGCGGTGGCAGTGCCGAAGGCCACCGCGGTTCCCGAGCTGTTGGCGACCGTCGGCTTGGTTCCGGCGGGACTCGTCGCGGCGCCTGCGAAGGTCAGGTTGTGCGAGCCGGCGTAGGTCGTCACGATGCTTCCGCTCGCGTCCTTTGCGGTGATCGTAAGGTTGTCTGCCACGCCGGCGGCGGCAGTGGAGGAGGCCGCGGTGAGGACGAAGTGGTGGGCGGGCCCGACCGTGATTTTGGCTTGGCTCACCGCGCTGGCCGAAGTCCAGGAGCGCCAGGTTGCGGTCACCACGTAGCTGTAGGTGCCGGGTTCGAGGCCGCTGTCGGTGCACGATGTGACGGCCGCCGGCGAAGCGGAGCTGGGGCATGTGCCGGCCGGTGACCCGCCGTTGCGCGAAACGGAGTAGGTGACGGTTCCGCTGTCCGGAGCGCTGACGGCACTCCAGCTCAAGGCGACGGTTCCGCCGGCAGCCGGGGTGGCGGCGGTGATCAGGGGCGTTGAGAGTTTCGATACCCCCGCCGCGGCGCTGCCCGTGCCCGAGGTGGAGAAGTAGGCGACGGCGGTGCCAGAGACCGTCGCGGCGAGGATGACCAAGAACGCGATGCTCGTTGTGAGCAGCCGCTTCATCCCCGTGCCTTGCCGGAAAAGGCGAGCGGGAACTGGGCGTTCTGACAGGCGTCTTGATTGACCGCAAGTTCGCGCAGCTGGATCGTCGGCGCGGAAACTCCCGCTGACGGCACGCTCGCCGATCCTCCGGCCTTGATTTTTAGGGGCATTGCGCTGGAGGCATTGGACTGGGTGAGGACCAGATTCTGGGCGCTCATGCATCCCTGCGGATCAGCTGTGGTTGTGACCTGCAGGCTGGTGATGAGGATCGGAACCGGATTGGGATTCTCGATCCTCAGCGGCAGGCCGAGCGGAAGCGAGCCGGGGTACAGAGCACTCAGCCCGGACAGTTGCGGCACGATCGAGAAGTCCTTCGCTTCCAGCACCCGCCACCGGAAGCGCGCGGGCTGGCTGTGCCGGCCATTCCGGCCAATCGAGCGCACCGAGAAGCTATGGCTGCCGACCGCGACCTTCTTGAAGGCGACCGGCGACTGGCAGACGCTCCATCCGCGCTCGTCCAGCTTGCAGCTGAAGTGCGGGTCACGACCACGGGCCGTGAAGCCAAACGTCGCGCTGGTCGAGGTCGCCAGCCTGTTGGGGTGAACGGGGATCGACGGTCTCGGCAACGATGCCGCCGCCCGCTCCCGGTCGGGACCGGGGCGGGCCGGCTCGTGCGGAGCCGCGGCGTAGGCGACGGCGCCGAGGCAGGCGGCTATGCCGGCGAGAAGGGCAAGAGCCCCGCGAGTGGTGCGCATGCCGCCGTCACCCTGGCGAACTAGTTGTTGGTCAGGTGCAGGGTCAACGTCGCACCCTGGCAGGCGTCTTGGCTAACGCCGGTTTCTTTCATCGTCAGGGTCCCGCTCGGCGTAATGCTCTGGCCGTTGCCCGGTGCGAACGTCTGGTTCACCGTGACCGCTGGCATTGCGAAGTCGGGGTTTCCGCCCGTGATCGTGGTGCTGCAGGTCGAGTGCCCGGCGTCGACGGTGATGCTGGCCAGCGTGACGGTGCCGACTCGCTGCGAGCCCGGCGAGGGGTTGTCGACCGTGAGCGCGACCGGCGAGGAGGAGCCCGGGTAGAGGGTGGACGAGATCGTCGCGTGAAGCGTCACCGGCGAGCTCGAGCCAACCGCAGCGGTGCCCGTTCCCGAGCCGGTCGAGGTGAAGTAGGCGAAAGCAACGCCGGCCACCCCCAGGGCACAGGTACAGCCGAGCGCCACGAGTGCCCTCTTCTTGGTGATCCAGCGCATTTCTTTCCCCTTTTCTTAAGCGATGACGGAACCCGTGGGCTCCAGTGATCCAGGGGCATCGGCGGATCTGGGGAGCCCTCTGAGAAATGGATGGCAGACAGGCTTTTTTGTTTTTGTCCATCTCGTACAAAGGCCGCACAGCTCATCGAGGGCCGCTCAACCTCAACTGCGGTGCGTCGAACGCCGCTCAGTCTCAACCGCCCCGCGCTAGCTGTGCGCCAGCTCGCGATCAATGATCGTCGCAAGGGCGTCGTGAACCCCCTCGGCTGGAACGCCGCAGATCATCGCTCCCGATGCGGCCCCCCGGACGTTTTCTGCCGCCCTCAGCGCATGCCAGTGGGAATCGAAGGACTCCCCTGAAGTCGCAACGGTGCGGCCGTCGCCGCCGAGCAGCCGCCAGCGCCACTGGCCCACGAGGTCTTCATATGCGTCGAATTGCGGCATTGCCATCTCCTAAAGGTCGAGTTACGAACATATGTTCGCATGACCTCCGGCGGCAAAGGTGGCGGATTCACGACGGCGCTATGGAAGACCGGCGTCAGGATCGCTCAGTCGGTGCGATCCGGTCCAGCTCGACCAGATCGGCATCGCTCGCTTGCCAGCGCAACGTCGCGACGTTCGCCCTCACCTGCTCCGCTCGCGTCGCCCCGGCAATCACCGAAGCGACGGCCGGCTGTGCCGCGAGTCCCGCGATCGCCAGGTCGAGAATGCCGACTCCCCGGGCTTCGGCGAACGCTTCCAGTGCCTCGACCACGTCGAACTGCTCATCGCTGCCGGCCTGCTCGCGAGAGGCCAGGCGGCTGCCCTGCGGGCCCGGCTCGCCGCGCCGGTACTTGCCGGTGAGCAGGCCGCTGGCGAGCGGGAAGAAGGGCAGGATCGAGACGCCGAGTCGCTCACAGGCGGGCGCCACCTCGGCCTCGATCTGGCGCTGCAGCAGGCTGTATTCGTTCTGCAGCGTGACGAACCGGGCAAGGCCTTGCTCGCGTGAGATTTGCTCGGCCTCTTCGAGTTGTGAGGCGCTGAAGTTGGAGCAGCCGATCGCGCGGACCAACCCTTCCCGGACCAGCTCGTCCAGCGCCCCCAGAGTCTCCTCCAGCGGAGTGACCCCATCCGGGTGGTGGTACTGGTAGAGGTCGATCCTCTCGACGCGAAGCCTTTGCAGCGAGCCGTCGATCGCCCAGCGGATGTACTCGCGCGAGCCGCGCGGCGCCTCGGGGGCGCCCCCGGCGCCGCCGATCTCCATGCCGAACTTCGTCGCCAGCACGAACTCTGCGCGGCGGCCCTCGAGCACCTCGCCCATCAGGCGCTCGCTGTTGCCGTCGCCGTAGATGTCGGCGGTGTCGAACAGGGTGATGCCGGCGTCGAGCGCCGCGTCGAGAACTGCCGCGGTGGCGTCGAGGTCGAGGCGACGGCCGAAGTTGTTGCAGCCCAGCCCGACGGCCGAAACCTCGAGCTCCGAGTCGCCGAGGCGGCGGGTCGGAAGGGCGGTGCTGGGGACGGGGGACAGGCCGGCTCCTCTCGCTCGTGTTGACCCGGCTTGGTCTGGGGCGAAGTACCCGGCCGCGAGGGCGGCGTAACCACTTCGCTACCGTGCTGCCTCGCTCGGCAACTCCTCCCGCCGAGTTGCAGACGCCGCATGACCTCCTCGGCTCCCGATCGAACCCATCCCAGCCTGACCCTCGCCGTGCTCTCGCTCGGCGGAATGGCCTACGCGATGCTGAGCTCGATGGTCGTGCCGGCGCTGCCGACGATGCAGCACGACCTCGGCACGACCGAGACCGGCATCACCTGGCTGCTCACCGGCTACCTGCTGGCGGCCTCGGTCGGGACGTCGATCCTCGGCCGGCTCGGCGACATGTACGGCAAGGAGCGGCTGTTGCTCTGGACCCTCGTGATCCTCGCCGCCGGCACCCTGCTCGCCGCCGTTTCCAGCTCGCTGGCGCTGCTGATCGCGGCCCGCTTTATCCAGGGGGCGGGCGGAGGCATCTTCCCGCTCGCTTACGGCATCGTCCGCGACGAGTTCCCGGCGGCCAAGGTCGCCGGCGGGATCGGGCTGCTCTCGGCGATCCTCGGGGTCGGCGGCGGCCTCGGCATCGTCCTTTCGGGCGTGATCATCGAGCACCTCAGCTACCACTGGCTGTTCTGGATCCCGCTCGTCGCGATCCTCTTCGCTGCCCTCGCCACCTGGCGCTTCGTGCCCGAATCGCCGGTGCGCACCCCCGGTAGGGTCAACTGGCTGGCCGCGGCGCTGATGACGATCGGCCTGTCGACGGTGCTATTGGCAATCAGCCAGACCACCAGCTGGGGATGGGTCTCGACCAAGACCGTCGGCCTCGCCCTCGTCGGTGTCCTCTTCTCGCTGGCCTGGATCCGGGTCGAGGCGCGCAGCTCCGAACCGCTGATCGACATGGCGATGATGCGGGTGCGTGGTGTCTGGACCACGAACGCGGCTGCCTTTCTGCTTGGCGCCGGCCTCTACGCCTCCTTCGTGGTCTTCCCCCAGTTTGCCCAGCTGCCGAAGAGCACCGGCTTCGGCTTCGGTGCCTCGGTCGTCGCCTCGGGCCTCTATCTGCTGCCGGCAACGATCGGGATGACCGTGCTCGGTCTCAAGGCCGGCGCGATCTCAGCTCGCTTCGGCTCCCGCACCGCGCTGCTGGCCGGAACACTCTTCGCGGTCGCCTCCTTCACGATGCTCGCAGTCGCCCACGACCATCCCTACGAGCTGCTGATCGCCGCCGCCCTCCTCGGCGTCGGCATCGGACTCGCCTTCGCCGCGCTCGGCAACCTGATCGTGCAGGCGGTGCCGGCTGAGCAAACCGGCGTCGCCAGCGGCATGAACACGGTGATGCGGACGCTCGGCGGCGCCCTTGGCGGTCAGCTCTCGGCGACCTTCATCGCCGACCACATGGCGGGTGGCCTGCCGACGGTCACGGGATTCACCGAGACTTTCCTGATGGCGACCGGCTTCCTGCTCCTCTGCTTCCTCGCCGGCCTGCTCGTTCCCAAGGCGCTTGGCTCGGCGATCCCCAAGGGCGGTCGCAGCGAGGCGTCAGCCCCGGCGGCCGAAGCCGCGGGAGTCTGACACCACGCCAATTGCCGCTCTCGCTCAGCCGCCCTGAGCGCCGTACTTGATCGTCTTGCCGGGCTTGCTGCAGATCGTCGCGATGTAACCGACCGGCACCTTGAACTCGGCGCCCTTGCAGGCGTAGTTCTGCGGATAACCGGTTTTGCTGGTCTTTTCGCCGTTATAGGAGAGGCGGAAGAATTCGTAGGCCTGCGCGCATGACGTGCCCTTGACCGAGATTGCCTTGACGGTGACCGTGTATGGAGTCTTTTCCCCTTCGGGCCCTTCGATCATGATTTTCAGGGACTTGTTGGGGCAGCTCGTGAAGCCATTCGAGGCCTGCGCCCCCGGAGTCAGCATCGCAACGAGGGCGATCAGCGCCACCGCGCATCCGAGCACGCCGATCCCGTACCGCGTTCTTGAAGCTTCCATCCCCTGCCTCTCTGGTCAGTGCCGTGCCCCGATGGCCCCGGCGGTGGCGGAGAATACCGGCGAGGAAGGAGCTCACCGCCCTGCCTAGGCCGGGTCGGCGACGGGGACCTCGGCCTCGATGCCGGCCTCGGGGGTGATCAGGATCGCGCCCTCGCCGGTCACGTAGGCCTCCTCGCCGTGCTGGACCACGTCCATGCCGAGCCCCTCCTCGCGTTCGGAGGCACGCAATGGCATCGCCAGACCGATCAGCTTGAGCAGCACGAAGGTGGCGACGAAGGCGTAGACGGGGGTGACCAGGGCGGCAAGAGCCTGGTCGCCGAGCTGGGCCGCGTTGCCGTAGAAGAGCCCGTCGGAGATGCCGTTCCAAGACAGCTCGGCGAAGAAGCCGATGAAGAGGATGCCGGTGAAGCCGGCCAGGCCGTGGGCGGCGAGCACGTCGAGCGTCTCGTCGACCCGGGTGCGGGTTCGCCAGACGATGATCGCGTAGCTCGGCAGGGCGGCGAGCGCTCCCAGCAGCATCGCCCAGCCGGGACTGATGAAGCCACCGGCCGGGGTGATCGCGACGCAGCCGACGACGATCGCCGTCGCCGCGCCGATCGCGGTCACTTTCCTGCCGCGGACCAGGTCGAGGGCGAACCAGACGACCAGCGTGCATGCCGGCGTCAGCAGGGTGTTGACGAAGGCGAGCACGCTGGGGTTGCCGGTCGAAAAGCCGCTGCCGCCGTTGAAGCCGAACCAGCCGAACCAGAGCAGGCCTGCGCCGAGCAGCACGTACACCGCGTTGTGGGGAAGCAGCGCCTGGCGGCCGTAGTCCTTGCGGGCGCCGACCACGAGCGCGGCCGCTAGAGCGGAGAAGCCCGAGCCCATCTCGACCGGGACGCCACCGGCGAAGTCGAGCGTCCCTCCCGCCTGCAGCCAGCCGCCGCCGAAGGCCCAGTGGGCGAGCACGGCGTAGACCAGCACCGACCACAGCGCCGCGAAGACCAGGAATGCGCCGAAGCGCATCCGCTCGACCACGGCGCCGGAGATCAGGGCGACGGTGATGATGCAGAAAGTCGCCTGGAAGGCCATGAAGAGGAGCTCGGGGATCGTCGTCCCGTCGCGCGGGGCGAAGTCGACGCCGTGCAGGAAGGCGTTGCCGAGGCCACCGACCAGGCCGCCGTCGCCGTCGAAGGCGATCGAGTAGCCGACCGCAGCCCAGGTGACGGCGGCGACGGCGATTGCGCCGACGCACATCATGAAGGTGTTGAGCGTGTTCTTCGAGCGCACCAGGCCGGCGTAGAAGAGGCCGAGAGCCGGGGTCATCATCAGGACCAGCGCCGTCGCGACCAGCATCCAGGCGGTGTCGCCGGTGTCGATCCCCGTGACCGCGGCCACGGCCGCCGGGCCGCTCACTTGTCCACTGGCGTCACGGCGCCCATGTCGGTGTCTCCGGTGCGGATCCGCACCGCCTGCTCCAGCGGCACGACGAAGATCTTGCCGTCGCCGACTTCACCGGTCCGCGCCCCCGCACAGAGAGCCTCGATCGTCGGCTCGACGAACTCGTCAGAGACGGCGATCTCAAAGCGGACCTTCTCGGCGAGGCCCATCTGCACGGTTGTGCCGCGGTAGGTCTCGACCCGCTCGAGCTCGCCGCCATGGCCCTGCACGCGGCTCATCGAGACGCCGCGGACATCGGCGCGGTAGAGCGACTCCAGGACATCGTTTGCCTTCTCCGGGCGGACGATGCCGATGACCAGTTTCACGATTCTCCCCTTCCCACTTTTGCCGGGTGAAGCGTGCGCGAGCCTAACCGACGCCCGGGCGGATGCGGCGCGAGGCTCCTACCCGTCGCCCAGCAGGCCCAGCAGGCTGCGGTGGTCCTCGTCGCAGGCCGGGCAGCCGGCGAGGTGGGCGCGCATGCCCGGAACCGAGCCGTCGGCGTCGGCGCCGGCGAGCTCGAGCTCGACGTAGCGGTCGAGCTCGGCGAAGCACTCCTCGCAGCTCAGCTCCGGGCCGCCGGGGCCCAGCGTCCTGGCGAGGATGCGGGCGGCGTCGATGCGATCGTCCGCCTGGCTCATCGCTGCTCCGATCGGTCTCGTTCGGCTGTGTCGAAGCCGCGTTCGGCGAGCGCCGCCCGCAGCTTTCGCCGCGCGTCGTGGAGGGTCTTGTACAGGGCGCCGCGGCTCGAGCCGAGGCGCTCGGCGAGGACGTCGATCGGGACGTCGTTGAGGGTCACGGCGACCAGAACCGCGCGCTGGTGGGCGCTGAGACTGCGCTCTATCTCCTCGCCGAGCGCCTCGATCAGGTCGCGGGTCTCGGCCTCGCCTGAGACGCCGCGCCGCGCATCGGCGAGAACCGCCCAGGCCTCGTCCTCGAGCGGAACCTCGCGGCCCTGCCAGGCCCGGCGGCGGACCTTGACCCCGGCCTCGAGCAGCGCGAACTTGTAAGCCCAGGTCGTGAAGCGGCTTTCGCCGCGAAACTCGCCGAGCTTGCCGAGCACCGCCAGGAGCGCGTCATCGGCGCTCTGCTGTGCGAGGTCCTCATGATCGTCGCCACGCAGGTGGGGAAGCGAGGCGCGGCGGCGATTGACCTCGAAGCGCGCCGCCTTGAGCAGCAGGGCGTGGAGCTCGACCACCGCCGCTTCACGCTCTGGGCCAGCTACCTGGAGCCGTTCGTGCAGTCCTCGCGAGGAAGCGGCGGCGACCGACTCAGCTCTGGGTATCTCCATTGGCATCGCCAACGTGGATGGTGCCATGCATCGTTAGTGACCGAGGATCGGCGGTTCTTACTCGAGAGCTCCCTTTTGCCATGCCATGGGGTGACAAACGGAGTCGTCGTTTTCTGCGCTGGGTAAGACGGCGGCGGATGGCGACGCAAACGGAGGCGACCCACCCACCAACCACGGAGGAATCATGTCCACTGCCACGCTCGACCCGCGCGCCCAGCTCGAACACTCATCCACGTTTGCCCAGCGGCTCAAGGGCGACCCTGCTTACCAGGCCTTCGTGCTGCTTCGCATCGCCTTCACCGTCGCGCCGATCGCCTTCGGCCTCGACAAGTTCTTCAACGTGCTGGTTGATTGGGAGAGCTACCTGGCCCCATGGATCAACGACATCATTCCGGGCAGCGCTTCGACCGCGATGCACCTCGTCGGCGTCGTCGAGATTTTCGCCGGCATTGCCGTCGCTCTGAAGCCGCGCTACGGCGCCTACCTGGTCGCCGCCTGGCTCGGCGGCATCATCGTCAACTTGCTCACCTACTCGGGCTACTACGACATCGCCCTGCGCGACTTCGGCCTGATGCTCGGCGCCCTCACCCTGGCGCGGCTGGCGAGCAAGTACGACGCGCCGGGACTCGAGGTGAGGCTCTAGCCGAGCCTCTTAAGATCGCCGTGTGACGATTCTCGAGCGCCTCGGAGTCGAGAGCCCGGTCGTACAGGCCGGGATGGGCGGCGGCCTCAGCCGGCACGGGCTGGCCGCCGCCGTCTCTGAGGCGGGCGGATTGGGGACGATCGCAGTCAACGGCGCGACTGCGATCGAACGCGAGCTCGCCGCCGCGAAGGCGCTGACAGCGGCGCCGATCGCGGTAAACCTGCTGCTGCCGTTCGCCCGGCGCAGCTGGTTCGGGGCCGCGGCCGGCGCCGACGCGGTGATCACCTTCTGGGGCACCCCCCGGCGCCGTACGCCCGGCATCTGGATGCACCAGTGCGGCACTGTCGCCGAGGCGCGCTCGGCTCACGCGGCCAGCGCCGACGCGGTGATCGTCCAGGGCGTCGAGGCCGGCGGTCACGTTCGCGGCCGCATTCCGGCCCTCCAGCTTCACGCGCGGATCAGGGCGGTGCTGCCGGCCGACTATCCGACCCTGCTTGCTGGCGGGATCGCTGAGCGCGGCGACGTTCAGCGCGCCCTGGAGGCGGGGGCGAGCGGCGCCGTCGCGGGGACGCGCTTCCTGCTCAGCGACGAGAGCCGCGCCCATCCTCTCTACAAGCAACGCGCCCTGGAGGCGACGGATACCGTCCTCACCGAGCTGTTCGGCTTCGGTTGGCCCGCGCCCCACCGGGTCGGGCGAAACGCCGCGACCGAGCGTTGGCTGGGCGCCAATCCACGCGGGCCGCGCCTGAACCGCACGATCAACCGCCTCGCCTCTCCGGCGGCGCGCTTCACGCCGGCCGCGGCCCAGATGCGCCTCGCCCGCGCCCAGCGGCCCGGCAGCCGCCTGCTCACTCCCGTCGGTCCGACCGACGACGGCTTCGCCAACCTCGTCGATGCCGGGCCGCTCTACATGGGGCAGACGGTCGCGCGCATCGACGAGCTCATGCCGGCGGCCGAGATTGTCCGGGCGCTGACGCCGTAAGGGAGTGGCGCCAGCTCGATGCCGTTCGTCGCTCATCGGCTGAACTCAGGCCGCCCGGCAGCCGGCTGGTACGGTCGCCGGCATGAAGACGGTTCTGGTCACCGGCGGCTCGGGATTCCTCGGCAGCTGGTGCCTGGTCGAGCTGCTGCGCGGCGACTACGCGGTGCGCACGACGGTCCGCGATCTCGGCCGCGAGGCAGAGGTCCGCTCGAGGGTCGAGGCGCAGGTCGATCCCGGCGACCGGCTCACCGTCTTCGCCGCCGACCTGCTCAGCGATGACGGCTGGGAGCAAGCCGTGCAGGGCTGCGACTACGTGCTTCACGTCGCCTCGCCGTTCCCGCTGACGCAGCCGCAGGATCCCGATGAGCTGATCGTGCCGGCGCGCGAGGGAACCCTGCGCGTGCTCAGGGCTGCGCTTGATGCCGGGGTTGGCCGCGTCGTCGTCACTTCCTCGGTGGCCGCGGTTCGCGGCAGCGTCGATCGCTCATCGACGCCGCTGAGCGAGGAGAGCTGGACCGATCTAGGCAGCTCTGAGATCACGCCCTACACCCGCTCGAAGACGATCGCCGAGCGCGCGGCCTGGGAGCTCGTCGAAGAGCGGGGTGAGACCGAGAAGCTGGCTGTGGTCAACCCTGGCGCCATCCTCGGGCCCGTCCTCGGCGACGATCGCTCTCCCTCGCTCGAACTGGTCAATCGGCTGCTGAAGGGAATGCCGGGAGCGCCGCGGATCGGCTTCAGCATCGTCGACGTCCGCGACGTCGTCGATCTGGAGCTGAAGGCGATGACCATGCCCGAGGCCGGCGGTGAGCGTTTCATCGCCGTGGCCCGTTTCCAGTGGATGTCGGAAGTCGCCGCGGTCCTGCGCGAGCGGCTCGGCCCGGCCGCCGCGAAGGTGCCGAAGCGCGCCGTTCCCAACCTCGTCGTGCGTGCGATGGGCATTTTCGACCCCGGGGTCCGCTCGATTGCCGGCCAGCTCGGCCAGAAGGTCGAGCTGTCGAGCGAGAAGGCGGAAGCAGTGCTCGGCTGGAAGCCGCGGCCCCTCGACGAGACGATCGTCGAGTGCGCGCAGAGCCTGGTCGACGCCAAGGCGGTCTGAGCGATGAGGATGCGCGCCGCGGTGCTGGAGGAGTTCGGCGAGCCGCTCGCGGTGCAGGAGGTAGAGCTTGCCGAGCCGCGGGCCGGAGAGGTGCTGGTCCGGCTCGTCGCCTGCGGCGTCTGCCACACCGATCTCTACACCGCCTCGGGCGCCGACCCGTCGGGCTATGCCCCGACCGTGCTCGGCCACGAGGGCGCGGGCATCGTCGAGCGGATCGGGCCAGATGTCGCCTCGCTTTCGCCGGGCGACCACGTCGTCACCCTCTTCTCGCCCCAGTGCGGCGAGTGTGTCCACTGCGCCGACCCCCGAACCAATCTCTGCTTGGCGATCCGCGAGCAGCAGAACCAGGGCTTCCTTCCCGACGGCACGACGCGGATCTCACGCGAGGGCGACGGTGTCCGTCATTTCATGGGCTGCTCGACCTTCGCCGAGTACACGGTGATGCCGGAGATCGCCCTGGCCAAGATCGACCCGGAGGCGCCCTTCGAGCACGCCTGCCTCTTCGCCTGCGGCCTCTCGACCGGCCTTGGCGCGGCGATCAACACGGCTGCCGTCGAACCGGGTTCGACCTGCGTCGTCTTCGGCGCCGGCATGGTCGGCCTCGGCGCGGTCGCCGGCTGTAGCCTGCAGGGCGCCGAGCGGATCGTCTGCGTCGACCTCTCTGCGGAGCGACTCGAGCTCGCCCTTGGCCAGGGAGCGACCGAGACGATCGAGGGTGGCGACGGCGCAGTTGAGGCGATCCTCGAGATGACCGACGGCTTCGGCGCCGACTACACCTTCGAGGCGACCGGCAACGTTGCCGTGATGCGGCA
>JAJKHV010000063.1 GCA_021154855.1 Solirubrobacterales bacterium
GCGCACAACGACGACGCCCCCCGCCTCGACTGCCGTTACTACCCCTTCGCCGAAGCTGGCGTGAACGACGTCGTCGCCCGTCTGCATCTCCAGGGTCGGGCCGGGATCGAGCGGCGTCGCCGCGTCCGACGGAGTCGACTCCCAGCCGATGCCGCTCGCGTGCCCTGCCGCGCTGGAGTGCCGCTCGGTCAGCTCGGCCGGCAGCTCGTCGACGAATCGCGAGGGAAGGTTCCGCTCGGCGCGGCCGAAGAGACGACGTTCGCGCGCCCAGGTCATGTAGAGGCGGCGGCGGGCGCGGGTGATGCCGACGTAACAGAGGCGCCGCTCCTCCTCCTCACCACCCTCTTCCAGCGCCCGCATATGGGGGAAGGCGCCGTCCTCGCAACCGACCAAGAAGACCGTGTCGTACTCCAGCCCCTTGGCGTTGTGCAGGGTCATCAGGGTGATCAGCGACTCTTCCTCGCGCAGGTCGTCCTGCTGGGTGTAGAGGGAGATCTGCTGCAAGAACTCTTCGAGGGGCGACACCTCTGCCTCTCCCTCGAGCTCGTGATTGGCGTCGAACTCAGCCGCCATGCCGACCAGCTCCTCGAGGTTCTCGGCGCGTCCCTCGGCCTCGATCGTGCGCTCCGCCGCAAGCGCATCGAGGTACCCGGTCTCGCGCAGGACCGCCTCCAACAGCTCAGCAACCGGCGCCTCATCGGCTCTCGCCCGCAGGCCCTCCATCGTCTCCTGGAAACGCGCAACAGCCTTGATCGCGGCCGCGCCCAGCCCCGGCACCTCCTCGACCCGTTCGGCCACCTCCCAAATCGAGAGGCCGGTCGTGTTGGCATGCGCCGCGAGTCGTGCCTGGCTGGTGTTGCCGATTCCGCGTCGCGGCGAGTTGACGATCCTCGCGAAGGAGACCTGGTCGGAAGGGTTTGCCAGCAGGCTCAGATAGGCGACCGCGTCCTTGACCTCGGCCCGCTCGTAGAACTTGGTGCCGCCGATGACCTGGTAGGGCAGCTCGTAACGGACCAAGGTGTCCTCGAGCACCCTGCTCATCGCGTTGGTCCGGTAGAAGACGGCGACGTCCTCGCGCTTCACACCGTCCTCCTCGGCGAGGCGCTCGATCTCGCCGGCAACCCAACGCGCCTCCTCGTGCTCGTCGGTCAGCTCAGAGAGCTTGACCGGCTCGCCACCGGCAATCTCGGTCCAGAGCTGCTTCGGCCGGCGCTCGCGGTTGCGCTCGACCACGGCGTTGGCGGCGGAGAGGATGGTCTGAGTCGAGCGGTAGTTCTGCTCGAGCTTGACCACCTCCGCCTCGGGGAAGTCGCGCTCGAAGTCGAGGATGTTGCGGATGTCGGCGTGCCTGAAGCCGTAGATCGACTGGTCCTCGTCGCCGACCACCATCAGGTTGCCATGCTCGGCGGTGAGCAGTTGCAGCAGCCTGTACTGGGCGTGGTTGGTGTCCTGGTACTCATCGACGAGGACGTGGCGGAAAGTGCGGCGCCAGCGTTCACGAGCCTCCTCGGAGAGCTCGAGGACGTTGACCGTGCGGACCAGGAGGTCGTCGAAGTCCATCGCGTTTGCGGCAAGCATCCGTTTCTCGTAGAGCTCGTAGACCCCGGCGGCTGTTTCCTCGAAGACGCTGCCCTGGGCCTGGGCATAGGCCGCGGCATCGACGAGCTTGTTCTTTGCGCCGGATATCTGCGATCGGATCGAACGGGCTGGATAGCGTTTGGGGTCGACGCCCAGCTCGGCCATGCAGCGTTTGAGCATCCGCAATGAGTCCGACTCGTCGTAGATCGTGAAGCTGCGCGAGTAGCCGAGACGTTCGGCGTCGGCGCGAAGCATCCGCGCGCAGGCGGAGTGGAAGGTCGTCACCCACATCGCCCGGGCGGAGCGGCCGACGAGCTTCTCGACCCGCTCGCGCATCTCACTCGCCGCCTTGTTGGTGAAGGTGATCGCGAGGATCTCCCCCGGGCGGGCGGCGCCGGTGGCGAGCAGATAGGCAATCCGGTGCGTCAGGACACGGGTCTTGCCAGAGCCAGCCCCGGCGAGAACCAGCAGCGGCCCCTCGCCATGGCGCACCGCCTCGCGCTGGGGGTCGTTGAGCCCGGCGAGAAGCCGCTCGGCGCGATCGGCGCCCGGTTCGATTGGCGCTCCACCGGCGTCCATCGGCGTCTCAGGCTCGGCTTGCAGCATCGCTGCCGAGAATAGCTTTGGGCGCGGCCGGGTCCAGCCGGCTCAGCCCCCGGCCGAGGAACGGCCGGTGCGTTCGCGCAGCTCAGCCGCCGCACCGCTCTGGGCCTCACCGCCGTCGAGCTCGGCGAGGCGCTGCTCGAGCTCGCCGATTCGCTGCGAAAGCGATTTGATCGCCTCGGCGATCGGATCGGGCAGGTGGATCCAATCGGCGTCGGGGCCCTCGATCCGCTTGCCGTCGACTTTGACCGGGTGGCCGGGATTGCCGACCACGGTCGAGTAGGGCGGCACGTCCTCGACGACAACGGTGTTGGCGCCGATCTTGGCACCGTCGCCGACCGCGATCGGACCGAGCAGCTTGGCTCCGGAGCCGACCGTGACGTTGTCGCCCAAGGTCGGGTGGCGCTTGCCGCGCTGAAAGCCGGTGCCGCCGAGCGTCACCCCCTGGTAAAGGGTCACCCGCTCGCCGATCTCCGCCGTCTCGCCGATCACCACACCGGCGCCGTGATCGATGAAGAACTCGCGGCCGATCTTCGCCGAGGGGTGGATCTCCACCCCGGTCACCGCACGGGTCGAATAGGCGATCAGGCGCGGCAGGAACGGAACGCCGGCCTGGCCGAGGGCGTGCGCAAAGCGGTGGGCGAGCAGAGCCTGCACACCTGCCCAGCTGCTGAGGATCTCGAGGGCCGAGACTCCCTGTGCAGCCGGGTCGCGGTCGCGCGCCGCGGAAACATCCGCGCGGACCTCCGAAACCAGCCTCCTCCAGCGGCTCATGGTGAGAAGAAGGGTAGGGACACGTAGCGCTCGCCCGAGTCGCAGACGATCGTCACGATCCTCTTGCCGGCCATCTCGGGCCGCGCCGCAAGCTCGAGGGCTGCCTTGATGTTCGCCCCGGCCGAGATCCCGGCGAGGACGCCCTCGCGCTTGGCAGTGAGGCGGGCGGTCTCGAGCGCATCCTCATCCGAGACCGAGATGATCTCGCCGATCACCGATCGGTCGAGCACCTTCGGGACGAAGCCGGCGCCGATCCCCTGAATCTTGTGCGGGCCTGGGACGCCGCCGGAAAGCACTGGAGAAGCGGCCGGCTCGACCGCGACCACGAGAGCGTCTGGAGCGCGTTCTCTGAGCATCTGGCCCACCCCGGTGATCGTCCCCCCCGTCCCGACTCCGGCGACGAACGCGCCGATCTCGCCACCGGTGTCGTGCCAGATCTCCTCCGCGGTCGTGCGCCGGTGCACCGCCGGATTCGCCGGATTGGAGAACTGCTGCGGCATGAACCCCTTGCGCTGCTCGCAGATCTCCTCCGCCAACTCGACCGCCTCGGTCATCCCGCCAAGCGAGGGTGTCTCCCGCACTTCAGCGCCATAGGCCCGCAGCAGCTTTGCCCGCTCGCGGCTCATCCCCTCGGGGAGGGTCAGAATCAGCTCATAGCCCCGCGCCGCACAGACCATCGCCAGCGCGATCCCCGTGTTGCCGCTGGTCGGCTCGACGATCACCGAGCGACCGGGCTTGACCCGTCCCTCCTCTTCGGCAGCGTCGATCATCGCCACCCCGATCCGATCCTTGACCGAGCCGCCGGGATTGAAGTACTCGAGCTTCGCGCAGACCTCCCCCGCCAGTCCCTCCGCCAGCCCCTGCAAGGCGACAAGCGGCGTATTGCCAACGACCGCTGAAGCCTCAGCCCCGATCCGCATCAGTCAACCACCCCACCGACCAGCTGAACCGGGCAGCCAAGGCCCTTGGCTTTGGCGATGTCACCATCGCCGCTCACCAATACTTCTACTTCCCGGTTCATCTCGGCCGTAGCTGCGATCAACGCATCGGGCATCGCGAGCGATTTGGTCCCCGCTCGCAGCCGAGCTGCACAGTCGCCTATCGGCACATCGACGGGAAGGACGCTGGAAACCAGATCCGCGAAGAAGCCTGCGACGTGCTCCTCATCGTCGTGCCCGAGTCGTGCACCGGTGAGCACCTCGGCGTAGGTGATGACCGAGACGAAGAGGCGGTGAGAACCGAGCAGATCCCGGATCGCCTCATCCGCGGCTTGGTGCAACTCGTCGGAGCGATCGAGAAAGCCGACGACCACGCTCGAGTCGAGGACTACCGCCACTCCCCACGCAACCCTTCGACGCGTCCTCGCAGGTCGCCTCCCGTATCCAAACAGCCGGAATACCGGTCCAGCAACTCATCCAGGCGGGTGAGAACGATCCGTCCGGCCCCCGTCGCCTCGACCTTCAAGGTGTCGCCCGGCTCCAGTCCCGCTCCGTGAAAAGCACCTGCCGGGATCGTTACCTGGTGCTTACTGGACACCTTCGTCTGATTTCGCCGTTTGCCACCCTCAATAGCTTTCTTTACGTTTGCAGCCATTTGTAAAGAGTATGGCATAAGCTTGCAGACCGGGCCCCGCTTTCCGGCATGGGCCGCGCCTTCTTCGGAACCCTTCAGGCGGTCCCAGCCGGAGACAGATGCAATCCGGCCCGACCCGACCTAGATGAAGTACATCCCGGAGCCTGCGGCCTCGGCCTCGCGGCGAGCTACTTCGGCGATCGTGGTCTGGGCGAAGACCTTGCGCAGGGCGGTGACGCCCTCGGCCCAGATGCCGCCGGCCTCGTCTGCCTCCTGGCCGACCTTGCCGTCGAGGGCCTGGACGACCTCGAGCACGGTGATCTCCTCCGGTGGGCGCGAGAGCGTGTAGCCGCCTTTCATCCCGCGATGGCTGGTCAAAAGGCCGCCGCGCCGCAAGGTCGAGAAGAGCTGCTCGAGGAACTGCTCCGGGATGTCGCGGCGTTCGGCCAGCTCCTTGATCGGAACCGGCCGCTCACCCGAGCGCGCCAGCTCCGCCATCGCCACCACGGCGTAGCGGGACTTCGAGGTAATCGAGATCACAGGAGCTTTCTACCGCACTGCCCGGACCCGGCTGGGTTAGGATCGGAGGCCTTGGGCTCCAGGGCTGACGATGGAGCCATCGCCGAACCCCCAAATATCGGAAACAGTCCTGACCGAGCGTCCACAGTGCCTAGTCATCGACGGCCACCCGATCGTCCGCCTTGGCGTGCGCCGGGTGCTGCAGGACCGCTTCGAGATCCAGGAGGCGACCAGCCGCTACGAGGCGGTTGAGCTGGTCCGTGACATCGGCAGCTTCGACGTGGCGGTCCTCGACATGCGGCGCTGGTCGGGCGGCTTTCATCCTGAACCGATCGGGGCCACCGATGCGATCCGCGCCCTGCTCGAGACCGAACCCGGCATGGGGATCGTCGCCCATGGCGATCGCGCTGAGCGCCACCTCGCCAGCGCCGCCCTGCAAGCTGGGGCGAGCGCTTACGTCTCCCGCACCGCCAGCGCAGAGCTGCTCGAACAGGCGGTCCAAGCCGCGCTCAGCCAGGAACGCTTCATCGATCCGGCGGTGCCGCCGAGGGGCAGCCGCGGCAAGCTGACCAAGCGCCAGCGCGAAATCCTCCAACTCCTCGCCAACGGCGAATCGACCACGGTCGCCGCCCGCGAGCTCGACCTCAGCGAAGAAACGATCAAGACCCACACCAAGAATGCCCTGGCTCGCCTGGGCGCGAGGAACAGGACCCACGCGGTGGCCATTGCACTTCGTGAGTCCTTGATCGAGTAGCGGCGCGCCGCTCCTCGCAGCGCTCTCGCCAAGCTGAACGCTAGATCCAACCTCGATCGCGGGCCGTGAGAACGGCCTGGGCACGGTCGACCGCGCCGATCTTGCCGTAGACGTTGTGGAGGTGGGTCCGGATCGTCGAGACCGAGAGCTGCATCTCGCCCGCTATCTGCTTGTAGACCATGCCCTCTGAGAGGTGGCGCAGGACGTCGAGCTCGCGGGCTGACAGAGGGCAGGGCTCGGATACGCGGGAGACGTCGTCGCGAACGTAGGGAAGCTCGTAGAGGAGCGAACGCAGGCCGTCGGGCCCGAGGCCGCAGCGCTTGGCGGCGGCCTGCAGCCGCTCGCCCGCCACCATCTCGCCCTGGCTGTAGTGGGCGACCATGTCGGCGGTGGCGACCATCGCTGCCAGGCCCTCGGCGTCCTCGGCATGGTGGCGCTCGATCGCGACTGCGATCCGCTGCGGCACGTTCCAGCGCCGGGCCAGCACGCCGCCGACCAGGGCGTGGTCGATGCCGAGCCGGTCGCGTTCCTCGCGCAGGCGCTGCTCCGGAGTCTTGATCGTCGCGTCGAGGTGGCCCCGGTCGCCCGGATGGAGGTTTGCGATCACAAGTCGGCCGACGTCATGCAGAAGCGAGGCGACCGCCAGCTCGTCGCGATCTTCCCAGCCGACCGTGCGGCCGACCTCATCGGCCGCCTGCTGGGTGGCCAGAGCGTGGACGCGGAAGCGCTCGGGGCGCATCTCGCGGCCGCCATTGGGCTCGAAGAAGTCATATACAGGGGCGGTGCCGGCGATCGCGAGGACGCCGGAGGGCTTGAGGACCTCGATCGCCGCCGGGATGCTGGCGATGCCGCCGGCGCTGACGCTGCGATTGGCAAAGCGCAGTACCGCTATGGCAAGGCCCACATCGGACTCGACCGTCTCGACCAGCTCGCCGATACGGGCGGTCTCAGCGGTGGCGGCGCGCATCACACGTGCCCTCGACTCGATCAGGACGGGGAATTTCTCGACCGCTTCGAAGGCGGCGGCGAGGCGAGCGCCTGGCGCCGGCTTGGCGTTGGCGTCTTTGCGCCTGGCGGCGTTCGCCTTGACCTTCCCGTTGCTTTCTGGCTTAGTCGCGTCCATGGCCTTCGCAAGCCTCATCGGCAGCGAAGGACGCACGGTTTAGCCCTGCCATCCCCAAAATTAAGGCAAAAATGGGACTCCCTTGTTCATTTGGGAAGAGCGGAGCAGCCGCGATTGGCCGTCAGGAACGGAGGCGCCCCACAGCCGCGTCGATGCGAGCGAGCGCTTCGTCGCGGCCGAGGGCGGCAAGCGACTCGAAGATGCCCGGCGAAACCGAGGTCCCGGTGATCGCCACCCGGATCGGCTGGTAGACCTTGCCGGGCTTAGCCCCGAGGCGCTCGGGCAAGGGGCTCAGCGCCTCCTCGATCTCCGTCGAGCCGAAGCCGCTCACCTCGGCGAGGGCTGCCCGGGCCGCTTCGAGCGCCGGCAGCGCTCCGTCCACCATCACCTTGCGCCATGCCTTCTCGTCGTCGACCGGCGGCTCGAAGAGAAAGCCGATCAGCGCCCAAACCTCGTCGAGCGTCTGCGCTTTCTCCTGCGCGATCGCGCAGGCACCGCGCAGGCGCTCGTCGGGCTGGCGGCCGAGATGGCGCCCGACAGCCTCGGTGTACTCGTCGAGGGGGAGCTCGCGCATGAAGCGGCCATTGACCCAGCGCAGCTTCTTCTCGTCGAAGATCGCCGCCGATTTGCCGACGTCCTCGACGCGAAACCGCCGAACCAGCTCCTCCGTCGACATCAGCGTCGTGTCGTCATCGGTGCCCCAGCCGAGCAGGGCCAGGTAGTTGCGCACCGCCGCCGGCAGGTAGCCGGCGTCACGCAGCTCCTGCACCGAGGCGGCGCCGTGGCGCTTGGAGAGCTTCTTGCCGTCAGGACCATGGAGCAGGGGCAGGTGCGCGTATCGGGGCGGCTCGTGGCCAAGCGCGGCAAGGACCAGCAGCTGCTTCGGCGTATTGGAGAGGTGATCGTCACCGCGAACGACCTCGGTAATTCCCATCTCAGCGTCATCAACGGCAACGGCGAAGTTGTAGAGCACCGAGTTATCACCCCGGGCGATCACGAAATCGTCATAGCTTCGGTTGGGGAAGCTGACCGGGCCCCGGATCAGATCCTCGACCACCGTCTCCCCGTCGTCGGGCACTCGCAGCCGCACCGCGGCCCCCGGAGTATCGACAGGCTGGCCGCGATAGCCACGATCCGCCCCATGCTCCGCCTTCCAGGCCTCGACCTCCTTGGCGGTCGCGGAGTCGCGATATGCCGCGCCGGAGTCGAGGAGCCTCTGCAGAGCCTGGGCATGGCGCTCGGCCCGCGAGGCCTGCGACACCGGCCCCTCGTCCCAGTCCAGCTCGAGCCAGCCCATGGCGTCGAGGATCTGCTCGACGTTCTCGGCGGTGGAGCGCTCCCGATCGGTGTCCTCGATCCTCAGCACGAGCTCGCCACCGCTGTGACGGGCGGCAAGCCAGTTGTAGAGGGCGGTCCGGGCGCCGCCGATGTGCAGCGCCCCGGTGGGCGACGGAGCGAACCGGAGACGGGCTGGAGAGTCGTCGGGCACGGGGGCAATCTAGATGAACCCACCACGAGCCCGCCGGAGCGGGACCGTGGCAGCACGCCCTTTGACGACGACCAGAACCCAAACCCAGCCAAAAGCGGCTCCATAAGATGTGCAACCCATGCTCATCGGCGCACATGTCTCAACTTCTGGCGGCCTCGACAAAGCAATCGAGCGCGGCGCCGAACGCGGTTGCGAATCGATCCAGATCTTCAATCAGAGCCCGCGGATGTGGCGCCCGACCAGATACGGGCCGGAGGATTTCGCCGCTTTCAAAGAGGCGATGGCCGATTCGCCGGTTGAAGCGGTGGTGATTCACGCCGTCTACCTGATCAATTGCGCCAGCAAAGACAAGGAGCTGGGCAAGAAGTCCCTGGACTCGCTGATCCACGCGCTGCGGATCGGCGATCAGATCGGAGCGGCAGGGGTCGTCCTGCACCCTGGCGCCCAGGTGAAAGAGCCGCTGGGACCCTCGATGAAACGGGCCGGCAAAACGATTGCGGCGGCCCTCAAAGACAGTGAGAGCTGTCCGCTGCTGCTCGAGCAGACCGCCGGCCACAAGGGCCTGCTCGGCCGCGATTTCGACCAAACCTCCGAGCTGATCGAACTGGCCGGCAGTGGCAAGCGCCTCGGCCTCTGCCTCGACTCCTGCCACCTCTTCGTGCAGGGCTACGACGTCACCGACGAGGAGCACCTGGCGAAGGTCGTCGACGAAGCGGACAAAAAGGTCGGCCTTGATCGCCTCCAGTGCCTGCACGTCAACGACGCCGCAGCCCCGCTCGGCTCGTGCCGCGACCGCCACGCCAACCTCGGCAAAGGTGAGATGGGCAAACAGGGCCTGGCGGCCTTCCTCTCAGAGCCCCGCTTCGAGGGCCTGCCAGCAACCCTCGAGACCCCGGGCCCGATCAAGAAAGGCCCCGACCGCAGAGAAGTGACAGCGGCGAAGCGCCTGCGCCAGACGGGACTCGAGAGGCGCAAGAGGTGAGGAATGGCGGCGCCCCTGCTCCGCCGCCGAGCTCCCAAGCTTTCAAGCCAAGCCTCCGGTCCTCCGCGTCCTCACGAGCCTCTCGGCGAGAGGACCCACACCGCTTCAGAGCAGGCGACGGGGGCCGCCTGCGCAGCCCCCGTTTCTCCCGCCGTTGAGAAACTCGTTACTGGACGTGGACGCCGGAGATCGCGCGTGAGATGACCAGGCGCTGGATCTCTGAAGTGCCCTCGAAGATCGTGTAGATCTTCGCGTCGCGATGCATCCGCTCTACCGGGTACTCGCGGGTGTAGCCGTTGCCGCCGAGGACCTGAATCGCCCGCTCGGTCGACCAGACCGCCACCTCGCCCGCCTTGAGCTTCGACATCGAGCCCTCGGCATTCTCGAATTTCTGGCCGGTTCGACCCATCCAAGCGGCGCGCCAGACGAGCAGGCGGGCGGCGTCGATCTCGAGCTTCATATCGGCCAGGGTGAAGGCGATCGCCTGGTTCTCGATGATTGCGCGGCCAAACTGTTTGCGCTCTTTGGCGTACTCGAGCGCGTACTCATAGGCCGCGCGGGCGATGCCGAGCGCCTGGGCGCCGACGGTCGGCAGGCTCGCCTCGAAGGTCTGCATCGCCGCCTGCGACTTCGAGCGCTTGCCCTCGCGCACGCGAGCAAGGCGCTCGTCGAGCTTTTCTTTGCCGCCGAGGAGACAGGCGCCGGGAACCCGGCACTCGTCGAGGTGGACGTCGGCCGTGTGCGAGGCGCGCAGGCCATGCTTCTTGACCTTGGCGCCCTGCTCGCAGCCCTTGGTCCCAGGCGGAATCACGAAGGCGGCGTGGCCGCGC
>JAJKHV010000064.1 GCA_021154855.1 Solirubrobacterales bacterium
GAAGTTCCCCGCCTTCCTGCGCGAGTTCCGCACGACGATGCGCAGCCTGCAGGGCTTCTCCGACGCAGCCACGCCGACCTTCGCCGCGCTCGGCAAGGCGGCGCCTTCGTTCACCGAAGCAACCCGCTTGCTGGCTCCCTTCTCGGCTGCTTCAACGGTCTCGCTGAAGTCGCTGGGGGTCAACGCCGAACTTTCCGGACCGACCTTCCGGAGGGTCGACCCGCTTGTGATCAAGGCGCGGGAACTGGCCCGCACCGGCGCGGAACCGACGACGAAGCTGGCCGAACTCTTCGAAAGCACAAAGGAAACCAAAGGCTTCGACGGCCTCGTCGACCTGATCTACAACGTCACTGCGGCAAACAATGGCTTCGACAAATACGGCCATTTCTCACGGCTGTTGACGACGCTGACGAACTGCCCCGAATACGAGCTCGAAGCCAGTGGCTGCTCGTCGAAGTTCACAGGCGCCAATGCGGGCACCTCGTCTATCAGCACCGCCAACCTCAGCTCCTTCTTCGAAGAAGAGGTAGCGAAGCGAGTTGGCGGCACCACCGCTCGTCCCGGCGAAGGGACCACAACCGTGGCGCCCTCTGCGCCGACCACGCCGGAAGCTCCGGAACTCGGCGAAGGGCATCGCCTCGGAGCCCGAACTGCGCTTCCCGCGCCGCGCCGCCGCGCCCTCCTCGACTACCTACTGGGCCCATGAGAAACCGTGGCGGAATACAGGGGGTTGCGAGCAGCCCGGTGATCGTCGGTGCGGTCACGGTGCTGGTTGTGATCGTTGCCGTTTTCCTCGCCTACAACGCCAACAACGGCCTGCCCTTCGTCTCCACCTACAACCTCAAGGCCCGCGTTCCCAACGCCAATGCGCTGGTCAAGGGCAACGAGGTGCGGATCGGCGGCGCCCGGGTCGGTGTGGTCAAGTCGGTGGTACCGGTTCAGGAAGCCGGCGGCAGAGTCTCAGCCGAACTCAGCCTCAGCCTCGACAAGAACGTGCAGCCGCTGCCGGTCAACTCGACGATGATCATCCGGCCCAAATCGCCGCTCGGGCTCAAGTACGTGCAGATCGTTCCTGGCGACTCGAGCAAGGGCTTCGCAGCCGGCGAAACCATTCCTCGCTCCGCTGCCAAGCCCGAACCGGTCGACATCGACCAGTTCTTCGACATGTTCGACGAAAAAACCAGAACCGCGATCCAGCGCAACCTCGCCGGCTTCGGCAACGGCCTGGCCGGCCGGGGGCCGCAGCTCAACAACGCCTTCGTCGCCCTGCGACAGCTGGTCGAAAGCGGCCAGCCGGCCCTGGCGAACCTGGTCTCGCCAAGTACCGGTTTCGGCGAATTCTGGCGTGCACTGGAGAGTCTCTCCGCCACCTTGGCTCCGGTCGCCGAGCAGCAGGCAAGCATGTTCGTCGCCCTCGACCGGACCTTCGCCGCCTTTGCTCGGGTCTCGCGCCCGTTCATCCAGGAAACCATCTCGAAGGGTCCGCGGACCCTCGAAGCGGCGACCGTCGACCTTCCGGCGTTGCGGCCCTTCCTGCACGACTCCGGACGCTTCTTCACTGCGCTCGAGCCAGGGGCCAAGGCGATTGGGGCAACCGCTCCGACGATCGCCTCCGCGCTGCGCACAGGCATTCCCGTGCTCAACGCCTCACCGACCCTAAATGCGCAGTTGCCGCCGACCGCAGACGCCTTGCTTGCTCTGCAGCAAGCCCCCGGCGCCTTCAACGGCCTCGACCTGCTGATCAACACCAATGAACTGCTGGCTCCTGCGATCAGGTTCATCGCCCCAGCCCAGACGACTTGCAATTACCTCAGCATCCTCTTCCGAAATCTGGCAAGTGCATCCAGCGAGGGCAACGGGGTGGGGGGTTGGTTCAACGCGATCGCCTTTGAGCCGCCGGAAGGCCCGAACAACGAGGGTGCCCCCGCGTCTGCACCCGCCAGTGGAGGCACCGACCCGCTCAATCATCTGCACTCCAATCCCTACCCGAACACCGCCGCGCCTGGCCAGCCAAAAGAGTGCGAAGCAGGCAATGAGCACTACGAAAACGGCGTGACGAGGATTGGCAACACGCCTCGCAACGATGGGGTCAAGACCGCTGAGCAGTCCAAAAAGCAGCTTGGGGAAGAAAAATAATGGGCCGGCTTCCGGAGCGCGATACCAGGGCAGGGGCGACGAACAGCCGCTTCAAGTGGCGACCGAGCAACGCTGCGATAGCGGTGGTCTTCCTGCTCGTCTTTACGGTCGGCCCATACCTCGCCTTCACGGGACACGTGCCCTTCACCAGCTACGGCTATGAGTTGAAGGCGACCTTCAACAACGGCGTCAACATCTCGACCAACTCGCCGGTGCGGATCGCAGGCGTCGACGTCGGCCGGGTGATCTCTACCGAACGCGACGGAGATGCGACCACGGTCACCTTCACCGTCGAAGGCAAAGGCCAGCCGATCCACGACGACGCCTTCGCCGCGATCCGACCGCGGATCTTCCTCGAGGGCAACTTCTTCATCGACCTCTCTCCCGGCAGCCCCAGCGCGCCGGACCTTGGCAGCGGCGACACGATCCCGGTCAGTCACACCTCGACCTGGGTCCAGATCGACCAGGTTCTGACCGCGCTGCAGGCACCGGTGCGGGCCGACCTCGGCCATCTGCTGGAGAGCTACGGCACGGCCCTCACGCACCAGCCAAGTGCGGCTGAAGACGTGGGCCAGGAACCGGAGGTGCAGGGCAAGACCGGTGCCCAGGCGCTCAACGGTGCCTTCCACTACGGCGGCGACGCCGGCAAGTACAGCGCCCAAGTCACCAACGCGCTGCTGGGCACCGAGCCCCACGACCTATCTCGCCTCGTCGCCGGGGCGGGCCGAACCTTCGGCGCCCTCTCGCGCCATGAGGAGGACCTCAAGGGGCTGATCGTCAACTTCGACGTCTTCACCGGCGCCCTCGCCGCGCAGTCGGCCAACCTGTCCGCGACGATCCACCGTCTTGCACCCACCTTGAAGTCGTTCCACAGCTCGCTGGTCAGCCTCAACCGTACGCTGCCGCCGCTGCGCGCTTGGGCGATCGAGCTGCGACCGTCGGTCGCCGAACTGCCCGCCTGGATCAGCGCCGGCCGCCCCTGGATCGAACAGGCACGCCCGCTGCTCTCCGGCAAGGAGGCCGGCGGCACCGCGAAGCTGTTGCGTGAAGGCACCCCGGGCCTCGCCGGCGCAGCGCAAGCGGGCAAGGCAGTGGCACTGCCCCAGCTCAACCGAATCAGCCTCTGCTCGACCCAGGTCCTCACTCCGACCTTCAACCAGACGATCAACGATCAGTTCAGCACCGGCGGCCCCAACTACCGCGAGTTCCTCTACGCCTTGGCTGACTTCTCCGGGTGGGGCGCCCACTTCGACGGCAACGGAGCCTTCCTGCGCGTACAGCCGGGTGGCGGCAACCTGCTCGTCGGCCAGACCAACGAACTCGGCTCGCAGCCCAACGAGAAAGAGGACTTCGCCCACACGATCGCCCCACCGCTCGGCAGCCAGCCGCAACTAGCTGGCAAGCCTCCGAAGAAGCCAGAAGTGCGTTGCGACAGTAACCCCGTCCCGGACGTCAACGCGGGCCTCGGCCAAGTTGGCCCGCCAAGCCCCTCGGTGGTGACCCCATGAGCGACGCTCCGCGGGCAAGCCGCTGGCGGCGCTTCAGCAACTCGCTCACCCGCCAGTCGCGGGGGCGCAGCAAGGACACGATCGCGATCGCCGTTCTCGCTGCGCTCGGGATCGTGATGACGCTCTGGATCTTCACCCAGCAGAAGGCCTCGCTGCCTTCCTGGCTGCCGCTCGTCGGCGAAGAATTCGTTCATGTCACGGGAGACTTCACCACCGCCCAGGCCGTGACGCCGGGCCAGGGCCAGGCCGTCGACGTCGCCGGCATCCAGATCGGCAAGGTCACCTCGGTCGACCTCGAAGACGGCCACGCCGTCGTCGGGATGGACATCGAGCCCAAGTACCTCGAACTGATCCATCCCGACGCCAGCCTGCTGCTGCGGCCGAAAACCAATCTCAACGACATGGTGGTCGAGGTCGACCCCGGCAAGGCCGAGGGCCACATCGACGATGGCTACAGCTTCCCGCTCTCGCGCACCGAACCGAACCAGAACCTCGACGCTTTCCTCGCCACCCTCGACGCCGACACCCGCCAGTACATCCAGCTTCTGGTCGCCGGCGGCGCCCAGGGCATCGGTGGTCGCGGACATCAGGTCTCAGGCATATTCAGGCGCCTGCAGCCCTTCTCCCACTACGTCGCCGACCTCAACACGGCGGTGGCCAAACGCCGCATCGCCCTGGCCCGGGTGATCCACGACTTCGGCCTGCTGACCACTGAACTCGGCAACCATGACTCAGAGATCGAACGCTTCGTCACCTCTTCCAAGGCGGCGCTCGGCAACTTCGCCAACCAGCAGCAGTCGATTCAGCAGACGCTGGTCGAGCTCCCAAGTGCTCTCAGCGCAGGGGAATCGGCCTTTGCCAGCGTCAACAAGTTTTCCAGCACCGCCAGGCCGGCTCTGGTCGGCCTGATCCCGCAGGCCCAGGCGCTCGGCCCGGCGCTACGGGCCAACGAGAAGTTCTTCGAACAGACGAAGGAACCGATCCGCACGCAGATCCGGCCGTTCACCCGCCTGACCCGCCCGGTGCTGACCCACGCCAAGCAGGGCTCGGCGGACTTCAGCAAGTCGGTGCGCAGCTTCGGCAACGCGATCGGCGCCTTCAACAGCTTCCTCAACGAGCTCGCCTACAAGCCGAAGGGCTCGAGGCAGAGCTACCTCTTCTACCTGCCCTGGCTCAACCACGACACCAACGCCACCTTCAACCTAGAAGACCCGGCGGGACCCGTCGGTCGCAGCTTGATCCTGCTCTCTTGCAATGGCAGCAACCTCGCGTACGGGATCGCCGGAGAAAAGCCATACCTGCATACGCTGCTGCAGGGCGCGAGCCTGCCGCGCAGCGGTGAATTGCCCCCGATCCCGGGGATCCCTCATATCGAAGGCTCGTCCTGCGGACCAGGAACAGAATGAGCAAGCGCGCCCCCAGCACCACCCAACTCCTGGTCATTGCCGGTTTTGCCCTGTCGTGCTTCGGCATCCTGCTTTTCCTCTGGATCACCTTCGGCGGCCCGACGCCGTTCAAGGCGAAGTCCTACGAGATCAACGTCCCCTTCAACGAGGCGACCCAGCTCGCCCAGCAGTCCGACGTGCGGATCTCAGGGGTGTCGGTCGGCAAGGTGCAGGACATCGTCCTTTCACCCGATGGCGAACAGGCCCTGGCCAAGGTCGACCTCAACAACAAGTACGGCCCAATTCCGCGCGACACCCGGGCGATTCTGCGCACCAAGACACTGCTTGGCGAGACCTACATCGAACTCACGCCGGGCGACCGCAACGGGCCGAA
>JAJKHV010000065.1 GCA_021154855.1 Solirubrobacterales bacterium
CATGGGCGACGTGCTCAGCCTGATCGAGAAAGCCGAGCAGCAGATCGACGAGAAGCAGGCGCTCGACCTCGAGCAGAAGCTGAAGAGCAACCAGTTCACGCTCGAGGACTTCCTCCAGCAGCTCAAGCAGGTGCGCAAAATGGGCCCGCTCAGCGGCCTGCTCGGGATGCTGCCGGGCATGGGGGCGATGAAGCAGCTGAAGAACGCCGACGTGGACGAGCGCGAGCTCGACCGGGTCGAGGCGATCATCCTCTCGATGACGCCGGAAGAGCGGGCCAACCCGGCGCTGATCAAGGGCTCGCGGCGCAAACGGATCGCAAACGGCTCTGGGACCAAGGTCCAGCAGGTAAACCAACTGGTCAAGCAGTTCGACCAGATGCCCAAGATGATGCGGCACATGGCCTCCGGAAAGATGCCCGACGCGCAGCAGCTCGCCCAGATAAGCGGGACCGCGCCGCGCCCGAAGATACGCAGGCGCTAACCTGCCGCAGTCCAGATGGCCGTACGAATCAGACTAAGACGCGTCGGGTCCAAGAAGAACCCGATCTGGCGGATCGTCGTCGCCGACAAGCGCTCGCCGCGAGACGGGCGCACGATCGAGACGATCGGTCGCTACAACCCGCAGACCGAGCCCTCGACGATCGAGTTCGACGAGGAGCGCGCCAAGCACTGGCTCGAGCACGGTGCTCAGCCCTCCGAGACGGTCGCCACCCTGCTGCGCACCAAGGGCATCGCCGCCTCCGGCAGCTAGGAAGGCTGGTCGATGACCGAGCTGCTGGAGTTCCTGGTCAGGTCGCTGGTCGAGGACCCCGCCGCGGTCGTCGTCGAGGAGATGGAAGAGGACGGGGACCTGGTCTACGAGATCACCGTGGGCGAGGACGACCTTGGGCGCGTGATCGGCAAGGGCGGGCGGGTGGCTAACGCGATTCGGACGATTGCCAAGGCTGCGGCAGTGCGGTTGGATCGGCGCGTGATCGTCGACATTCTCGATTGACGGGGGCCGGGTCGGGGGTGTCCGGGCCGGGGCTGGGTTTTTCGCCTCTAAGTCCTGCCTCTCTCGCCGAGTGGTCTTTGCGAAAAACATGACGCCGCCCGTGCCCAGACACCCCGGACCCGCCCTTGCGCCAGGCAAGATGAGGTCATGAAGCTCGACGTCTTCACGCTCTTTCCCGAAGCATTCGACTGGTTTCGGTCTCAGCGGTCGGTCCAGAACGCGTTGGCCGAGGGCAATGAGCTTCGGTTGTTCAACTATCGCGATACGACTCCATTGGGAGCTGGGCAGGTCGATGATGCGCCGTATGGGGGAGGGGCCGGGATGGTTCTTCGGGTCGACGTCGTCGATGCGGCCCTTCAAGCCACGTACTCGAACGGGGAGCGGCCTCGGGTCGTATTGCTGTCTCCCACGGGCCGGCTCTTGGACGACGAGCTCGCCGATGAGCTGACGCAGGAGCCGCATGTGGCGTTGCTCTGTGGGCGCTACGAGGGCTTCGACGAGCGGGTCCACGAGCACTTTGCCGACGACGAGATCTCGATCGGTCGCTACGTCCTCGCGGGGGGCGAGCTGCCGGCGATGGTGGTTGCCGACGTGGTCATGCGCAAGCTGCCGGGGGCGCTGGGGCATGAGCACAGCGCGGTTGAGGAGTCGTTCAGTCAGACCCTGGAGGGGGCGCCCGAGTACCCCCATTACACGCGCCCGGCCGTCTACCGGGGCTGGGGCGTGCCGGATGTCCTGGTCTCCGGCGACCACGAGCGCGTACGGCTCTGGCGCGCCGAGCAGAGCAAGGCTCGGGCCGAACAGCTCGAACAAAACCGCAAGTAGGTACGATTCCCCGCACCGCGCGGCGCCCAGGTCGGGCCCGGCGGTCTTTTTTCGAGCTATGAGTGGCGTAATCCAAGACATCGAGCGCAGTCAGCTGAGGAAGGGACTCCCTTCCTTTGACCCTGGCGATCGCGTTCGCGTCCACTTCCAGGTCATCGAGGGCGCCCGTCGCCGCACCCAGGTCTTCGAGGGAATCGTCCTGCGGCGGCAGGGCTCTGGCGCGCGTGAGACCTTCACCGTGCGCAAGCAGTCCTTCGGCGTCGGGGTTGAGCGGACCTTTCCGCTGCACTCGCCGAAGATCGAGAAACTGGAGATAGCAGCGCGCGGGGCCGTGCGCCGGGCGAAGCTCTACTACCTGCGCGGCCGTATCGGCAAGGCCGCACGCGTCGCCGAGCGGCGTTGGGGGATCGACGAGGAGTTGATCTCGGCGCCTACTGCGGCTGCTGAGCCCGAGGCGGTGGATGCCGACGGGGTTTCCCAGGCTGAGGACGAAGCGTCTCAGGCTGCGGGTCCTGTCGCAGAGGAGGACTCCTCGTCCTCGCAAGCTGCGGGCGAGGAGCCCACCTCCACGCCACCCGCAGAGGAGGCGCCTGCATCCGACGAGACCGCCGCCGAGGTGGCGCCGGAACAAGCCAGCGCAGAGGTGACGGATGAGCCGGTGACTGAGGATGCGCCCGAACTGGCCAAAGCCGACGAGGTTGAGTCCAAAGCCCCCGAGGCAGAGCCGCAGCCGGGCAGTGAGACTGAGCAGGGCACGGACGCTGAGGCGCCTGAGGCGGGGGAGACCGAGGACAACGCCGCGGCTGATGATGCCGAGGACGAGGCGCCGGACGAGAAGTCCGACGCCTCCGGCGGGGACTCGGCCTGAAACTCGCGATCCCGAAGCCGACAAGTCGAGGCGGCGGGTTCGTAGAGCTGGTCGTCATCGTCGCGCTGGCCCTGGGGCTTGCGCTCGCGATCCAGGCTTGGCTGATCAAGCCCTACCAGATCCCTTCGCAGTCGATGGAACCGACTCTGGACGTCGGCCAGCGGGTCCTCGTCAATCGCTTTCTCTACCACTTCACCGATCCCAGCCCCGGCGACATCGTCGTCTTTCATCCCCCCAAGGGCGCTGACAACGGCACCCCTCAATGCGGCGCTCCGCATGGGCAGCGGCAGGCCTGCGCGCGTCCGACCGGGTCCGAGTCCGACCAGAACTTCATCAAGCGCATCGTCGCCGGCCCCGGCGACACGCTCAGCGTCCGCGAAGGGCATCCGGTCGTCAATGGGGTCGAGAAGAGCGAAGAGTCCTATATCCGGCCCTGCGGCGCGGCGACTGCCTGCAATTTGCCCAAGCCGATCAAAATTCCACCCGGCTATTACTTCATGATGGGCGACAACCGTGGCGAAAGCGACGACAGCCGTTTCTGGGGACCCGTACCGCGCGGATGGATCATCGGCAAGGCCTTCGCCACCTACTGGCCGCCTGACCGCATCGGAATCCTCTAAGCCTCCCGCTAAAGGGAAGGCCCACCAGCGCCGCCTCGCGCGGACGCGGCGGCTCTTTGCCTTCGACCGTGGCCTCGGCAGCCGCCTCGTTGCCGGCGCCGATGAGGCCGGGCGGGGCTGCCTGGCCGGCCCGTTGGTTGCCGCCGCGGTGCTGATCGACTACGAGGCGCTGTCCCATTCCGACCGCCGCTCGCTCGCCGGCCTGCACGACTCGAAGCAGATGAGCGTCGAGAAGCGGGCCGAGCTCTTCCCCTGCGTGCTCAGTGCCGCCGCGCGGGTCAGCGTCGTCATCCGCTGCGCTCGTGGGATCGACGAGCGCGGTCTTCACGTGACCAACATCGAAGCCCTCGCAAACGCGCTGGAGCGGCTCCGCCCGGAGGTGGATACAACCTGCCTCGTCGATGGCTTCTCGCTGCGCAACTGCGCCGTGCCACATCGCGCCTTGATCGGCGGCGACGGCACCAGCGCTGCGATCGCCGCCGCCTCGGTGATCGCCAAGGTCACCCGCGACCGCTACATGCACGGCGCCGCCGACGACCATCCTGGCTGGGGGTTCGAGGAGCACGTCGGCTACTCGACCCCGGAGCACCGTGAGGCGATCGAGCGGATCGGTATCTCACCGCTGCACCGCCGCTCATTTCAGTCGGTCGCGTATTCGCAGCTGGAGCTGGCCGGCTAGAAAGCGCCGCGGATGTGCTCGATGTCCGTGGCGCGACCACCCCGGTCGAAGGTGACGCCGACGGCGTCGAAGCGGATCTCCGCGTAGCGCGGGGCGCCGCGGCGTTCGCCCATCCAGGCGGTGGCGAGCCGGCGCACGCGCTGCTGCTTGCGGTAGTTGACACCCAGGATCGGCCGCTCGGGCCCCAATGCGGCGTTCTCGCGGCCGGCCTTGACCTCGACGAAGACGAGCGTACGGCCGTCGAGGGCGACGATGTCGAGCTCGCCGAAGCGGGTGCGGGCGTTGCGCTCGACGATTTCCCAATTGGCCTCGGCCAGGCGGGCGGCGACCACGTCCTCAGCGGCGCGGCCGATCTGTTGTCGTTGCGCGGTCATCCGGCCCGAACATAGGGGCGATTCCAGGTGCCCGCACCGGTTGCGGGCCTTTCGTGAGAGAGGCTTGCCAGGCTCGTGCGCAGCTGCGCGCCACGCGTCGGATTCAGCTCCCTAGCGTGGTTTCCGTGCTCGCCACGGCCCAGACATTCACCCTCGACGGGATCTCCGCACGGCCGGTCCGCGTCGAGGTCGACGTGCACCGGGGGTTGCCGGCCTTCTCGGTCGTCGGCTTGCCTGATGCAGCGCTGCGGGAGGCAAGGGAGCGGGTCCGCTCGGCGCTGACCAACTGCGGCTTCGAATTCCCCTTGCGGCGGATCGTCGCCAACCTGGCGCCGGCCAGTCTGCGCAAGGTCGGCCCGGGGATGGACCTGGCCATCGCCGCTGCACTGCTGATCGCCTCCGATCAGCTCGACCTTGGAAAGCTCCCCCGCCTCGCCTTGGTCGGCGAGCTGGCGCTCGATGGCTCGATTCGTCCCGTGCCGGGGGTCCTGGCGATCGCCGAGGCGGCGCGCGAGCGCGGCACGGAGGCGATCGTCGTGCCGGCTGAGAACGGCCCCGAGGCCGCATTGGCGGGAGAGATCGAGGTGATCTGCCTCGAGAGCCTCGGCCAGCTTTCGGCCCTTGTCGGTGGAGGCTGGAAGCCGAAACGGCCAAAGCCGATGCCGCTCGCGCTCAGCGCTGCGGCCGGCGGCCCGGACCTCTCCGATCTCCGTGGTCAGCGCCATCTTCGCTATGCCCTCGAGGTCGCGGCCGCCGGTGGGCACAGCATGCTGATGGTCGGGCCGCCCGGCGCCGGGAAGTCGCTTGCCGCCAGCCGGCTGCCCTCGATCCTGCCGGGCCTGGCCGCGACCGAGGCGTTGGAGGTTGCCCGGATCGCCAGCGCCTGCGGGCGGCTCGGCGAGGCCGGTGCGGGCGGCAGGCCCTTCCGGGCACCGCACCACACCGTCAGCCCGGCGGGCCTCGTCGGCGGCGGCAACCCGCCGAATCCCGGCGAGGCGACGCTCGCCCATCGCGGGGTCCTCTTCCTCGACGAGCTATGCGAGTTCCGCCGCGACACGCTTGAGGCGTTGCGGGCCCCACTCGAGACCGGCTGGGTCTCGATCGCCCGGGCCGGCTCCTGGCGACAGCTGCCCTGCCGCTTCATGCTCGTCGCCGCGGCCAATCCCTGCCCCTGCGGCCGTGGTGAGGCCGATCCCGAGTGCGGCTGCGCGCCGTTGGCGGTCCGCCGTTACCAGGCGCGGCTCAGCGGCGCCCTCGCCGACCGCATCGACGTGCTCGCCGCGATCAACCAACCGAGCGCGGAGGAGATCGGCGGTCCTCCCGGTGAGCCGTCCGCCACGGTGCGCGGGAGGGTCAGCGACGCTCGCGCGCGCCAGGAAGGCCGCCTCGGCCCGGGTCGCTGCAACGCGGAGATGACCCCGGGTGAGGTGCGGGAGTGCGGCCTGGAGCAGGGTGCCGCCTCGCTGCTCGCGGATGCTTACTCCCGCCGTCGTCTCAGCGGGCGCGCCCACGACCGCGTGCTGCGACTGGCGCAGACGGTGGCCGACCTCGCCGGCAGCGAGACGATCGGGCGGGAGCAGATGGGCCAGGCACTGCAGCTGCGCCGGAGGGATCAGGAATGAGCGCGCCAAGCGCCTGCCCCGATTGCCTGCGTCGCTCACGCTTGCTCGCTCACCTCGCCCCCTATATCGAGAAGGTCGCGACGGGGGCGCCTGGATCGCGTTCCCCCGAACTGCTGCGGCTCTCGAACGATGACCTCGCCGAGGCGGTCGCGCCAAAGGTCGCGAGGCAGCTGCTGGCGCAGATCGCGGCGGTGCCGGAGAACCGGCTCAGCGCCGATCTGCTGGCCGCGCAATGCTGGGCCTGCTGCCGCCACGATCGACGTTTCCCGGTCGGCCTGAACGACGCGGCCGACGCCCCGTGGGCGCTGATCGGCCGGGGTGATTCAGCCTTGCTCGAGCGGCTCGAGCCCGAGGCGACGGTCACGATCGTCGGCGCCAGGCGGGCCAGCGCTTACGGTCGTGAGGTGGCTCGCGAGCTGGGCCGGGAGTTGAGTGCGGCCGGGCTCCTGGTAACCAGCGGCCTGGCCTTCGGCATCGACGCTTGCGTCCATCGCGGTGCCCTCGACGCGGGGACGACGGTTGCCGTCCTCGGCTGTGGAGCCGACATCGCTTATCCCGCATCGCACCGCTCGCTGTGGCGGCGAATCTCCGAAATCGGCTTGGTCCTTTCGGAGCTGCCGCCGGGAACCGGCGCCTGGCGTTGGACTTTTCCGGCCCGCAATCGGATCATGGCGGCGCTGGCCGGGATGACTGTCGTGGTCGAGGCCGCCCAGCGTTCGGGCTCTCTGATCACCGCCGACCTCGCCGCCGACCTTGGCCGCGACCTGGGTGCGGTGCCCGGTCCGGTCAACTCCCGCAGCTCGGCTGGAACCAACGATCTACTCGCCGGTGGCGCCTGTCTGGTCCGCGATGCCCAGGACGTGCTCGACGCGATGCTCGGCCCGGGGGTGCGCAAAGCCGAGCGCGTAGGGGCCGGCCTCGGGCCGGGCCTGCTTGGGGTGCTGTCGGCTGTCGAGAGGGGAGCGCAGACCTGCGACGCGGTCGCCGTCGCGCTCACCCTCACCGGCGCCGAGGCCGCCTCCTCGCTCGCAACCCTGGAGGCCCTCGGCTACGTCTCCTGCTCGCTGGTCGGCACGTATGCGCGGACTCTCTTGGCGGCGCCCGGTGTCTAGGCTGCGCGGAGTGCACTCGGAGCGCATTCCCGCGGTTCTCTCGATCGCCGGCTCGGACTCGGGCGGGGGCGCCGGGATCCAGGCAGACCTGAAGGCATTCGCTCGCTGTGGCGTGCACGGAATGACCGCGATCACCGCGATCACGGCACAGAACACGGTCGGAGTCGAGGCGGTCGAGGCGGTTTCGCCGGAGATGATCATCGCCCAGATCGGGGCGGTCGCCGACGACATCGGAGTCGCGGCGGTCAAGGTCGGAATGTTGGGAAGCGCGGAAACCATCGAGGCCGTGGTCAGCGCCCTGAGCCTGCTTGTCGACGACGTACCGATCGTGGTCGATCCGGTGATGGTGGCCGAGAGCGGCGCCGTTCTGCTCGACCCGGAGGCCCATGAAGCGCTGATCGCACGGCTGCTTCCGCTGGCCACCGTGGTCACTCCGAACATCCCCGAGGCTCGGGCCCTGACCGGCGACGAGGACCGCGACTCACAGGAGGATCTCGCCCGCGAGGTCCTCGCTCTGGGGCCGCACGCAGTTGTCGTCACAGGCGGGCACAGCGAGCGGCTAGTCGACCTCTTCTTCGACGGTAGGGAGTCGGCCGAGATCGCGGGTGAGCGTCACCCCGGTCGCTCCTCGCATGGATCCGGCTGTACCCACTCCTCGGCCCTCGCGGCCTTCCTCGCACTGGGCGAGACGCCACTGGAAGCGGCGCGCAAGGCTCGCGAGGTCGCTTCCGCCGCAGTCGCCGCAGGCCTGGAAGATCTCGGCGAGGGTCCGGGGCCGGTTGACGTCTTCGGCTTGGCCGCTCCTCGACCGCCTCAGTAGATTTCGGTCGATGAACTCGAACAGCGTCGCTACCGGCCTTCCCCGTCCACGCTCGAGCGTCGTCTTCGACGGTCCCGATCGCGCCCACTCGCGGGCCTACATGAAGGGGATCGGCTTCGATGACGATGCGCTCAGCCGCCCGACGATCGGAATCGCAAATACCTGGACCGAGGCGATGCCCTGCAATTTCCACCTGCGCGGCCTGGCCGAGCACGTCAAGGAGGGGGTGCGCGCAGCGGGCGGGACACCGATGGAGTTCAACACCGTCGCCGTCTCCGATGGCGTCACGATGGGCACCCAGGGGATGAAGGCCTCGCTGATCAGCCGCGAGGTGATCGCCGACTCGATCGAGCTGATGGCGCGTGGCTATCAGTTCGACGCGATCGTCGCTCTCTGCGCCTGCGATAAGACGATTCCTGGCTGCGCGATGGCCCTCGCCCGTCTCGACGTCCCCTCCGTGGTCCTTTACGGCGGCTCGATCGCCCCCGGACACTGGCACGGCCGCGACGTGACGATCCTCGATGTCTTCGAGGCGATCGGCGCCCACAACGCCGGCGACATGAGTGACGAGGAACTGAACGAGCTCGAGGGTGTCGCCAGTCCCGGCGCCGGCGCCTGCGGCGGCCAGTTCACCGCGAACACGATGGCATGCGCCTTCGAGGCACTTGGGATCAGCGCGGGAGGCTCGGCGATGGTGCCGGCCGAAGATGGCGAGAAGGGCACCGTGGCGGAGCGGATCGGCAACTTGGTGCTCAAGGTCCTGGTCGATGACGTGAGGCCGAGCAAGGTGATCACCCGGGACTCGCTGGAGAACGCGATCGCCTGCGTCTGTGCCTCGGGTGGTTCGACCAACGCGGTCCTGCACCTGATCGCGCTCGCCTATGAGCTGCAGATCGAGCTGACGATGGATGACTTCGAGCGCATTTCGCGCGCAACCCCGCTGCTCGCCGATCTCAAGCCGGGCGGGCGCTTCGTCGCCACCGACCTCTATGCCGCCGGCGGTGTGCCGGTGATCCTCAAGCGCCTCGCAGAGTCCGGCAACCTCCACGGGGACGCGATCACCGTCACTGGCAAGACGATCGGCGAAGTCGCCGAAGAAGCGACCGAGGCGCCGGGCCAGGAAGTCGTGCGCGCCGTGGCCGATCCGGTCAAGAGCGAAGGCGGCCTGGCGATTCTCAACGGCAACCTCGCCCCTGAAGGCGCGGTGGTCAAGCTGGCTGGCACCGAGCGGACTCAGCAGACCGGGCCGGCGCGGGTCTTCGAGTCCGAGGAGGAATGTTTCCGCGCGGTCAAGGCCCAGCAGATCAACGCCGGTGACATCGTGGTGATCCGCAACGAGGGCCCAGCGGGCGGTCCCGGCATGCGCGAGATGCTCCAGGTCACCGCGGCGATCGTCGGCGAGGGACTGGGGGAGAGCGTCGCAATGGTCACCGACGGGCGCTTCTCAGGCGCCACCCGCGGCCTGATGATCGGCCACGTCGCCCCTGAGGCGGCGAAGGGCGGCCCAATCGCCGCAATCCAAGAGGGCGACCAGATCACGGTCGACATCGCGGGCCGCCGCCTAGACGTGGACCTCTCAGACGACGAGATCGCCAGCCGCGTCGCCTCCTACAAGCCGCCCAAATCTCCGTTCGGCAGAGGCGTAATGCAGAAGTACGCAGCAACCGTGTCTTCCGCATCCCACGGTGCGATCACGTCCTGACGGCCCGTCAGCTCAGGAACTCGTCGAGCAGCGCGTTGAATCGCTCGGGCCGCTCCATCTGCGGCACGTGTGCGGTGCGCTCGAAGATCTCCAGCCGCGATCGGGGGATGCGGCGGTGGTAGCTGAGCGCTGCTGCCGCTGAGATCACCCAATCGTCCATGCCCCACACGATCATCGTCGGAATCTCGATCTCTTCGAGTCGATCGCGGGCGTCGTATTCGATCACCGCGTCAAGGGCATCGGCGAAGCCCGGGCAGGGCACCCCGGAGGCCATCTGCTCCCAGAGCAGCTCCTTGCGCAGCCGGCTTGGGTAGCGGATGACAAAGCGGAACATCGCGTAGCGGGCCCGCCGGTGGGTGACGAAGAAGCGCGCGGCGGCGCCGAACGGACGCCCGAAGGTGTTCCAGGCCTGCGAAGTTGCCTTGCCGCGTTGGTGCGGCAACCAGGTGTTGATGAATCCGGCGGCAGAGACAAGGACCAGGCGGTCGAAGCGCCCCGGCGCCGAGAGGATCGCCTCCGCCGCCACCAAGCCGCCCATCGAGTTGCCGACCAGTGTGGCGCCGCTGCCGCTCCCGACCCCGAGCTTCTCGCAGAAGTCGTGCAGGAGTCGGCCGTAGGCGGGCATGTCGATCGGCCAGGAGGGCATCGGGCTGGCGCCGAAGCCGGGCAGGTCGAGCGCGATGGCGCGGCGATTGCGGCCAAAGTGAGGCAGGTTTTCTAGCCAGTTCTGCCAGGAGCCGGAGATGCCATGGACGAATACGATCGGCTTGCCTTCGCCGATCTCGGCGTAGTTGACCTCGCCGCCGGGCAGCTGCACCCGGTGCAGGTGCGGCCGCCAATCGAGCTTCAGCCAGTCGGGATCAGGGTTGCCGTACTCGTCACGCATAGCCCATACGTTCGAGCACGGGTATTTCGCGTATCTGCGGCGGTTGCAGGTGGTCCCAGAGGATTCCCCGCGGACGCTCGTACTGGCGGTCGACCTCGATTACGGCGCGCGGCGTGGCGATCACGTCGACCGGCAGGTCGTGGGAGGTCATCATCAGGTGGCTGCGCACGACCTGGGTCGGGTGGACGGTCGTTGCCACGGTGGTGTGGCCGTCGATCTTGCCGGCGTCGATCAAGATCCCGTACTCGAGGTCGGAGTAGCCGCCGCCCTTTCCAACCCTCGCCCCGCTGAGATTGACCGCGACCGAGCCGCAGAGCACGAAGTCGATCTCGGGCAGCTCGTCGAGCGCGATCACCCTTCCGTGCTTGAGCGCGCCCTTGATGGTCGCCGCCTCTTTCACCGCCCGCTTGGAGAGCTTCTTCGGATCGA
>JAJKHV010000066.1 GCA_021154855.1 Solirubrobacterales bacterium
GGGGCGTTGATCGTCATCGAGGTGGAGACGCTGTCGAGCGGGATCTGGTCGAAGCAGATCCGCATGTCCTCGATCGTGTCGATCGGGACGCCGGTACGGCCGACCTCGCCGCGGCAGAGCGGGTCGTCGGAGTCGCGTCCCAACTGGGTCGGCAGGTCGAAGGCCATCGAGAGCCCGGTCGAGCCGTGCTCGATCAGGTAGCGGTAGCGCTCGTTGGTGTCCTCGGGCGTTGCGAAACCGGCGTACTGGCGCATCGTCCAGAGCCGGTCGCGGTACATCCCGTCATGGATGCCACGGGTGAACGGGGGCTCGCCGGGCCCGCCGAGGCGCTCCTGCAGCCCGGGCGCGACATCGCTCTCGTCGTAGACGCGCTCGATCTCGATCCCGGAATCGGTGAAAACGCGCTCGTCGTCGGGGCCCACGAGGGGCGCGATCGTGCGATGGGTCTCTTCAGTAGCCATGGCGACAGAATATGGGCAGCGGAACATTGCGGCCGTTTACGGTTTGTGAGAGAGCAGGCCGGGAATAATCTTGGCTGCAAACGAAATGCCGTAAGTCGCCATGTGAGGCAGCAGGGGGCGGCAGCAAAACGGAGGATCGACATGAACGATGTGACCCAGCCAGCAAGGGGCCGGGGCTTGATGCTGTCAGCTGTAGCGATGCTCGCTGCGCTGGTCGCGTTGCTCGCCTTCGCCCCGTTCGCAGCCGCGACGAGCGATCCGCTCGCCAGTGGGACGACGACGATCAGCCTCAACAAGGGCCTCGTCAAGAAGTTGAAGAAGTACAAGGTCAAGGTGGTCAAGGTCAGCCCGGCCACAGTGAAGGGGCGCGTGGTCAGTCTGCCGGTGAGCGGCGGATCACTGGACCCGATCACGGGTGCGGGAACCGTCGAACACAGCGGCGGGCTCAAGTTCAAGGCCGGTAAGAAGAGTGCGCCGGTCAACACGCTCGTGCTCGATACGACGACCGGCTCGCTTACCGCGAAGGTCGCCGGCAAGAGCATGAAGTTCGCCTCGGTGAAGGGCTTCACCGTCGCCCGCAACGGCTTCGGCGCCAACGTCAACATCAGCGCGCTGAAGTTGACCGGCAAGGCCGCAAAGCAGCTCAACAAGAAGCTCGGCTTTACCGGTAAGAAGAAGAAGAGCAAGGGCAAGAGCAAGGCCCTGAAGCCACTCTTCAAGGGCAATCAGGTTCTCGGCAGCTCGACCAGCGAAACGCAGCCGAAAACGGTCGCGGTACTGCCAGCCGGCAATGCGACGCTGGCGCTGAGCCCATCGGCGCTGCAAAAGCTGCGCAATGTAGGGCCGCATGCACCCGGTGAAGAAGGCCCGTTCGCGGTGAAACTCTCGACGGTGGCGCCGACGTCCATTGTCAGCGCCGGCCCTCCGCCAACCGTTGCGTTCCCGATCGGCGGGGGCTCGCTGGCACCGAATGCCTCTGCAGGCATTCTGCAGACGCTCGGTGGGCTGCGCCTGGTTCAGAGCCTGGAAGCTGCTCCGCCTCCAGGGACCAGAGGCGTCACGACCCTCACCATGGGCAATATCTGGGTGGATCTCGGCGCGAAGACAGCCACAGTCGAAGTGACGATCGAAAACCCGAAAACCCCGGAAGCCAACCTGGGCAACCTTGGGCGCTCCTCGATTGCCAACATCGACCTGACCGGAGCGGCCATTACCGCCGATCCGATCACTCGCGTGATCAGCGTTAAAAACGCCTCCGCGACGTTGCAGGAAGTTACCGCTACAACGCTCAACTCGGTGTTCATCACACCGATCGAAAAAGCAACTGGCACGCCGCAGGAAAAGTTCGCCGCAGGAGACCCCCTCGGCACCTTCTCCTTCACTGCCCAGACTCAGTAACCACCCGACAGCGTTTGTTGGAGAGGGCGGCCCAGGTGGGCCGCCCTCTCGCTTTGTGGGGCGGATGCGGGTCTAAGTTGCTCAAATATTTGATTTGCATTTGCGCATTCCCTTGTGTACCTTCAGCCGTACCGGTTTGATGCTCAGGCGTCCCGGTTTCGTGGACTCAAGTGCGCATGGCGCCGAGCCATGCTGGAGGGGAAAGGGAGTAGGGAGATGTCGGAGCTGGCCAGTCGCAAGCCGCCGCAATTGCTTTCGTCGTTCTGGCCGCTCGAGGACCAGCATGGCGTAGGCCACGTGCGGCTCGACGGTGAGCCGGCGACCAATGGCGCGGCGGCGATGCCGCTGCTGCTCGAGCTCGCCGCGCAAAGCGAAGCCATGCGAAGCCTGCAAACCGCCGAGGGCGAGGAGCTCTCCAAGAGCGCGGCCTCGGTGCTGCGCGGCGAGATGGCCGAAGGCCTGCGTGAGCTGGCCGCACTCGTCGACGACGAGAGCGCCGAAATCATTCGCCTGCGCGCCAAGGGGATCGCCGGCGGCATCGATCACCGTGAGATGACCCTGGAGATCGCCCGCAGCGGCCGCCCGCCCGCGCTGGAGATCGTCTGCGGACCGCTCTGCACCTGGCGGATGAAGACCCGGATCGGCCTGCACTCCTTTCTCGCCGCCGCGCGGGACGAGGCGCAGCAGGAGCTGCTCGATCAGCTCGACGACTCACTCGACGACGCCCTGCGCGCCGTCGAAGCCGAGATAGGGGCGCCAGGAATGAGCGTCCCGTTCAAGCTGCCGATGAACGTCACCGACTTGTTGGTCTCGGCCGGCGAGGCGGCCGGCCATCCAAAGCACTTCGCCTACTTCATGCCCGAGGACGAAGGCGTCGACGGCCTCGCCCTCGAAGAACAGCGCACTCTCTACATGCGCAACGTGCACCTCGCCCGTTACTCGGAGATCACGATCCCGCTCGCCGAAACGCTGCTCGACGGGCCCATGGCGGCGACCGATGTGCCAGTCAAGGCCACCCTGATGCCCTGGATCCGTGGCCACGACCACGGCCACAACGTCGTCGTTCCCTCCACCACCTACGACAGCTGGATGGAGACGCTGGGAATTGAGCCGTTCATGGCCCTGCAGGAGGCGATCGCCGACGTCTACGGCTTCCTGATGTGCATCTCGGATCCATGGCTGGACATCTCCGGGGTCAGCCGGCTCGATATGTGCGCCACTCACATGGCGGAGCTGCTGCACTACCTGCGCCGCGGGCCCCAGTACTTCGGTGATCCAGGCGCCGCCTACGTCGAACTCAGCTTCCTCGTCGAGAACGGCTTCGTCGAGATCGATCAAGCCGGCAGGATCAGCTGGAACGAGGAGGACTTCTGCCGAGGCATGGCAGCTCTCGCCAGCGCCCTCACCGAATCAACCGTCGCCGCTGCGGACGAGCAAGGCTCCGAAGCACTCTTGGCCCGCTACGGCTGGCCGACCGAGACAGCAGCAAAGCGCACGCTGGAGGCGATGCAAAGGGAGCTCACGAACGTGCCGACGTCAATCGCCTTCTACAGGACCAGCGACGTCCCCGCAGCAGAGAACGTCCCCGTCCCTGCATAGCTAGGGCGCCTACGCTCGCTCAGTCCGAGGCGCCGGAGAGGCGCTCAACGCCAGCCTTGTCGATGGTCATCTGCAACCCCTCGCGAAGCTCGACCTCCGGCTCCCAGCCGAGCAGCTCGCGGGCCCGGGTGATGTCGGGACGACGCTGCTGCGGATCGTCGACTGGCAGCGGCTCGAAGATGATCTCCGATTTGGAGTCGGTCACGTCGATCACGGTCTTCGCCAGTTCGAGCAGGGTGAACTCTTTCGGGTTGCCGATGTTGACCGGCGAGTGAACTTCGGACTCAGCTAGAGCGACGATGCCGCGGATCAGGTCGTCGACGTAACAGAAGCTGCGCGTCTGCTCGCCCCCGCCGAAGACGGTCAGCGGCCGGTCCTCGAGCGCCTGACGGAAGAAGGTTGGAATCGCGCGCCCGTCATGGGCGCGCATGCGCGGCCCGTAGGTGTTGAAGATGCGAACGATCGAGGTGTCGACGCCCTGCTGGCGGTGGTAGGCCATGGTCATCGCCTCGGCGTAGCGCTTCGCCTCGTCATAGACGCCGCGCGGACCGATCGGGTTGACGTGGCCCCAGTAGTCCTCGGTCTGAGGGTGAACCTTGGGGTCGCCGTAGACCTCGCTGGTCGAGGCGATCAGGAAGCGGGCGCGCTTGAACTTGGCGACGCCGAGCATGTGATGAGTGCCGTGCGAGCCGACCTTGAGCGTTTGCAGCGGCAACCGCAGGTAATCGATCGGGCTTGCCGGTGAGGCGAGGTGGTAGACGAAGTCGACGGCCTCGGGAATATCGACGTACTCGATGATGTCGATGTGGCGGAAGTCGAAGTCGCCGTCGCGGATGTGCTCGATGTTCTGCAGGGAACCGGTCTCGAGGTTGTCGATGCAGATCACCTTGTGTCCCTCGCCGAGCAGGTGCTCGCAGAGGTGGGAGCCGAGAAAGCCGGCACCGCCGGTGACCACGCAGGTACTCATCGGCGCTGATGCTATCGACCGCTTGGCGGAACAGCGCCGCGATGGGGATTCGTGCAATTTGCGGACTCCACCACCGGTCACCCGTCCAGACGGGGGGAGAACCGCCGGCTGTCCCTGCATTAACCGGGCATCTTGGAGCGACAGATCTGACCGGTGGGGAAATTCAACGGGGAATGAGCCAGGGACGGCAAGCGATGGCGGCGCAGGGACGACAACTCGGACGAGTGGCCTCGGCGGCGGGACAGAGCGAGGCGGCGCGAAAGCGAGCGGCGATCGAAATGATCGCCGAACACGAGGCTGCGCTGAAGCGGACGGCGCGGCGCTACTCGCTCGATGGCGAAGACGCCGAAGACGCCTACCAGCGAGCACTGGAGATCGTCCTCCTCAAAGCGCCGACCACGGACGCCCGCGAGCTGATTCGCTGGACCCAGACGGTGACCAAGCATGAGGCGTTGGCGCTGCGCCAGAGCCGTGAGCGGTTGCTTGGCCAGGCTCGGCACGCTGCGCCCAGTGGGGCGAGCGCCGACCTCGTGGCGCTGATCCCGGCTACCGACGACACTCCCGAGGAGCAGGTTGAGCGACGTGAGGCAGTCGCCCGCAGCCGCGAGGCGCTGCAAGCGCTGAAGCCGGCGGAGCTGAGGGCGCTGAGCCTTCTCGCCGAGGGCTACTCCTACGCGGAGATAGGCGAGATCACCGGTTTCAGCCAAACCAAGATCAACCGGGTGCTGGCCGAGGGGCGCGACCGCTTTCGCAGTCTTCTCTCGAGCAGCGAGGACGGCCGGCGCTGCCGTCAGATGGGGCCGCTGCTCTCGGCGTTCTGCGACGGCGAGGCGAGCCAGACCGAGGAAGAGGCGGTGCGTGAGCACCTTCGCGCCTGCGGCCACTGTCGCTCGACCATGCGTGCCTACCGGGCGGCGCCAAGGATCGCGATTGCGCTGGGGCCGTCGCTGCTGCCGGCGCGGTCGCTGCTGGAACGGGCACACGAGCTCCTCGGCGAACTGGGATCGCGCCTGCCGCGGATCGGCAGCAGCGGTGCCGGCTCGACGGCGACCCAAGTCGCCGTCAGCGGCGGCTCCAAAGGCGTCGACATGGCCGCTTTCGCCAAACTGCTCGCGCTGTGCGCCGGGGCGGCCGGAGGCGTCGCTGCCTGCGTTGCCACTGGCGTACTTCCGGCGCCAGACCTGACTCCCCAGCGCAGTCTCGGGCCGGTGATCGAGCGATCCTTGCCACGGCAGGTCGAGCCGGAAACCAGCCCGGCCGTGGAGCACGAATCCGCCGCTCCCACCCCGGCGCCAGCAGCCGAGCCGCCACCAAAGCCGCTGCCACCCGAAGAGCTGGAAACCCTCGACGCCGAAGTTGCCAGCTCCCCATCCGAAGCAGTCGAATATGAACCGCCTCCGGCGCCCGTCGCCGAACCGACGAGCGCAAGCGGCGGCGAAAATTCCTCCGGCGGTTCGGCGGCAGGAGAGTTCGGGCCATGAGAATTGCGCTCAGGCGTGGCGCAACGCTTTTTCCAGGTATCACACGGACAACACGTTGCATGCTGGCGGTCGCCTGCCTCGCCGGCCTAACCATGGCGGTTGCCTCGACGGCACGCGCGGGGCTGCAGCCGGTCGACCTGAGCGTGGACGGCGGCGAGGCGAGCTGGCACGCCCAGCGCTTGTTCGTGCTGCGCTGGAGCAACCCTCCCGGACCCGTAGCCAGGGTCCACTATCGGGTCCTCGACCCATCCGGGCAGGAGGCGCTCAGCGAGGCGACGCTCGACTGGCCGGCAACGTCGATCCAGCATCTCAGCGTCCCCCCTTCTCCCGGCGCCTATACCGCGGAGATCTGGTTGGAGGACAGCAGCGGCGCCGCGGGCATCCCCGTGACGGCAAAGCTGCGCTTCGACGACGGCAAGCCGGGGCAGATCGCACCGGTGCAGGTGCCTGCATGGATAGGCCGAACGGCGTTTCCCTACACGCTCCATCTGAGCGATCCAGGCGGGCCGGCGCCGCTCTCCGGCATCCGTGGTTACGCCGCGACGATCGACGGGCTCTCCGGCGACAGCCCTTGCCTGGTGGTCGCCAGTTGCGGCACGGGGGAATTCGAGCTGCAGGCCAGAGGCGGCGAGGGCCTTCTCACCGTTACCGGGCTTCCCGAGGGGGCGAGCTATCTCCACGCCGTCGCGGTCTCCGGCTCGGGCATACGGTCGGCCAGCCCAACCGACACCGCCCTGCATGTCGACAAGACAGACCCCCTGACACTGCTGGCGGGCAACCCGGCTGACTGGTCGAACCGACCACTTAGCTTGACCGCGATCGCAACCGACTCTGGCTCGGGAATGCTTACGAGCAGCGGCGGTGGCGAACCCTTCACCGCGATCCGCATCGACGGCGGAGCGCCGATCGAGGCAGACGGCAACGAGGTCTCGGCCACGGTGATCGGGTCCGGCATCCACTCGGTGGCCTACTACGCCCGTGACGCAGCGGGCAACGTGGCCGATGGCGGCGTCTCCAACGGCAGCCTCAACCACGCGCCCGCCACCGCGGTGGTGAGGATCGACCGCGAGGGCCCACGGGTCGCCTTCGCAAACGCCCAGGACCCACGCGACCCCGAGCGGATCGACGCACGCGCTTCTGATTCCCTCTCCGGCCTTGATCCGGCGCTCGGATCGATCGGCGTTCGGCCGGCCGGCTCCGGCGAGCGCTTCGTCGAGCTGCCGACCGAGCGCTCTGGATCGGGTCTTCGCGCCCGCTGGAACTCCGAGGCCTACCCCCGCGGCGAATACGAATTTCGCGCCACCGCCTACGACGCCGCAGCCAACTCAGCGTCCACATCGAGCAGGAGCAACGGGCTGCCGATGCGGCTGTCCAGTCCGCTCAAGGTGGCGACTGCGTTGCTCAGCAGCTTCCGCTCACACACCGTCCACTACGGGCGCGGAGCGATCTTTTCCGGCCGGCTGATCGGGGGTCGCCGCGCGCCGCTGTCGGCGATGCCGGTGCGGATAATCGAGCGCTTCGACTCCGGAGCCATTCCGGCCGAGCGTGTATCAACCGTCAAGACGGATGCCACCGGCAGCTTCAGCATCCGCCTGGCGCCAGGCCCAAGCCGCGATTTGACCGCCGTGGCGCCGCCAACCGCGACCTTGAGCGGCGCCAACATCGGCTCACTGCGACTCGCGGTGCGCAGCGGCTTGCGGATGCGAGCTTCCGCCGCGAGGGCGCGGGTGGGCGGGGCACCGATCGTTTTCCGCGGCGGCGTAGCCCGCGCCGGCGCCGCCGTCCCGGAGGAGGGCAAGACAATTCAGCTGCAGTTCCGCCTGCCCGGCCTGCCCTGGAGCGAGTTCCGCACGATCCATACCGACCACCGCGGGCACTTTCGCTACGCCTACCGGTTCACCGACGACGATAGCCGCGGCGTGCGCTTTCAGTTCAGGGCATATGTCCCGGCACAAGCCGGCTGGCCCTACGAGCCAGCCGGCTCACTGCCGGTACAGGTACTCGGCGTCTAAGGCCGACTGACCAAACAGGTCAAGGGCGCAGGGAACGTGGCGTGCTCCGCACGCGAGGCGATCGAAGGCACCGATCTGCGCCGTCAGGCGCTCTTAGACAGGGAGAAGCTCGATTGCCTTGCGTACGCGCTGCTCGAGCTCGTTGCGGTTGCGTTTCACGGTCGTCTCGACTGTGCGCTGATGCTTGCGGGCTTCGCGCTCGACCCGGTTTCGGGTCTTGCGGGCCTCGGTGGTCGCCTTGCGGCGGGCGGTCGTGCCGCGGCGCTCGGTGCGCTTGACACGGCGGCGCAACTCAGCGCGGTAGGACTTGAGCTGTTTTTCAGCGGCGGAACGACCGGTGAACGGCTCGACCAGGTCGGTGACCCGGTCGGTGACCGTGAGGACGGCGCCGACGGGGATGTCGACCGCGGTCTCGACCACCGTGCGGGCCTGGTTCTTCTCAGAAGTCGAAGCCGAGGCTTTGGTGGAGCGCTGAGCTTTCGCTTTCGGCGCTGTACCGTTGCTTTTTGCTGCTTTGGTCTGCGTTGCCATTAAGTTGAATCCCTTCGGTATGCGGGTTTCCTGCCTGGGAGGTTCGCGAGTCTAGCGAACACATGTTCCTAGCGAACACACGTTCTTAAACCCCTGGGAGCGCTTGGTTACTGGGCGCTGCGCGCGATCGCCAAGCCCTGTTCGCCGGCCGCGGCAGCGATCGGATAGCGGGCGTCGAGGCCGAGACTGGCCTGCTCCAAAGCGAGGTCGCCGAAACTCACCCGACCCCCCGCCTCTCGCACGATCAGCTGGGCGGCGGCAGCATCCACCGAGCGGCAGGGGCGCAGGCTCGCCATCGCATCGAAGCGGCCGGCACTCACGTAGGCAGCGCTGATCGCGATTGAGCCGACCACCCGCAGGCGGTAGACGCGGCCGGCAAGCGCTTCCAGCGCCCCCAGTGCCCGCTCCGGCTCTGCCGCCTCGAGCCCGAGCAGCTCAATTTTGTCGCCGTCGGGACCGACGGCGACTCGCTCGTCGCCGAGCTTCGCACCCCCACCCCGCTGGGCGACGAACTCCTCGCCGGCGCCGAAGTCGAAGACGTAACCGAACTCGACCTCCGCCATGGAATCTCCCTTCGCGACCGCGATGCTGAGGCTGTGGGAGGGCAAGGTGCGGCGAGCGTTGAGCGAGCCATCGATCGGATCGATCACGACCATGGCGGGGCCACCGTCGCCGAAGGAGACCTCCCCGCGCTCCTCGGAAACCGCGACGAACGAGGCGCCCTGCCCGGCCAGAGCCTCCAGCTCTGCGAAGACCGCGTCCTCGCAGCGGCGGTCGATTACCAGCGTGTGATCGCCTCCCTCGCCGATGCCCTCATAAGCCGTCCGAGCACTGACTCCGCGCACCTCCGCGAAGATCGCCCGCTGTGCCGCCACGGCGCGGCGGCAGATTCCCAGCCAGTCTGCGGAAAAAACGTCCACCGAGGCCATCCTATGGAGGCCGCACACTCGCTAGCGTTGGAGCATGCTCGCGCTCGCCGAGACTCAGGAACGCGCCGTCCAGCATGGGGACGGGCCACTGCTGCTGCAGGGCGCCGCCGGAACCGGCAAGACCGAGGCCCTGGCTCGCCGCTTCGCCCACCTCGTCGCGGAGGGAGTCCCCCCAGAGGGGCTCCTGGTTCTTGCCTCCAACCGGCCGACCGCCCAACGCCTGCATCAGCGCATCGAAGTGTTGCTCGCGGGCTCTTACGAGGAGCTGTGGGTCGGAACATGGGACGTGCTTGGTGAACGGTTGTTGCGCGAGCACTCGACCGCAGCCGGCCTCGATCCCTTCTTCGACGTGCTCGGCCCGGCCGAGCGCCTGGCGATGCTGCTCGACCGCATCGACGACTTGCCGCTCCGCAACCGGGAAATTCGCGGAAATCCGGCTGGCCTGCTGGCGCGATTGCTGACCCAGGTCGACGAGCTGAAGGCGGGCTCAGATCCACCCGAGCCCGAGCTGGCGGAGTTCTGCGCTGCCCACGACCGCATCCTCGCCGAGTCGGGCAACGTCGACGGAGGTGACGTCTTCCTCACGCTCAACAAGCTTTTGCACGAGCAGCCGAGGTTGGGAACTGAAATCGCGACCCGTTTCACCTACGTCATGGTCGACGAGCTGGAGGACACAACGGCAGCCCAGCGGGCAATCCTCACCAAGCTCGCCAGCGAGAATCCGAATCACCTCTATGCCCTGGGGATGACGGACGTGAGCGCATCGGCCGACCTTCATCCGATGGGGGTCGTCATTGAGCTGGAGAAGCGATTTCGAGAGCCGGCCGTCCGCTTCTGGCGCTGCACGAACGAGCGTGCGCAGGCTCAAGCCGTTGCGCGTGAGGTAGAGCATCTGCTCGTCGGCGGCACATCGCCCGAGGCGATCTGCGTGCTGCTGGACAATCTGACAACCGATGGCGGCGCGATCGCGGCGGCGATGGAGGAGCGAGGGATCCCATTCCATCTCGCCGGCCCGGCTGCCCTTTTTCAGCGTCCCGAGGTTCGCGATGCGATCGCCTGGTTGCGAGTGCTGGCGGACCCAGGCGACTCGGCGGCAGCCGCACGGGCGCTGACCCGACCGCCGGTCGAGTTGCGCTCTACCGACCTGGCGCGGCTGACCACGATTGCCCGGCGGCGAAAGATCGACATGGTCTCCGCCTCCGAGGCCGCCCTGGAGAGCCCCCAGATCCCGCCCGAGGGAAGGGAGCGGATCCAGTCCTTCCTCAAGCTCTACGGAGAAGCGTCGAGCGCGATGGAGGAACGTCGCGCAGATGTATTCGTACGGCGGCTGATCGAGCGGGTCGGCTTGCGCCGACAGCGGCTCTTCGCTGCCGAGCCGGAGGTTGCCGAGCGCCTGCTCGGCCTTTCGCGATTGGCTGAACTCGCCGCCGCATGGGCGAGGCGCGAGCCCCACGGTTCGACTCGCGACTTCGTCCGCTACCTCAGTGCCGTCGCCGAGGCCGGGGTCGAGCCGGCGGGCGGCGAGGAGCCGCGCTCACCCGGCACAGTCCGCGGCCTCGACGGCCGCAGCGCCAAGGGCACCGAGTTCGGTCACGTCTTCATGCTCGGCGTCGAGCCGGGCGACACACAGGCGCGCTCCACGCTCGTCCTCTCGCGGGTCGAAGACGACCCCGAGGGGGAGAGCGAGGAGGCGGAGGAGCTGCACGAGGAGGAGCTCTTCGGGCCGGCGGAGGGCTTGCACGCGACCTACCGCAAGCTGCGCGAGGAGGTGCTGGAGGCGTCGTGGCAGGCGGGGCGGGAGCTTTCCGAGCCGCGTCTGGACACGGTGGTGGACGTCAACCGGGCGATTGCCCGCCATCTCGAGCTGCTCAAGCTGGCGGCGCTGGCGCAGCGGCCCGGCGAGGAGGCGACCGCGGAGGCGATCGAGGCAGTCAACGGCCTGCTGCGGCAGGTTGCCACGCCGGAGCAGCAGGCAGAGCTCGATGCTTCCCCCCTCGATGCCTACCTGCTCGACTCCGAGCACGAGGGCGACGGTCGCCGCAGGCTGATCGCCGCCCGCCACGAGCCGTCGCTGGAAGCCTTTCTGCCCCGCCGCGGCGACGGCGCGCTCAGCCTTTCTGCCTCGGATCTCGACCTCTACCTGACCTGCCCGCTGAAGTACAAGTTCCGGCGAGTATTCGGCATTCCCCAGGAGCCGACGATCAACCAGCGCTTTGGAATCCTCATCCACAGCGTGCTGGAACGCTTTCACAAGGACTCCGACCGGGACGCGGCCAGAGGGGAAGGGCTGGCCGGATTGATGGATCTCTTCGAGTCCGGCTGGCGCCGCTCCGGCTTCGGCTCCAGCGACGACGAGCTGCAGTTCCGCGACCGCGCCCGCGAGGCGATGCGGCTCTACTGGGAGCGCGAGCGCGAGTCCGAGGGTGAACCCGTCTGGCTCGAGCGCAAGTTCGACATCCGGATCGGGCCGCATCAGGTGCGCGGCCGCGTCGACCGCGTCGACCGCCTCCCCGACGGCAGCTACGAGCTGATCGACTACAAGACCGGCGAGCGCAAGAGCGAAGCACAGCTCGAGAACGACCTGCAGCTCGCCCTCTACCGGCTCGCCGCCCGCGAGGCCTGGGGGCTCGAGGCCGGGACCGGCAGCTACTACTACGTGCTCGATGCCGACAAGGTCGCCGCGCCGGTCAGGGCCGATGACGCCGAGCGGGTCGAGCGGACCGTGCTCGCCGTCGGCGAAGGCGTGCTTGGCCAGGACTTCGAGCCGCGCCCTTCGCCCACCACCTGCGGGTGGTGCGACTACCGGCTCATCTGTCCGGCGGCTGAGAGCTAAGCGACAGGGGCTCGGCCCGCGGGTCCTGTCATTGGGGAAGGGGACCTGCGGCGGGTCAAAACCGTCCTTGACCCCCTCCCCAATGCCACCCGCGGAGCAGCGCTTGTTACTGGTTTCCCTGCTGGCGGAGGAACTGCTGGAAATCTCTCGCGATGGAGTCTGCGGACGGTAGATCCTCGGGGCCTTCGGTTTGCTCGGACTGTTCGGTCTCTATCCGGTCGACGAGCTCCTCTATCTCCGGGTTTGCCGCGATCGCGCGGTTGATCTGATCCTCGTAGGTGTCGGCTTCATCCTCGAGGTCGATGGCATCTACGGCGATGCCGGTCAGGCCCTCGAGCCGGCGCAGCAGTGCGAGCGCGGCCTTTGGGTTGGGAACCGCGGCAACGTAATGGGGAACCGCGGCCCAGAGCGAGGCGGAGGTCATTCCGACCTGGCGGCAGCAGTCGTGGACGACGCCGACGATGCCGGTCGGACCCTCGTAGCTGGAGCGCTGCAGATCGAGCTCTTCGACCAGCTTCTCGTCTGAGGCGAGGCCGGTGATCGGCACCGGCAGAGTGTGGGACACCTCCGCGATCAGCGCTCCCAGGGTGATCACCATCTCGACCCCGAGGGCGTCGGCGGCGGTGGCGATCGTCTCAGAGAAGGTGCGCCAGCGCAGGTTTGGCTCGGTGCCGTCGAGCAGCACGAGATCGCGCTCGGCGGCCGGCACCCGGACGGCGATCAGGTCGTTCTGCGGCCAGTCGATCCGGCGCGCCTGACCCTCGCTGAGAACGATCGTCGGGCGGGTCGCCTGGAAGTCGAAGTAGTCCTCAGCGTCGATCCTTGCGATCAGATCCGAGTCGAAGGCGTCTTCGACTGCCGTCAAGGCCGTCGACGCTGCCGCGGCGGCGTCGTTCCAGCCCCGAAAGGAGCAGACCAGGATCGGCTTGCGAAGCTGCGGGATGTCGCCCTCCCAGCTGAGTGAATCCACGCTTTCAGACTACCGATGGGCTGCAGCCGCACTGAGAAGCGGGGCTACGCGGGCGCGGCAAGCGCCCGCACGATCAAGCGATAGGCGATGAACAGCGCCAGAGCCGCAAAAGAGAGCTGCAGAACGCGCTCGGAGACGTGGTTGGCGATCCCGACGCCAAGCAGCACCCCGAGCGGGGAAAGAGCGCCGATGATGATCGCGTTGCGAACGTTGACGTTGCCGTAGGAGTTCTGGCGGATTGCTCCGATCAGGGCGACGATGACGATCATCAACAGCGAGGTCGACTCTCCCTCGACCTGGCTCAGGCCGATGAAGATCGTCAGCGCCGGAACGAAGAGGACACCGCCGCCGACGCCGACGATTCCACCGGTGAAGCCGCCGGCCATGCAGATCAGAGCCGCCAGCAGCTCGTCTCCACTCATTTGAGCACCAGCTCGATCGCGATCGCGATCAGCAGGGCAGCGAAGAGAATCGAGACCATGCGCTGGGAGATGCGCTGCTGGACGGCGGTGCCGATTACGACACCGATGACAGCGGGGATCGCCAAGAGCAGCCCGCTGACCACATGGACGTTGCCGTAGATGCCGCCCTGGGCGATCGTTCCGAGCAGGCCGATCAGGACGATCGCGCCGAGGCTGGTCCCGGTCGCCAGACGCTCGCCATAGCCAAACCAGAAGATCAGCAGGGGGACGATGACCGTGCCGCCGCCAACCCCGAAGAGGCCGCTGAAGGCTCCTGCAAGCGTGCCGATCGCGGCGAGCTTGAGAGCAGGGTGGGACGGCAGCGCCGGTTCCGCGGGCATCGTGCCGCGATACTAGATGCAGTGTCGCTCGAATCTGAGACAGGCGCGGGGGGCAAGGACGCGCCGTTGGACCGGCTGCGCGCGGATCCCCGACGTGCAGCGATCCTGACTGATGTCGACGGCACCCTGGCGCCGATCGTCGAGCAGCCCGAGCAGGCCGTCGTGCCGGCGCGGGCGAGCGAGCTGCTCGAAGCGCTGAATCGCGACTTCGGCCTGGTTGGCTGTATCTCCGGACGCCAGGCGCTGGAGGCGCGGCGGCTGGTCGGAGTGGACGGGATCGCTTACGCCGGCAACCACGGGCTCGAGTTGCTGATGCCCGGCGATGAGCAGCCGCAGCTCGATCCCGCGCTCGCGGGCCAGGAGCGCAGCGCGGCCGAGTTCATCGCCGCGCTGGACGCCGCCGCGCTGGCATCGCTCGGCCTGCGGCTGGAGGACAAGGGGCCGATTCAGAGCCTGCACTGGCGCGGCGCGGCGGACGAGCACAGGGCCAAGGCGCGCGCCCACGAGATCGCCGCTGAGGCCGGGCGGACCAAGCTCGAACCGCGCTGGGGCCGCAAGGTGCTCGAGCTGCGCCCGATCGGCGGCGGTGGCAAGGATGCGGCTGTAGCGGCGTTGCTCGCCGCTGACGGCGTGAGCGCGGCGATCTACGCCGGAGACGATCGCACCGACCTCGATGCCTTTCGCCGCCTGCGCGAGCTGCGCGACGAAGGGGAGCTGAAGAGCGCCGTCTGCGTCGGCGTTGTCTCCGCCGAGGCGCCTCCCGAGCTTGCTGAGGAGGCCGACCTGCTGGTCGACGGCCCGTCGGGTTGGCTGGCGATGCTCGAGGCGCTGGCGGAGTAGCGAGTTGCCTTACACCGACCTACTGCGCGTGACCGTCCTGCTCACCGGCGCCGAGGCGACCGCCCTGGCGACGATCACGGCAATCGCCGCCAACCGCGACAGCGACACGAGGACCCTGATCGTCGCCGCCGTCTGGTGGTTCCTCGCACTGGCGATCGGCTTCTACCTCGGCCGCCCATCGCGCGCCGCCGATGCGCTGCGCGACACCCTGGCGCGTGCGAAGACCGCCACGGCGCTTCCCCCCGAGACCCCGGCCAGGATTTCCTTCGGTCGCCTCTGGCCGATAGCGGTAACCGCGATCGCGGCCGGTGCCCTCGGCGTCTTCTTCCCGGGCGTGGCGGCGATCGGTGCCGGTTACGCCCTGCTGGTCTCGCTCACCTGGCATTCCCGTGAGGCCGCCGTCCTCGCGATCGAGCAACGCGACGGCGTCAAGTTCTACGTCGTCCCGAACTCCGCCCTGCGGCCGATCCAGCTGGTTCGCACTCCCGGGCTGCGGACCAGTCGCAGCCACGCCTGAGCGACATCCGTGCTCAGGGGTAGCTTCATCCTGGTGAATCGCCGACCCCTGATCGTGCTCGCCGTCATGGCCATCGCACTGGTCCTGCCGGCAACGGCCGCGGCGGTAGAACGGACCGTCAGCGTCCATGGCACGGTGACCCAGAAGGTCCCGAACGACACCGCCTCGCTCGGATTCTCCCTGAGCAAGGAACGCAAGACCCGGAAGGCGGCCCTGCAAGCAGTTGCGGTAGGCCTGCGGGCGGTGATCGCTGCGGTTCAGAAAACCCCCGGAATCGGCGCGGGCGACATCAGCAGCGGCGGAATCTCGGTGCGGAAAACGACCCGGGGCAAACGCACGCTCTACCGGGCAGCCGAGGGAATCGGCGTGATTCTCCACGAGCCGGCGCGGGCCGGCGAACTCGTCACCACCGCCGTCGCCGCGGGAGCAACCGGCAGCCGCGGCCCCAACTTCTTCCCCGGCAATCCCGAACTGGCCTTCGACAACGCCCTCCTCGCCGCCTTCGCCCAGGCCAAAGCCAAGGCCTCAGCTCTGGCCGCCAGCGCCGGAGCGGTCCTCGGCCCGGTTCTCAGTATCGAAGAAGGCACGGAAGTGAGCACGACTCCAGTAAACGCGGACGCGAAGGGCGTAGAAGCCGCGCCAAGCCCGCCGGTCAAGCCCGGCAACTCCACCGTCACCGCCACAGTCCGCGTCGTCTTCGCCCTGCAATAACCGCTCGGCAGCGAGAGCCGGGGGCGGTCTTCCTACCGCTTTCGAAGCTTCCCGAAGTCCTGCCAGCTCTTCGTGTTCGCAACCTGATCCGCGCTCAGCCAGGCCCGTCGGGCAGTGGCGACGGCATAAGCCATGTTGTTCAGTGTGTCGACCCCATGAGCGTCGGTGTTGAGCACGATCGTCGCCCCCGCTTGCGCCGCCAACCGGGCGTGATGCTCGGAGAGGTCGCGCCGATTCGGATTGCCGTTGATCTCCAGCATCGTCCCGGTCCGCGCCGCCGCCTCGGCGACTGCCTCGATGTCGATCCCGTAGGGCTCGCGGCGGCCGATCAAGCGCCCGGTCAAGTGGCCGATGCAGTCGACCAGCGGGTTCTCGATTGCGGCCAGCACGCGGGCGGTCATCTCCTTCTCGGAGATCGCGAAGGAGGTGTGGACGCTGGCGACGACCCAGTTGAGCGCTTCGACCGCCTCGTCGGGATAGTCGAGCGCACCGTCGAGGCCGATGTTGATCTCTGAGCCGGCAAGCAGCCGAAAGTCGCCGTCGCTCCCCTCATTCCAGGCCTCGACTTCGGCGATCCGCTCCCAGAGCCGCTCGGTGGTGACATGGTCGCCGAAGCCGTGACTGGCGGAGTGGTCGGTGATCGCCATGTAGGCGTAGCCACGATCGTGACCCGCGGCCGCCATCTCCTCGAGCGTGTTGCGGCCGTCGGAGAGCGTGGTGTGCGAGTGCAGGTCGCCGCGGATGTCCTCGAGCGCGACCAGCTTGGGCAGGCCTTCCTCACGCGCCGCTTTCAGCTCACCGCGCCCCTCGCGCAGCTCGGGCACGATGTAGGCGTAACCGAGGCGCTCGTAGACCGCCGCCTCGTCGGCGCAGCGCTCAACCTCGCCACTCTCGACCTCGGTGATCCCGTGCTCGGAAACCGAGAGGCCGCGACCGACCGCCTGCTCGCGCAGCTGCACGTTGTGGGCTTGCGAACCGGTGAAGTGCTGGAGCAAGTTGCCGAAGGCATCCGGGGCGACAATGCGGAGGTCAACGGAGATCCCGTTATGCGTCTGCGCTCGCACGCCGTTCGGCCCCGGCGTCCCGGCCGCCGCGATCAGCGGGCTGGCGACGAAGTGCTCGGCCAAGGCGGTGGGCTCCTCCGCAGTCGCGATCAGGTCGATGTCCTTGCAGGTCTCGGCCCAGCGGCGTACCGAGCCGGCTACCTCGACCCGGTCGGCGGCGGGATGTTCACGCAGTGTCCTAGCCAGCTCCTCGGCGATCGGCCGGGCCATCGAGAGCAGCACGCGTCCCGAGCTCTCGCTGGGATCGCCGAGTCGCTCCAACCCTGCCAGGACGTTTTCCTCCGCCTTCGGCCCGAGCCCTTTCAGAGCGCGGATTCGCTTCCCCTCCGCCGCCGCTTTCAGGTCCTCCAGATTGGTGACGCCGAGCTCGTCGAACAGCCGCCGCGCCGTCTTCGGCCCGACCCCCGGTACGCGTGTGACCTCAACCAAGGTCGGCGGGAACTTCGCCTTCAATTTGACAGCCGCGGGTATCTCGCCGGTCTCGAGCAGCGCGTCGATCTTTTCCGCCAGCGTCTTGCCGACGCCGGGAACCTCGGTCGCCCGCCCCGCCGCGGCAAGGTCGGCAACCGAGACCGGACTTTCGCGAATCGCCTTCGCCGCGGTGCCGTAGGCGAGCGCCCTGTATTTGACCGCGCCGTCGAGCTGGTAGAGCACGCCGAGCTCGTCGAGGGCGGCGGCGATCTCGGCGTTGGTCATCCCTGCAAGCTAGCTGTAGTTCCCAGCCAGGTTGTTCCCCTGTAGCTCACTGAGTCGAGCCGCAGGCGGGCGATGGCCGAGGGAGCCGTGCTTTCGTCGGTAGTTGTA
>JAJKHV010000067.1 GCA_021154855.1 Solirubrobacterales bacterium
CCTCGAAGGCCCCTGCGGGATGGCCGTCGACCCGCTCGGTCACTTCTACGTCTCCGACTACTACCACGACGCGATCGACATCTATGACCAAAACGCCAACTACGCCGACCCCAAAGCGACCGGCGCCACCGGCTTCCTCGGCCAGGTCCCCGGCATCGATTCGATCGACGGTCCCTGCGGGCTTGCCATCGCCGGCGAAAGCCTCTACGTAAACGACTATCACCGCGCCGTGATCCGCTATGACCTGATCGGCACGGTGAGCACAATCCTCGGCCCGACCCCAAACGGCGAGAACAACCCCACCGGCGTAGCCACCGACCCGACAACAGGCGACCTCTACGTCGACCAGCGCACCTACGTCTCCGTCTTCGACGAAAACGGCGCTGCGGTGATGGAAGGGCCCCCCGACTCCGAAGTACCGCTTCAGATCGGCACCGGCAGCCTCCAAGACGGCTACGGCGTCGCCTTCTCCCAATACCCCGGCACCGCGGGGCGCCTCTATGTCCCCGACGCCTCCACCAACACGATCGAGGTCTATGACTCCGCCACGCCTGCTGGGGCCCCAATCGAGGAGATCGACGGATCGGAAACCTCCAACGGGGAATTCGTCTCGATGCGCGACGCCTCGGTCGCCGTCGACAGGGTCAGCGGCGAGATCTATGTGATCGACAACCTGCAGCCCAAATACAGCGAACGCCCGCAGGCGATCGCCTACGTCTTTAATCCCGACGGCAGCTATGAGGGCCACCTGAAGTTCCCCGTCGCATGGGGAATGCCGGCCGGGCTTACGGTCGACAACTCCGAAACCCCAACCCAAGGCCGCGTCTACCTCACCTCGGGCAACAGCTCCTTCGGCGCGATCTACGCCTATGGGCCGGACTCTGCGACGACAGCGCCGTTTAGCGCCGCCGTCGCTCGCCTCTTGCTCACAAGCGCAGGCACAGGCACCGGCACGATCCAAAGCAGCCTCGGCGATCAAGGCTGCGTTTCTGCTTGCGAAGAAGCGCTGCCCGCGGGGGCTAGCGTCACCCTCTCTGCCGACCCCGAGCCCGGCTCCACCTTCGCGGGCTTCTCCGGCGCCTGCACCGGCACTGCGCCTGATTGCACGGTGCAGGTCGAAGAAGCGACTGCGGTGCGGGCCACCTTCAGCGCCCCCGCACCCCAAGGGCCCCAGCAGGGCACAGGCTCTCCGCCGCCGACCGCGGCCGGCGGCTCTGTTGGCGCCGCCACCGCAAAGCGCCATAGGGCGCAGCGCCCCAAGCACCGCCACCACCGCAAGGCGCATCGAGCGCCCCTTCGGGGAGTTGGGAGAGGCAGATGACAAAGAGAAAGCTCCTCGCCCCGGCCCTGGCAGCCCTCCTGGCCCTAGCCGCCACGAGCCTTGCCCAAGCCGACACCCAGATCCTCGGCAACCTGCAGCTGAGCGTCGCGGCAAAGCTCTCCCCCAAGCGCCTGCCGCGCCAGGGAGCGGCCCCGATCGCGGTCTCGGTCGGCTGGAAGATCACCTCCACCGACCCCGCCCAAAGGCCGGCGGTCCTAAAGGCGGTGAAGATCGAGATCAACCGCGCCGGCATCCTCGACCCCACAGGCCTGCCCAATTGCCCCTACACCGAGATCCAGCCCGCCTCGACCTCGAGGGCCCTCGCCAACTGTCGGCCCTCGCTGGTCGGCAAAGGCTCCTTCAGCGCCCTGGTCGGCCTGGAAGGTCAGGAAAGCTACGTCTCCAAAGGCACGATGATCGTCTTCAAGGGCACCAAGGCAGGTAAGCCCGTCCTCTTCGGCCAGATCTACACCAACTACCCCTTCGCCGCCTCCTTCGTGATCGTCTTCTCCATCAGCCACCAACGCCACGGCGCCTACGGCACCACGCTCTCGGCCAAGCTGCCGGCCAACCTGCGCGCCTGGGGCAACCTCACCGAAGTGCAGATGAGCCTCAAGCGCACCTATGGCTTCGAGGGCAAGCGGCGCAGCTTCCTGAGCGCCGGCTGCCCAGCCCCCAAGGGCGTCGGCAGGGCCCTCTTTCGCCTCGCCCGCACGACCTTCTCCTTCAGCGGTGCCCCTGACGTCTCCTCGACCCTCTCGGAAACGTGCAGGGCAAGGGGCTAGGCGCCTCCCTCGCGCTCCTGCTCGTGGCCGCCGCGCTGCTGGTGGGCGGCTGTGGCGGGGGAGGGGACTCCAACCAGGGCACTGCTGCTTCGAGCACGACAGACGCCACAGAGCCGAGCTCACCCGCCGCCGCCCAAGCGCTGCGCCAAGGCGCCGAGCAGATCCGCGACGAACGCAGCCAGGCCCAGCAGGGCGAGGGCCCAAGCGGCAAAGCCCCAGGGCCTCCTCAGGCACAGAGCGGCTCCAACGAAGCCCAGGAGAGTCCCCCGCCCCCGGCAAAGCCCAACAACGCCCACCACGACTCAGGCGGCGGCGCCAAGCAGTTCTCCCACAAGGGCGGCGATAACTCGATCCAGGAATCGGGAGCCGAGGCAAGCGCAACCGAACGCGACGCAGCCGCCGCGGTCCTGCACGCCTACCTCGACGCCCGCGTCGCCCACCGCTGGGATGAAGCCTGCTTTTACCTCTCGGCCTCGGCGGTGACCCTGCTCGAAGAGTTCGCCGATCGCTTTGGCAAGGACAAGGGCATCCAAAGCTGCCCGGAGGTGCTCGAAGCGCTGAGCAGTGGCTCAGGCCAAAGCGCCCTGCAGCAGAGCGCTCGGGTTGACGTCGGTTCGCTGCGCGTCGCGGGCGATCATGGCTTCCTGCTCTATCGGGGGGCGGGACGGGAGGCTTACGCGATCCCTATGGTCACAGAAGGCGGGGCTTGGAAGGTGGGGGCGGTTGACGGAACGGCGGGGGTTTAGGGCCGAGGCTCTACCGAGTTCGCCTTCGACATCTGTTTGAGTGGTTCACTCAAGGAGCCGGCTCGGAGGAAGTCAGATAAACGTTTTCTGCCGCGGCCGCGCCCTTTCGAGGATAGGAGATCCAGCAGAACTTTTGGGAACTGGGTCTATTCTGCATTTGTGGAGAGCGATACAGATGGGATCCGACGGCTGCCGCCGGGCCCCCATGGCCTCCCCCCGGAGGTGGTCGAGCGCAATCAGCGCGAACGGCTGATTGCGGCGATGGCCGAGGAGTGCGCGGCCGGGGGCTACGCCGCGACGTCGGTCACGGGTATCGCGCGACGGGCCGGCGTGTCGACCGCCAGCTTCTACAGGCAGTTCAAAGACCGGCGCGGGTGCATGCTGGCCAGCTTCGAGGAGCTATTTGGGCGCCTGCTGGAGGGACTGGAGCGAGCCTGTGCGGGAGAGGATGATCCGAGAAAGAAGGCAGAGGTGGGCATTCGCACCGCCGCCGCCCTGCTTGCCGCCGATTCCCCCACGACGAGGCTCTTGACGCTGGAGATCCTCGCCGTGGGAAACCAGGGCGCGAGGCTCCAGCACGGGGCGATCGACCGCCTTGCGTCGGCGCTGCGGGAAGTCCGGGAGGCAGCTGACGATTCTCCCAGCCTCTTTCCGACAACAGAGTGGGCTGCGGCTGCGGCAATGGTCTCCCTCGTGGCCAAGCGAGTCGCCGAAGACAGAAGCGCTGATGCGGCTGAGCTTGAGTCCATTTGTCCATGGCTCTGAGCCTGCCGGTCTAGTCGATTGGGCGATAAGCGAAATTGGCACTTGATTCCGTTCGCCTCTTGTACGAACATATGTTCGTATGGAGGTCGCCTGCGTCCTGATCCCTGAGCCCGCGCTTGCCGACCCGGTCGAGGCCGGTGAGCTGACCGAGCGACTGCTGCACCGACTTGAGAGGATCGGGGCCGCGGTCGAGTCGGAGCGGCCCGGGGAGGCGTTCTTCACCCTCGACGGGCTGCGTGGCCTCTACGGGGGAGAGAGGGCCGGGGTGCTGGCGGCGGCGCGGCGGGCGGTGGAGTTAGAGGTGCGGATCGGGGTTGCGCCCACCCGCTTCGCCGCCCACGCCGCCGCGCAACGGGAGACGATCGTCCCGCCGCTCGCCGCAGGCAACTTCCTGGCAGGCCTCCCCGTCTCGACGCTGGTCGGCAGGCTCGAGCTGCCGCCGCGCGAGGCGGGGAGCCTGATCGAGACGCTGCGGCGGCTGGGGGTCGAGACGCTGGGGGCGCTCGCGGCGCTGCCGGCCGGCCGGGTTGCCGATCGCTTCGGCCCTTCCGGCTTGCTGGCGCTGCGCCTCGCCCGGGGTGAGGACTCACCGCTGCGCCCACGCCGCCCGCACGAGGAGATGGCCGAGGAGGTCGAGCTGCCCGAGGGCGCGGCGGGCGGTCAGCTCGAGCATGCCCTGAGGCTGCTCATCGCCCGGCTGGTCGCCGCGCCGCAGCGCAAGGGGAGGACGGTGCTGGGCCTGCGGCTTGGCGCCTTGTTGTGCGGCGGCGGCAGCTGGAGCGTCGATCAGGGACTGGGGCGGCCGACCGCCTCGGCTCAGACCCTGCGCGCGGTGCTCGGGCCGCGGCTGGAGGCTCTGCCCGGGCCGGCCGCCTCGCTGCGCCTGCGAGCGCTCGGTCTCGGTCCTCCCGTGGGCGACCAGCTCGAGCTCTCGGTCCATGGCTCCGAGCACCGGCGGCGGCGCCTCGGCGAGGCGATTCGCGAGGTTCGCGCCGCACAGGGCGGCGACTCGCTGCTCACCATCGTGCCGCTCGACTCCGCCTCGCGCTTCCCCGAGCGCTGGGCGATGCTCGCGCCCAGTCCGGACCGATGACTCCCGGTCTGCGGCGGCTGTACGTGCCGCGCTCGGCGAAGGTCGATGCCAATCGGGCCGGGGAGCCGACCTCCGTCGACGGCGTCGCCGTCGAGGCGGTGCGGGAGCAGTGGGTGGTCGAGGATCGCTGGTGGACACCGCAGCCGCTCGGCCGGCGCTACTTCGAGCTGGCCCTCGCCGATGGGCGCAACCTCGTCGTCTTCCGCAGCACCCTCAGCGGGTGCTGGTACCAGCAGCGAGGCTGATGGCGGCCGGCCCTCCATACGTCGAGCTGCACGCTCACTCGGCCTTCTCCTTCCTCGATGGGGCCTCGACCCCGGCCGAGCTGGCGAGCGCCGCGGCGAAGCTCGGCTACCCGGCCTTTGCCCTGACCGACCACGACGGGGTTTGGGGGTCGATGGAGCTCGTCGATGCTTGCAGAGGGCTCGGAGTCAAGGCAATCACCGGGACCGAGTTGACGCTGCGTATTGGACCGGCGGGTGGCGCTGTAGGGGGTACCGCCCCTGAGGACGCTTTAGCGACCGGAGGGGGCGGTGGGTCCCCTGCAGCGACAGGACCCGCCGGCGAATACGCCCATCTCACACTCCTGGTCCAGGACGCGATTGGCTACCGAAACCTCTGCCGGCTTCTTACAGCTGCTCATTCCCACACGCGCGATAGCTCGCAACGGAGCGCCGGACAGCCGTCGGTGACCCTCGAACAGGTGGAGGAGCACGCCGATGGCCTGGTCTGCCTCTCGGGATGCGCGGGGCAGGGAATGCTGACCGCCGCCTGGGAGAGGGGCGACGCGGCGGCAGGGGCGGAAGCTGCCCGGAGGCTGCTCGGGGCCTTCGGGCGCGACCGCTTCCGGATCGAGCTGCAGCGGCCCTACTGGCGCCGCGACCGCAGCCGCAACCGCTGGCTCGCCGGGCTCGCCGAGCGGCTGGGAATCCCCGCCGTCGCCACCGGCAACGTCCACTCGCACGGCGGCAAGTGGCGGACGCGCCTGCAGAACGCCTTCGTTGCGGTTCGCCTGGGGATGACGTTGGAGGAGTCCGAGGCGCTGCGGCGGGGGAACTCGAGCTCGGCGCTGGATTCGCCACAGGAGATGGCGGATCGCTTCGCCGAGCATCCCGACGCCGTCGCCGAGACGCTGCGCCTGGCCGAGCGGCTCGAGTTCGACCTGAACAGGGAGCTCGGCTACCGCTACCCGCGCGAAGGGGAGCCGGGAGTCGACCGCAAGCTGGCCGAGCTCTGCCGAGCGCTGCTGGCCGAGCGCTACGCAGGTTCAGTGCACCGGCGCAAGGCCGAAACGGACCTGGAGGACGAGCTGAAGACGATCCGCGCCCTCGGCCTCTCCGGCTTCTTCCTCCTTCACCACGACCTGCTCGTGCTCGCTCGTGAAGTCGCCGACGAGGTGCGGGGGCGGGACTCGGCCCGTTCGATCCTGCCGCCCGGCCGCGGTCGGGGCTCCAGCGTCAGCTCGATCGTCTGCTATCTCACCGGTCTCTCCCACATCGACCCGGTCGCCAACGACCTCAACTCCAGCCGTTTCCTCAACGAGGAGGTCGGCAAGCAGGCCGGGACGATGCCCGACATCGACCTCGACTTCCCGCGTGACATCCGCGAGGTGCTGATCCCGCGCGTGCACGAGCGCTACGGGGCTGACCATTCGGCCCTGGTCGCGGCCTTCCCGACCTATCGCCCACGCGGCGCCGTGCGCGACCTCGGCAAGGCACTCGGCCTGCCGCAGGAGGAGATCGAGAAGGTGGCGAAGATGGTCGGCTTCCACGAGCGCGGCGGCGAGATCGAGAAGGACGTCCTCGCCGCGATCGGTCCCGAGCGCGCCGCGACGAAGCGCTGGCGGGTGCTGCTGCGCCTTTGCCCGGAGGCGATGGGGCTGCCCCGCCACGCCTCCCAGCATTCCGGCGGCATGGTGATCTCAACCCGGCCCCTGATCGACGTTTGCCCGGTCGTGCCGGCGGCGATGGCGGGGCGCCAGATCGTCCAATGGGACAAGGACTCCTGCAACGACGCCGGCTTCCTCAAGATAGATCTGCTCGGGCTGGGGATGCTGTCCGCGGTCGAGCGCTGCGTCGAGGAAGTGGGGGAGACGCGGCGGGAATCACTCGACCTCTCTCGCATCCCCTTTGACGATGCGGAGACCTTCAGGTCGATCCGCGCCGCCGAGACCACTGGCGTCTTTCAGATCGAGCGCCGCGCCCAGATGTCGATGCTGCCCCGCACCCGGCCCGAAAACCTCGACGACCTCACCGTGCAGGTCGCGCTCGTCCGCCCCGGACCGATCCAGGGCGGCGCTGTGCATCCATATATAGAGCGGCTGAAGCGGCGGCGCGAGGACCCAGAGGGCTTCGAGATCCCCTACGAGCACCCGCTACTGAAAGACGTGCTGGAGTACACGCTCGGCACGATCGTCTTCCAGGAGCAGGTGATCGAAGTGGCGACCGCGCTGGCCGGTTTCAGCGCCGCCCAGGCGGATTCCCTGCGGCGGGCGATGAGCCGCAAGCGCTCGGCCGAGGCGATACAGGGCCACCACGACCGCTTCATCGCCGGTGCGCTCGAGCGCGGGGTGCCGGTGGCAACGGCCGAGCGAGTCTGGGAGCAGATCCGGGGCTTCTCCGGGTTCGGCTTTCCCAAAGCGCACTCGGCCGCCTTTGGCCTGCTCGCCTACCAGTCGGCTTGGCTGCGGGTCCACCGCCCGCAGGAGTTCCTCTGCGCGCTGCTCAACGAGCAGCCGATGGGCTTCTATCCACCCGACGCGCTGGTCCACGAGGCCCAGCGACGCGAAGTGCGCCTGGCCGGTCCCGACGCCAACCGCAGCCGCGTGCTCTGTCACGTCGAGTGGATCGAAGCGGAGCTCACCGTGCGGATCGGGCTCGGCTACGTCAAGGGCGTGCGCAAGGAGGAGATGGAGGGCCTGGTCGCCGAGCGCGAGCGCAGCGGCGACTACGCCGGGATCGCCGACCTCGCCTCGCGCTGCGGAGCGGGTCGCGACGGCCTGGAGCGCCTAGCCTGGGCCGGCGCCCTCGATGCTCTCGTCAAAAGCGTGCGGTTTGAAGACCTGCCCGCACTCCCCGAACGGGCGGATACTCAAAATGCCTCGCTGGCCAGCGAGGCACCTGTCCGGACGCGGAGTGCGGGCCCGTCCTTGGGCGGCCGGCGTGAGGCGCTGTGGGAGGCGGGGGGTGCCGGGACCGGGGTTCGCCACGGCGAGGACGTGCAGATGGCGCTGCCGCTGGAGCCCCCGCGGGCGCCCGAGCTGGAGCCGCTCGACGAGTGGGAACGGGCGATTGCCGACTACCGCTCGATCGGGATGACCCTCGACGAGCACCCGATGGCGCTGATGCGCGCGGACCTCGACGCGGCGATCCTGCGCAGCACCGAGCTCGAGGAAGCCGAGAACGGTGGCATCGTCGAGGTGGCGGGAATGGTCGTCGCCCGCCAGCGCCCCGAGACGGCGAACGGCATCGTCTTCATGCTGCTCGAGGACGAGCGCGGCACCGTCAACCTGGTTGTCCCGCCCCCTGTCTACGAGCGCTGCCGCGCCGCCGTTCGCGCCGCTTCCCTGGTCCAGGCCCGGGGAAAGCTCGAGCGCCACGAAGGCACCACCAACGTCGTCGTTTCCGAGGTGATCGAGCTAGAACGTCCCCAGAGTCCGATCCGGCGAGACGAAAAGATGCCGATGAAGCGAGGGATTGGCCAAACGCCGCCGAAGTCGCCACGCCGCCGAGTTCGCGAGCGAGCCATGGCCGAGCTGCGCGCCGTAGCTCCAGCCGGCCACAGTTTCGGGCGTCGAAGGTGATTCATCCGTTGCATTGGCCCATCACGAGCGAACACGCAGGTCGTGCTCGATCGCCTCAACGGCTCCTCGTCTTAAGCAGCTTGCCGGACCGGCGCCTCGTCGCCGGCGCACTCGCAGGGCTCGGGCATCGGGAAGAGGTGCAGGAAGCGCTTGGCGGCTTGCTTGCTGCCCTCTAGCTGGGCCGCGCCGGAGCCGAGCGCCTCCTCGAGGGAGAGTTGATTGGTGAGGACGGCGGCTAGGGTCGGGGCGTCGGCGACCATGATCGACGCGGTGCAGCCCGGGGCGGGGCCACGGTCGAGGTCGAGTTCGCCGTTCGCGATCTCGACCCGGAAGCGCTCCTCGCCAATTCGCAGCTCGTAGCTGGCTTCCAGATCGCCAGCCGCCTCCGCATCGAACAATGAGCGCAGGGCTAGGACGATCGAGTCGGAGCCAATCTCCTGGGTATCGGGAGGGAAGGGCGAGCGGGCGCCCCAGGCGCCGAGCTTGGTCACGACCGGCTCCAGCTCGCGGCCCCACTCGGTCAGCTCGTAGACCGAGGAGGCCGCCGGCGGCGGCAGTTTGCGACGCTGTATGACGCCGCCCTGCTCGAGCTCGCGCAAGCGCTCGGAAAGGATGTTCGAGCTGGCGTGGGGCAGGCCGGTTCGGAGGTCCGTGAAGCGCTTCGGGCCGAGCAGCAGCTCACGTACGACCAGCAGGGCCCAGCGCTCGCCGACCAGGTCCAGGGCGTGGGCGAATCGACACGCCTCCCCGTATGAGCG
>JAJKHV010000068.1 GCA_021154855.1 Solirubrobacterales bacterium
TGCTGGGCGAGCACGTCGAGCGGGTTCTGCGGGATCACCGTCTCCTCGATCGCTCCTTCGCGCATGCGCCGCGCGACCACGGCGCACTCGAGCAGGTCGGCCCGGAACTTGGGGAAGATGCGGCCGCGTGAGACCTCGCCGAGCGAGTGTCCGGCCCGACCGACCCGCTGCAGGCCCCGGCTGACCGACTTCGGCGACTCGACCTGGATGACGAGGTCCACGGCGCCCATGTCGATGCCGAGCTCGAGACTCGACGTCGCGACGAGACATGGCAACTGCCCTGACTTGAGCAGCTCCTCGACGATGGTGCGCTCCTCGTGGGAGAGCGAGCCGTGGTGGGCTCGGGCGATCTCCTCTATGGCTTCTGGGCCGGCGGGTCCTGTCACGGATTTGGAACCACCACCCGCTGCGGGGGCGGCTGGCGCCGCCTCCTCGGGGTGGTCCCCCAAATCCGCGCCACCCCCCGGCAGAGACGCGTTTCGGGCTGGCTTCTTGGCCGAGGCGGAGTTGCCCGCCTGCTCGGTGGCTGGGAGCTCTCGCTCCGGTTCGTCCAGGTTCAGCTCGTTCAAGCGCTTCGCCAGGCGCTCCGAGGCGCGGCGGTTGTTTACGAAGATGATCGTCGAGGTGTGTTCGCGGACCAGCTTTAGAAGCTCCGGATAGATGGCGGGCCAGATCGAGCGGACGTGTACGAGGGGCTCGCCCTCCGGCGGATTGCCGTCGGAGCTTGGGTAAGAAGCTGCGCCGGGATCAGCCATGTCCTCCACGGGGACGACGATCTCCAGATCGAGCTCCTTGGCAACTCCCGCGTCAACGATCTTGCACTCCCGCTTCGGACCCACCAGGAACCGAGCTATCCGCTCCAACGGCCGCTGCGTTGCGGATAGACCGATCCGCTGGAGGCCTGGCGCATCTGCGGCGGGTGGCGCCGTAGGGGGGCCCGTCCCCGAGGACGCTTTAGCGACCGGAGGGGGTGGGGGGTCCCCTGCGGCGACAGGACCCGCCGCCCGATCCGCACGGTCCTTCACCAGATGCTCCAACCGCTCCAGCGTCAGCGCCAAATGCGACCCCCGCTTGGACTGGGCCACCGCATGAATCTCGTCGACGATCACGGCCTCGGTGGTTCCGAAGATCTCTCGAACCCCGGAGGAGAGCATCAGGTAGAGGGACTCCGGCGTGGTGATCAGGATGTCGGGCGGAGTTTTCTGCATCGCCCGCCGCTCCTTCTGCGGCGTGTCGCCGGTTCGCAGCCCGACCGAGATGTCGGCACCGATACCGCGCAGCGGCGCGCGCAGGTTGCGCTCGATGTCGTAGGAGAGCGCCTTGAGCGGTGAGACGTAGACAAGGCGCACCCCCTTGCCGCGCTCTGAGGAGCGCGAAAGCTTGTCGATCCCCCAGAGAAAGCTCGCCAGCGTCTTGCCAGAGCCGGTTGGAGCGCAGATCAGCGCGTTGGCACCGCTGGAGATCGCCTCCCAGCCGCCAGCCTGGGCCGGCGTCGGTCCCTCGAAAGAGGCTTCGAACCAACGCCTGACCGGAGCGCTGAACGGCGCTAGGGGGTTAGATCCTGCGCTTGTCTTCGCATCGGTGGCCAACCCACCGATCTTACGCTGACGCTAGCGCGGGACGCTGATCAACCCGGCTGGCCGCCGGCGAACTTGACGTATTCGAACCAGGACTTCTTCGGCACGAAGCCGCTGCCGAAGAGGCCCGCCCCGCCACAGAAATTGCAGCTATCGGCCTGGTCGTCGACCGAGAACCAGAAGATCCGCTGCAGCTTCCATTTCGCCTGCTTTTGCTTGAACAATTTGAAAGCGCCCTTCAGCTGCGCCGCCTGACCGGCTGTTCCTTTGGCGAAGGAGTCGCCGGCCGATTTCGGTTCTGAGCTCCAACCGATCTCGGTGATCCAAAGGCTCTTGCCGGCGTCGTGGTTCTCCGTCAGCACCGCTCGGAACTCTTCGATGTCGGGGGTGAGCTGTCGGTAATCGGTCGTGTAGGGATGCAGGGCGACGCCGCTGAACTTTCTCTTGATGCCCGGGGTCGAGCGATAGAACTTGTCGAGGAAGTCGGTGGCGAAGTAGGCCTGGGCCGGCTTCCTTTTGAATTGCGCCTCCTTGGGCCGGGCGAACATGCCACCGAGGATCAGCTTGGCTCCTGGATCAACGCTCTTTATCGCGCCATAGGAGAGATTGACCAGCTTCCCGTAGTCGGCCGGGCTCGGCCGCGCCACGAAATACTTGAAGTTCTCCTCGTTCCAGATCTGCCAGGTACGGAGCGGCCGTTCGGGCAGGCCGGGATTCGACGCCCAGAAACTGCCGCCGGGGCCATAACGACCGACCACCCGCTGGAGGAAATTCGACCAAGCGGTGCGCTGAGCGCCAGTCTTGACCGGGAGGCTCCTCGGCGCCTTCGCGCTGCTACCGGGTACCCGGCCTGGAGCGACCGCCCAGGCCGGAGCGCCGTATACGAATGGCAGCACGTTGAGCCCTGCCGCCGCCGCGCCGGAGATGAGGGTGTCCACGCTCGAGAAATTGGACTCCGCGGCGCTTGTAGGCTGTACAGAGCTCCAGAGAATGGGGATGCGCACGCTGTCTACCCCGCCTTTGTGCAACCGCTGAAATTGTTCGACCGTCGGCGCGGCCTGGGGCGAGACCCCCCAGAAGTCAGCGGGAAGGGCAGAGGCCGACGGGACGGCGATCGCGATCGACGTAACCGCGATCGCGGAGGCTGCCACCCATGCGCGTACCTGCCCCATTGGGCGCTTCCGCTCGTGAGCCATGATCAGCTCGCCTTTGGCGATGGGGCTGAAGCGGCAGGCCCACGGCGCTGGCGGTACATCAGGACTCCAACTGAGATTGCGGCCAGGACCACAATTCCAATCAGGATCGGAATCAGCGGCGAGGAGCTGCCACTGGAATGCGAGGTGGGTGTTCCGGCCGTCTGACCGCCCTGCTGCGCCTTAGGTTTAGGCCCGTGATTGGCGCTGCCTCCTGGGCTACCCTGCCCCGTGCCACCACCTCTGCCAACCGGCACGCCACCTTCCTTTGAAGATGATCCATTTTCCTCAGACCCGTTCCCTTCGCCATTCGAAGTCGGCCTGTCGGCCTTATCGTTCGACGCCGGCGCCCCCCCGTCCGCAGCTTTGGCAACCGGCGGATGTTTGTGGGTCGACGGGTTCTGGCCTTCCGCGCTAGGGAGGGATTCGGTGTACTGCACGCAGCTCGAACTCACGCATTCGGCGTGAGCCAAAACCGGAAAGCAAGCCAATGCCAGAGCAATCACTGACATCAACGCAAACAGGGCCCGGCCGCGAGCAGGGCCTGGACGATGGCGCTTCCCGGCGTTCATCGCCGGCAAGACTAGACCAATCGGCGGCGTTGCTTGCGCCAGTCGCCCTGATCGTTGGCCTGGCGCTTGCTGGCGGTGGCTTCGATGTGACCAGCCGTCACATCGCAGGACTAGCGACGTGGCTTGTCGTGGTCGCGCTGCTTGTCTTTGGCGCGGGATCGGCCGTGAAGCTAGAGCGGCCCCTGTACTGGGCAGGCGGACTGATCGTCTGTCTGTCGCTGCTGTGTGCAATCTCATCCCTTTGGTCGGGGTCGGTCGAGCTCAGCGTTATCGAGGCAGACCGCATCATGGTCTACCTCGGTTTCTTCGTTGCCGCATTCCTTATCGCCCAAACCGACGAAAGGCGTCAACGTTTCGCTGAAGGTCTAGCAATTGCGGCGGCGCTGGTCGCACTGCTTGGCCTCGGTGGGCGGTTGGTACCGCATGTGCTAAATGTCGCAAATACGGTCGGCAGTGGGCCCCGCCTGAGTTATCCGCTCGGTTACTGGAACGCCGACGGGGCGATGTTCGGCATTGGTGCGGCGTTGCTGCTCTGGAGCAGCCGCAGCGCCCTGTCCCGGCTCCTGCGTTGGTTCTCCGTCGCGGCGATTCCGGTCTGCCTGCTTGCCCTCTATTTCACCTACTCGCGTGGCGGACTGCTTTCCCTCTTGGTAGCGAGTGGCTGCGTGATCGCCCTCTCGCGGGACCGACTCTGGCTCCTCGCGACCCTGACAATAGGTGCGATTGGAGCCCTGCCCGCGGTGCTCGCAGTGCAGGCGCGGCACAGCCTCGCCGACAACCTCGCTGGCCAGGCGGCAATCGGCCAGGGCGTCACCGTGCTGCTGGTCCTGCTTGCTGGCATCGCTCTGTCGTTGCTGCTATTTGCAGCCTTGCGCTGGGAGGAGCGGCGCGAGGGCCGCCTGAGTGGACGGGCGGTGGCGGTGTCCCGCAATCCGAAGATGCTGAAGGGAATAGCGCTGGCGGCGGCGCTGCTTGCGATCGCCGCCGTGGTCGCGGTCGGCGGGCATGCTTGGCACCAGTTCTCCAGCCCCGACCTGCAGTTCCCAAGCAATCCGCAAGAACATTTCGCTGATCTTTCCGGCGCCGGACGCCACGAGTTCTACAAGGTGGCGATCGAAGCCTTCGGAGAAAGGCCGATCCTTGGCCATGGGGCAGGGACGTACCGGTTCTCCTGGGATCAGCTGCGCACGATCGAGCTGCCGGTCCATGATGCGCACTCGCTCTACCTCGAGGCGTTCGCCGAGCTTGGGGTCGTCGGTGGGCTGCTCGTGCTTGGCCTGATTGGCGCGCTGCTCTGCTGCGCCCTCGCCGCCTGGCGCGCGGCCGCGGAGCCGCAGCGGGACCGCTATGCGGCCTTGCTGGCCGTAATGCTTGCCTTCGCGGTCGGCGCCGCCTTCGACTGGTTCTGGGAGATCGCCGGGCTCGGCGCCGTCTTCTTCCTCGCCGCCGGCGTCTTGGTTGCGGCGCGCTGCAGCCAGATCGCCGCCGATCCACGCAGCCAGGAAAGCCCAAAGGCCGGCGACCGACGCTTCGGGCTGACCGTTACCGCCCTGATCATTGCCTGGATCACGGGGATCGTGCTGGTCGGCCCGCTCTTGGTCGAGCACCAGATCAGCTCGAGCCGGACATCCGCGGCCGGCGGCGACTTCGGCGACGCCGTAAACCATGCCAACACAGCGCGCTCGATCGAGCCTTGGGCCGCCTCGCCCTACGTGCAGCTCGGTCTCTTGGCCGAGCAACAGAACGATTACCCGACCGCGGTCATCCAGTTGAGCCACGCGATCGAACGCGAGGATCACAACTGGCAGTGGTATTACCTGCGCTCCCGGATCGAGCACGAGGGCGGCGACGAGGTGGCGGCGCGGCGAGACCTAAGACGGGCGTTGCAGCTCAACCCGAAGGCAGCCTGCCTGAATGAGGCCGGATGGGCTTGCTGATGACGGCAAAGGCCACCCAAGACGGACAGGAGCTGACTGAAGGGGAGGCCACCGCTTCCGCTGCGGCGCCTGGCGACAGAGTCTCGCAGACCGAGATGGCAACCCGGCTGGGCCTCACCGGGCAGAGCGGCTCACGCCGTCGCGGCGCCCTGTTGCGCCGCATGCTGGCCACCGGCGACGGACTTGCGATCGTCGCCACGCTCTGTGTCGCCACCGCGGCAACGTCGACGACCGACGTCGCGACACTCTTCTGGGCGGTGCTCTTTTCTCCAGCTTGGATCCTGGTACTGAAGCTGCACGGCCTCTACGACAACGACCACCGCCGTATCCGTCATAGCACCCTCGACGAGCTGCCCTCCCTGGTATCGGCCAGCGCACTTGGCACGATCGCCCTCGATGGATTGCTTGCCGTGAGTCCGGCCGGTCCGCTTTCCCCCAAGAGCGCGATCCTAGTCGGGATCGCCGCCCTGGCCGGATGCTTCGTCGAGCGGGCCGCATTGCGCTTCGCATGGCATCACCTCACCGGGGTCGCAACCGGTGTGGTAGTCGGCCCCGCAGCTGCCGCCGAGATGGTTGCGAGGCGGATCTCCACCCACCCGGAGGCGCGGCTGCGCCTGGCCGGCTACCTTTCCCCGCCGCAGGACAAGGGCAGGGAAGTCTCGCTGCCCCGCCTGGGCTCGATCGACGAGATCTCGCGCGTGGCGGGAGAGCACGATGTCGAGCGGGTGGTCGTGACCGAGCAGGAGATGAGCGACGCCGATGCCGAGCACTTGATCGCGGAGTGCAAGAGGGCGGGGTTGGGCCTTACCCTCCTGCCTCCCCATTTCGGCCTGCTCGGGCCTGGTATCGAGCTCAACCGCCTTGCCGAGCTGCCCGTGCTTGACTTTCGCTTCTCCGATCCACCGCGATCGACGCTGGCGATGAAGCGCGCTATGGATGTGCTCGTTTCGGGCCTGATGCTGATGCTTCTCTCGCCGTTGCTGGCGGCAATCGCGGTTCTCATCCTGGTCGACTCTGGCACCCCGGTCTTCTTCCGCCAGAGGCGTGCCGGCAAGGACGGCGTTCCCTTCACGATGCTGAAGTTTCGCACGATGGTCGCCGACGCCGAGGAGCGTATGGGCGAGCTCGTTGATTTGAAGAAGCTCGACGAGCCGGCCTTCAAGATCGTCGACGACCCGCGAATCACCAGGGCGGGAAGGCTCCTGCGGCGGACCAGCCTCGACGAGCTGCCGCAGCTGATCAACGTGCTCAAGGGGGACATGTCGCTGGTCGGGCCGCGTCCCGAGGAGCAGGCCGTGGTCGCACTTTATGACGAGCGCCAGCGCGCCCGGCTCGCGATCAAGCCGGGCCTCACCGGGCCGATGCAGGTCTACGGCCGCGCCGACCTCACCTTCGAGGAGCGACTGGCAATGGAGCGCGACTACCTCGATAACCTCTCGATTGCGGGCGACCTGGCGATTCTCTTGCGCACACCGCGGGCGATCGTTCGCGGCGACGGCGCCTACTGATCCTCCGGTGTCATCAATCCGCATGACGGGGCAACGACACAACGAGGCGGGACCGGAGCTCGAGATCGTCATCGTCAGCCACGGCGCCGAGCGCCTGCTGCGCCGCTGCCTGCGCTCGCTCGCGGAGCACCCGGCGAGCCGGACGACGCGGGTCACCGTGGTCGACAGCGGCAGCACTGACTCAACCCCGGACATGGTTGCGCGAGAGTTCCCGGCGGTGCGCCTGATCCGCGGTGAGAACATCGGTTTCTCCGCTGCCAACAACGTCGTCCTGCGCGAGGACGAAGCGGCGGCCGTGCTGTTGCTCAACCCCGATACCGAGGTCTACGCCGGAGCGCTCGACGCCTCGCTGGCACGGCTGTACTCCGAGGAGCGGATCGGCATGGTCGGCTGCAAGCTCGTGACCGAGTCGGGCGAGCTGGACCACGCCTGCAAGCGCTCCTTCCCCACTCCCCTGGGCGCGCTGGCGCACTTCACAGGAATCGGCCACGGTGACGACGCTTCGGGCTCGCTCAGCCAGTACCGGGCGACGCACCTCGGCGACAACGAGCCAGGTGAGGTGGACGCGGTCAACGGCGCCTTCATGCTCTGCCGCGCCGAGGCGGTCCGAGAGGTCGGCTTGCTCGACGAGGGCTACTGGCTGTACATGGAGGATCTCGACTGGTGCCGGCGCTTCTGGCAGGCGGGATGGAAGGTCTTCTACGAACCTGGGGGGGTTGCCCTGCACGTCAAGGGCGGCTCCAGCGGCAAGCGCCGGGCGCCCAAGCAGGAGATCGCCTTTCACCGCGGCATGGGCCGCTTCTACCGCCGCTTTGAGGCCGCCGAGCACAACCCGGTGATCAATGCCGCGGTCTACGCGGGGATTGGTGCCAAGCTCGCGACGAGCCTGGCAATCACAGCGGCACGCGGTCGCTAGAACGGCAGAGTCTGGCCAACTTCGGCGAGAGTCGGCGCGGTCTTGTCGCGCTCGCTCAACAGCGGGGTCTCGAGCGGCCACTCGACACCGACCCCCGGGTCATCCCAGGCAACGCCGGACTCCGTGGCGGGGTCGTAGGTGCTGGAACAGAGGTAGGTGACGTCGGCAACATCGCTGAGCACGGCGAAGCCGTGGCCGAAGCCGACCGGGATGTAGAGCTGGCGGTGGGCCTCGTCGTCGAGCTCGTAGCCCTCCCACTTGCCATAGGTAGATGAGCCACGGCGCAGGTCGACGGCGACGTCGAAGATCTTGCCGCGTGGGCAGCGGACCAGCTTTGCCTGGCCCGGCTCGGTCTGGAAGTGGAGGCCGCGCAGGGTTCCCTTGGCGGAGCGCGAGTGGTTGTGCTGGACGAACTCGACATCGACCCCGTGCTCGGTCCAGAGGTCCCGGCTGTAGGTCTCGACCATGAAGCCGCGCTCGTCGCCATGGACTGTCGGCTCGAGCAGAACGACCCCCTCGAGCTCGGTGTCGAGACGCCGCAGCACTAGCCGAGTGCCCTGCCGTACTGCTTTTCGTAGTACTCGCGGTACTCGCCAGAACGGATCGGCCCCCACCAGTCCTCGTTGTCGCGGTACCACTGCACGGTCTTCTCCAGGCCCTCGGCGAAGTGAACCTGAGCCTCCCAACCAAGCTGCTCCTTCAACTTGGCGGAGGAAAGCGAGTAGCGCCGATCGTGCCCGGGCCGATCGGCGACGTACTCGATCAGCGACTCGTCTTTGCCCGTCAGCTCGATCACCTGCTTGATCACGTCGATGTTCTCGCACTCGTCCGGCCCGCCGACGTTGTAGGCCTCGCCAGCCTGCCCCTTGGTCAGCACCGTGTGGATGCCGCGGCAGAAGTCCTCGACGTAGAGCCA
>JAJKHV010000069.1 GCA_021154855.1 Solirubrobacterales bacterium
ACGTCGGCGATGTTCTTGGACTTGAAGCGGATGTCGAGCGTCTCGCGGTTGTAGCGCTTGCCGTGGCACTGCTCGCACGGCACATAGACGTCGGGCAGGAAGTGCATCTCGATCTTGATCTGGCCGTCGCCGCGGCAGACCTCACAGCGCCCCCCCTTGACGTTGAAGCTGAAGCGACCGGGCTTGTAGCCACGGGTCCGCGCCTCCTGGGTCTGGGTGAAGAGCTGGCGGATGTGGTCGAAGACGCCGGTGTAGGTGGCCGGGTTGGAGCGCGGCGTGCGGCCGATCGGCGACTGATCGATGTTGATGATCTTGTCGATCTGGCTGAGCCCGTCGACGCCGTCGTGGGCGCCCGGCCGCAGCTTGGCGTGGTGGAGGCGGTTGGCCACCGAGTGATGCAGGGTCTCGTTGATCAGGGTCGACTTGCCCGAGCCCGAGACGCCGGTGACGCAGCAGAAGACGCCGAGGGGCACGGCGACGTCGATCCCCTTCAGGTTGTGTTCGCGGGCGCCGCGGACGAGCAGGGCGCCGCTGGGCTGGCGCCGTTCCTCGGGCAGCTCGATTTTGCGCTTGCCGGAGAGGTACTGGCCGGTCAGGGAGGTGGGGTTCTTGGCGACCTGGGCGGGCGTGCCGGCGGCGATCACGTGGCCGCCGTGTTCGCCGGCGCCGGGGCCGAGGTCGACGAGGTGGTCAGCGGCCATCATCGTGCCCTCGTCGTGCTCGACGACGATCACCGTGTTGCCGAGGTCGCGCAGCCGGTCGAGGGTGCCGATCAGCTTCTCGTTGTCGCGCTGATGCAGGCCGATCGACGGCTCGTCGAGCACGTACATCACGCCAACCAGACTGGAGCCGATCTGGGTCGCGAGGCGAATCCGCTGCGCCTCACCGCCCGAGAGCGAACGGGCCGAGCGTCCCAGCGAGAGGTAACCGATGCCGACGTTCTCGAGGAAGGCGAGCCGTTCGGATATCTCGCGCACGATCAGGCGGGCGATCGCCCGCTCGGTCTCGTTCAAGTCGAGCGAGTCGATCCACTCGGCGGCGGCGCGCGCCGACATCGCGCTGTACTCGGCGATGCTGATCCCGCCGATCTTGACCGCAAGGCTCTCGGGCCGCAGGCGGGCGCCTTTGCAGTCGGGGCAGGGCTGCTCTGCCATGTAGCTCTCGATCCGCTCGCGATTGGTCTCCGAGTCGGTCTCTTCGTAGCGGCGCTCGAGGTTGTTGACGATCCCCTCGAAGCGGACCTTGTATGAGCGCTTGCGGCCGAAGCGATTGGTGTAGCTGACCTGGTGGCGGTCGTCGCCGGTGCCGTAGAGAAAGATCTCTTTCTCTGGTTTCTTCAGTTTCGCCCAGGGCTTGTCGGCGTCGACCCCGTACTCCGCGGCTACCGTTGCGATCAGGCGCTTCCAGTAGGCGGTGATGCCGCGGTTCCAGGGCTGCAGGGCGCCCTCGGCGAGCGAGAGCGTCGGGTCGGGGACGACCAGCTCCGGGTCGATCACCCGCTGGAAGCCGAGGCCGTGGCAACGCTCGCAGGCCCCGTGCGGCGAGTTGAAGGAGAAGACCCGGGGCTCCAGCTCGGGGATCGAGGTGCCGCACTCGAGGCAGGCGAACTGCTCGGAGAAGAGCAGCACCTCGGCCTTTGGGTCGTCGACGAACTCGACTTCGACCAGGCCGGCGGCAAGGCCGGCGGCGGCCTCGACCGACTCCGAGAGGCGCCGCCGCAGATCGGGCTTCATCACCAGACGGTCTACGACGACAGAGACGTCGTGTTTGAATTTCTTGTCGAGGACGATCTCCTCGTCGAGCCGGCGCAGCTCACCGTCGACCTCGACCCGCGAGTAGCCCTCGAGGCGCAGCTGCTCGAAGAGCTTGCCGTACTCCCCTTTGCGCCCGCGCACGACCGGCGCCATGACCATGAATTTGGTGCCCTCCTCGAGGGTCATCAGCCGATCGACGATTTGCTCCTGGGTCTGGCCGGTGATCTCCGCCCCGCACTCGGGGCAGTGGGGAACGCCGATCCGCGCCCAGAGCAGGCGCAGGTAGTCGTGGATCTCGGTCACCGTGCCGACCGTCGAGCGCGGGTTGCGCGAGGTCGTCTTCTGGTCGATCGAGATCGCCGGCGATAGGCCCTCGATCGAATCGACGTCGGGCTTCTCCATCAGCCCGAGGAACTGGCGCGCGTAGGCGGAGAGCGACTCGACGTAGCGCCGCTGTCCCTCGGCATAGATCGTGTCGAAGGCAAGGCTCGACTTACCGGAGCCCGAGAGCCCGGTGATCACGATCAGCGCGTCGCGCGGCAGCTCAACATCGATGTCCTTGAGGTTGTGCTCCCGCGCTCCAGAGATGACGATTCGCTCAGAAGCGGCCACTAGGCCGATTCTACGCACACGAACAGATGTTCCCCAAAGATTCTCCGCAACGTGCGGAATAACCCCAACGTTTGAGCCGATCAAGGGGGGCGAATCAAGCTGACTTCGCCCTTAGTCGCCATATGGGCGAAGAAAGGCGAAGTCACCATCGGCTATCGGAGCTGGCGAAACAGCAGCACGGGGTGGTCTCGACAGGACAGCTCGAACGACTCGGCTATTCCAAGGACAGAATCTGGAAGGCGGCGAGCGGCGGACGCCTCCACCAAGTGCAACATTGCGTCTACGCGGTCGGACACACTGCGCTGAGCGGGCAAGGTCGCTGTCTCGCTGCAGTCCTCAGCTGCGGAGAAGGCGCGCTGCTCAGCCATCGGTCTGCCGCCTGGCTTTGGGGCCTGACGAACCGATTGCGCTCGCCATTCGAAGTCACTGCGGCAAGTCCACGGCGGGTCCGGGCCCCGATTCGAATCCACAGCGCAGCCGCCCTAGCCGATGAGGACAGAGACTTGTCACAAGGCATACCGGTGACGGCCGTCCCGCGAACGCTTCTCGACTACGCAGCAACCGAGCCTCGCTACCTCGCGTGGGCGATCGATCGAGCAGAGAGCCGTGGCCTGGTCGACTTCATCGCCATCGATTCGCTGCTCTCGCGCAGCGTCGGATTCCGAGGCGTTGCCAGGCTGCGCGGGGCGCTCCTGGTCCACCGCACGCCCGCCTTCACTCGCTCTGGCCTGGAGCGTCGGTTTCTGGTCTTGGTCCGCAAAGCGGGCCTGCCGCAACCCTCAACCAATCTCTTCGTCGAAGGCTATGAGCTCGATGCCTATTGGCCGGCCGAGCGATTCGCGGTCGAACTCGACACTTACGACTACCACGGAGGTCACGTGGCCTTCGAGCGGGATCGGCTGCGGCAGGAGGACCTGAAGCTTGCCGGCATCGAGATGATCAGGGTCACCGGCGCCCGCATGGACCGGGAACCCAAAGCCGTAACGAATCGCCTACGGCGCCTTCTCTCCCAGCGCCGCCGAGACCTGGAGCACCTCTGATCGACCACCATCGCCGCGGCTGACTTTGTGTTTCTTCGCCATATCGGCGAAAAAAGGCGAAGTCAGCGGTCAGTAGAGGGCGGCGGCTAGGCGGCGGCGGTAGCTCGCTGCGGTTGGGTCGCCCTGGGGGAGCTCGGCGAGCACTCCTATGACGGCTTGGCGCAGTTGCTCTCGGGTCGGCTCGTCAGCCGTGGGCATCGCCTCCAGCAGGCGGTCTAGGGCGGTTTCGCGCTCGCCGCGGTCCAGGGTCTCGAAGGCATCGGTGGCGACGCCGGCCCTGGTCAAGGCGATCCGGGCGGCGATCCCAGCCGCCGCGAAGTCGCCTTCGTGGCCTTTGACGGCTTCGAGAGCGTCGTCCTCCGCCCCACGCTCGAGCCGCTTGCGGGCGAGAGCAACCGCGATGTCGGCCCTTCGCGGCTCCAGTTCGGCGGCCTCGCGCAGCGATAGCTCGTCGCCGGCGTCAAGAAGCTCGTCGGCACGGGAGGGAACGAGCGAATCGAACAAGGCCTCGACCTTTGCCTTGGGCACGGCACCGACGAACTCGTTGACGACGGCGGCGTCGCGGAACGCCTTCACCGCTGGGATCCCCTGGACGCCGAAACGAGCCGCCAGCGCCTGATTGGCATCGACGTCGACCTTGGCCAGGACGACCTCGCCTTCGCGCGCCGCCTCTGCCGCCTCCAGCGCAGGGGTGAGCGTGCGGCAGGGACCACACCACTCGGCCCAGAAGTCGACGACCACCGGCACCGTGCGCGAGCGCTCGATCACCTCGCGCTCGAAAGTTGCCTCACTCACATCCAGGGCCACAGGCGCAGGATATGCGGCCGGCATTTCAAGCGGCGCCACTCCACTCGGTTAAGAACCCTTGCGCGCGCGGCAACCCAGGACTAGCTTGGTCCTAGGCGGGGCCAGCCCTAAAGAGGAGGAGACATGTCGAATGTCGACAACGCACGGTCCGCCTACGAGGCCTTTGGCCGCGGCGATCTGGAAGCCCTGAAAGAGATGCTGTCCGAGGACGGCAGCTGGTATACGTCCGATGAGCTGCCGCTTGGCGGTGAGACGCAGGGTCGGGACGCAGTCATCGGGAACTTCGCTCAGATCCCCAGCTACTGGTCGTCCTTCAGGGTCGAGCCGGAGGAGTTCATCGACGCCGGCGAGTGGGTGGTAGTACGCGGAACGCAGCGGGCGGGCAACGACAGCGGCAGCTTCGAGGCGCCGTTTGCCCACCTTTTGAAGTTCGCCGACGGCAAGATCGCCCGTGGCGAGTTCTATGCGGACAGCGCCAAGGCGGCCAAGGTCCTCGCCTAGAAAGGGGGACATCGACGGGTGGTCGCGGCGGCGACCGCGACCACCGTCGAACGAGATCTAGGTACCCGCCCTCATCCCGTCGAGGTCGCGTCGCAGCTCCTTGAGCTCGTCGCGGAGGCGGCCGGCCTCCTCGAAGCGGAGCTCGTCGGCCGCTGCCAGCATCTCCTCCTCGAGGGCGACGATCGCGCGCTCCATCTCCTCCGGATCGGCGAAGTCGGCGGCGTGCTTGCTGCGGCGCTTGCGCGGCGCCCGGTCCTCCATCGCGAGGAACTCACTCATCTCGGAGATGCCCTTGCGCACGGTCGTCGCCGTAATCCCATGCTCCTCGTTGTAGGCGAGCTGGATCGCGCGGCGACGGTCGGTCTCGCGCATCGCCGCGCGCATCGCATCGGTCTCCTTGTCGGCGTACATCAGCACCCGACCATTGACGTTGCGGGCGGCGCGGCCGATCGTCTGCACGAGACTGGTCTCGCCGCGGAGAAAGCCCTCCTTGTCGGCGTCGAGGATCGCCACCAGCGAAACCTCGGGGAGGTCGAGCCCCTCGCGCAGCAGGTTGACCCCGACCAAAACGTCGTACTCCCCGAGCCGTAGGTCGCGGATGATCTGGATCCGCTCCAGGGTGTCGATCTCGGAGTGCAGGTAGCGGACCTTGACGCCGTACTCGAGCAGGTAGTTGGTCAGGTCCTCGGCCATCTTCTTGGTCAGCGTCGTGACCAGGACCCGGTCGCCGTCGTCGGCGATCCCCTTGATCTCGTTCATCAGGTGATCGATCTGGTTGCGCGTCTCGCGCACCTCGATCTCCGGGTCGATGATTCCCGTGGGACGGACGATCTGCTCGACGATCCGGGTCGATTCGGCTTTCTCGAATGGTCCCGGCGTCGCCGAGACCATGACCAGCTGCGGGACGCGTTCGAGGAACTCGTCGAACTTGAGCGGGCGGTTGTCGATCGCCGAGGGCAGGCGGAAGCCATAGTCGATCAGGGTCTGCTTGCGCGAGCGGTCCCCCTCATACATGCCGCCGATCTGGGGAATCGTCTGGTGGGACTCATCGACGAAGACGGCGAAATCGTCGGGGAAGTAGTCGATCAGGGTGTGCGGCGGGCTGCCCTCCGGGCGGCCGTCGAGGATGCGCGAGTAGTTCTCGATCCCGGAGGTGAAGCCGACCTCCTTGAGCATCTCGATGTCGTAGGCGGTGCGCTGGCGCAGGCGGTGCGCCTCGAGCTGCTTGCCCTCGGCCTCGAGCTCCTCCGTTCGCGAGTGCAGTTCGGTGCGGATTTCCTCGACCGCCCGCTCCAGCGTGTCGTCGCGGGTCACGTAGTGCGAGGCCGGCCAGACCGAAACGTGGTCGATCGTGTCGAGGATCTCGCCGGTGAGCGGATCGAAGTGCTGCACGCCCTCGATCTCGTCGCCGAAGAGGGCGATCCGGTAGGCCGACTCGGCGTAGGAAGGCATGATCTCGAGCACCTCGCCGCGCACCCGGAAGGTGCCGCGGCCGAGGGTCGAGTCATTGCGCTGGTACTGCATCTTGACCAGCTTGCGCAGCACCTCGTCACGGTTGATCGTCTCGCCGACTTTGAAGAGCTGCATTTTTTCGTTGTAGACCTGCGGCGAGCCGATCCCGTAGATGCAGGAAACCGAGGCGACGATGATCACGTCGCGACGGGCGAAGAGCGCCGCCGTGGCCGCGTGGCGCAGACGGTCGATCTCGTCGTTGATCGAGGAGTCCTTCTCGATGTAGAGGTCCTGCGCCGGGACGTATGCCTCGGGCTGGTAGTAGTCGTAGTAAGAGACGAAGTACTCGACCACATTGTCGGGAAAGAACTCGCGGAACTCGTTGCAGAGCTGTGCCGCCAGCGTCTTGTTATGGGCGATCACCAGCGAGGGCCGCTGCACCGCCGCAATCGTCGCCGCCATCGTGAAGGTCTTGCCCGTCCCGGTCGCCCCGAGCAGGGTCTGGAATCGCTGGTTCGATTCGACTCCCTCGGCCAGGCCATCGATCGCCTTCGGCTGGTCGGCAGTCGGGCTGTA
>JAJKHV010000070.1 GCA_021154855.1 Solirubrobacterales bacterium
GGAGGCGAGCAACGGCGGGTAGATGCCGCGAGCGAGCGAGCGCACCTCTTCGATGATCTCCTCGACTTCCGGGCCGAGGTCGGAGACCATCTCGGCGGCGTCGCCCGGATCGCGCTCGAGTGCCTCACGAGCCAGCTCCAGCTTGACCCGCAGCGCGACCAGGTGCTGCTGGGCGCCGTCGTGGAGGTCGCGCTCGATCTTTCGACGAGCGCCGTCGGCGGCACCCGCGAGTCGTTTGCGCGAGGCCGCAACGTCGTCGAGGGAAGCGGCGAGGGCGGCATCGAGGCGCTGGCGCTCGAGGCCCGAGATCACGCAGGAGGAGACGGCTTCGAGGAAGTCGGGGTAGTCGCCGAAGCCGCGGTCACAGACGAGGGCGAGCCGCAGCCCCGACCCAGCCTCTATTTCGGTCAGGCAGGTGTTGACCGCCGCCGAGGGCGGTGCACAGGCTTGATCGGATGAGTCGAGCCAATCTGTGCGGTCGCCTTCGGAGCGGGGCGCGTAATAGAGCCTGGCCGCGTCGTCGCCCAGCGATCGGGCGAGCAGCGTCTGCAGTTGGACCGGGCTGCGGGTCTCGACAAGGCCGGTTGTCAGCCCGGCGAGCGCGCCGCCGGAGTAGATCCGCCACTGCAATAGACCGACGAGGAAACCGAGCGCGGTCGCCGGGATCGTCAGCAGGGTAATCAGCGAGGCGACGTCCAAGGCGTCGGAGTTGACGTCGGCACGACGCAGGGCAACGTAGACGCCGGCAGCCGCGAAGCGCAAAGCGGCGGCGCCCAGCACCGGCGCCAGGCTTCGGCGGAGATTGCGACTCGCGGCTCCGAGGCGAGCCGACAGCAGGGCGACCACCGACACGTAGAGGAGAACGGTCAAGCCCTCGCGCAGCGGTCTGATCGCCCCCTCGACGAAGCCTGGTTCTGAACCGATGAAGAACGAGTTAGCTGGGCATTGGCTCGCGCAGGTCGTGTACGGGCTGGGCAGCGGGTAGTGCTCGACCAGCGGAATCGTCGGCAGGTAGAGAAGCACGACCAGCAGCGCCGCGCCGAAGACAGCGAGCCGCGCCGGCCGACCCTCGAGCCGACCGGTCGGGTAGGAGAGCAGCGCATAGATCAGCGCCACCTCGAAGATCCAGCCGGCGACCCGCCCGACGCTGTAGAGCAGGTCGACGTCGGAGTTGGAGAGGGAGGCGAGAAACCAGCAGAGCCCGGTCGCGAACAGCACCTGCCCAAAATGTCCCTTGCCGCCACGCCGCCAGACGTAGAGACCGACGCCGAGCAGGGCTGCGACGGTCAGCGCTCCGATCGCTGCCGAGGCGCCACGATGGGGAGCGGTCGAGTTCGCGAGGGCAACCGCGGCTGAAGCCCCGCAGAGCCCGAGGCTGAGCAGGGTCAGCGCGATTAGTTTGCGGTTGGTCAAGTCGGCCCCTTCGGGGCCAGCCTACTTCTCCGCCGGCGCTCCCCCGCGGTGCTCCTCCCAGAGCGAGCGGAGCCAGGAGGGGCGCAGGTTCTCCTTCGCGAGCACGGCTCGGGCGCCAGAATCGGCGCCGCCCTGCGGCAGCTCGTCGGGGTGCTGGGCGGAGACCAGGGCAACCAGAGTCTCGGGGTGGGAGTCGCGCAGCTCGCGCGCCAGCTCGAAGCCGTCCATCTCAGGCATGTTGACGTCGATCAGGACGAGGTCCGGCTCTTTGCGCCCGGCGGCGATCAGGGCCTCCGCTCCCGAGGCCGCACCGCCCGCCCAGGTGAAGCCAGGCGTCGCTTCGACCACAGCACGGGCGGCTTCGAGAAACCGAGGGTGGTCGTCGACCGCGAGCACGGTGACCGATCTGAGGGCATTCCCCATCGCTTTTTGAGACTGCCATCTCGATCTCGCCAGCGCCATCCTGCATGCACCCCTACCCGAGGGGGTGGGGACCTAACTGCGCTGCTCGGCCTCGGCGAGGAAGATCAGCGCCGCCTTGACCCGCTTGGAGATCTGTTCGGCATCCGGCGAATAGGTCAGACCGAGTTTCAGGAAGATTGCGTTGATGTGCTTCTCGATCGCCCGTTTGGTCAGCACCAGGTCCTCGGCGATCGCGGCGTTGCTCTTTCCTTCCGCGAGCGCGGAAAGCACGTCTAACTCGCGCGGCGTCATCTCCGACAGCAGCGAGTTCTCCGCCTGCGAGCGCGCCTTGACCAGCACCTCGACGATCTTCGGGTCGATAACCGAACCGCCGTCGGCGACCGCCCGGATCGCCCGCGTCAATTCGCCGCGATCGGCGATCCGCTCCTTCAGCAGGTAGGCACGGCCCTCCGAGCCGGCGTCGAGCAGGCGCAGGACGAAGCCGGGCTCCGAATACTGGCTGAGGACGACGACGCCGATCTGCGGGTGGGCCTTGCGCAGCCGCGAGGCGATCTGGATGCCTGCGTCCTCGCCGTCGGGCGGCATGCGGATGTCCGTGAGGACGACGTCGGGGGCCTCGGCCTCCACCGCCGCGAGCAGGGAAGGCATGTCAGCGCAGCTGGCGATCACCTCGATCTCCTCGTCGCCCCGCAAAACCTGCTCGATTCCCTCGCGGACGATGTAGTTGTCCTCGGCGAGGGCGATTCGCAGAGCCACGGGCCCAAGCCTAGCCTCGCGAGAGCGGGGCGTCAGCCTCCCCCATGGGAGGCATGTACGCATGGTGGCGGCAGATCCACTTGGCTGAGAGCTTGCAGGCAGTGGAGAAGCAACGCGCTCATCGCAAGCTCGTAGTCGCGATCCTGATTCTCGCGACCGTGCTCGGCCTCGTCTCCGTCTTCTCGATTTGGGTCAAGCGTCAGGCACTCGAGACCGACACCTGGACCAGCACGAGCACGAAGCTGCTCGAAAACAAGGACGTCAACGCAGCTCTCTCCGCCTACATGGTGGAAGCGCTCTATGAAAACGTCGACGTGCAGGGCGAGCTGATGGGAGCCCTGCCGCCCGCCGCCAAGCCGTTGGCGGGGCCGGCGGCAGCGGGCCTTCGCCAGCTCGCCGGCCAAGTTGCCTCCGAGGCGCTGACCCGGCCGAAGGTGCAGGCGCTGTGGTCAGAAGCAAATCGCAAAGCTCACGGGCTTTTCCTCGAACTGGTCGAAGGAGGCGGCGACACGCTCTCGACCGAAGGGGGCGACGTGGCGCTCGATCTTGGCTCGATCGCCGATCGCCTCGGCGAACAGCTCGGAGTCGATATTGCCGGCAAGCTGCCGCCGGACGCCGCCCGTATTCAGTTGATCGAATCCGAACAGCTCTCGACCGCCCAAGACGTGGTGAAGGCACTGAAGGGTCTCTCCCTGATCCTGCCGTTGATCACGCTTGCCCTCTACGCCCTTGCGGTCTTCCTGGCCCGCGGCTGGCGCCGCGAGGCGATCCGCGCCTGGGGCATCAGCTGGATGTTGATCGGGGTTCTGGTCCTGGTCATTCGCTCGGTGGCCGGTGAAGCCCTTGTCGGCAGCCTGGCACGCTCGGAGTCGGTCGAACCGGCGATCAGCGCAGTCTGGGACATCGCCACCTCGCTGCTGCGAAACGGAGGCATCGCGATCTTCGTCTATGGCCTCGCGATCTTCCTTGGCGCTGTCCTGGCCGGTCCACTGGGATTCGCCAAACGGGCTCGTCGCTCATTGGCGCCGCTACTGCGCGACCGGGCGATCGCCTACAGCGTCGCCGCGCTGGCGGTCCTGCTCCTGCTCTGGTGGGGACCGACCGAAGGCTTCCGCCGGCCACTGCCGCTACTTGTTTTGCTGGTGCTGTTCGTCGCCGGAATCGAGGCCCTTCGCGGCCAGACTCGGCGCGAGTTCCCGCAGGAGACCTGGGACACGATGCGTGATCGCTGGACTGCTCGACTTTCGCGGCGCTCCAATCCCGCGGCTTCGTCCGGCGCCGGCGAGTCGAGCCCCGAGTCGACCCGCGTTGACGAGCTCGAGCGACTTCTCGCCCTGCGCGATGCGGGCGCCCTCGATGCCGAGGAGTTCGCGCACGAGAAGCAGCGCCTGCTCGGGTGAGCGCTTTGGGGACGGTTGCGGCGACCCCACGCCGTGCCGTCAGGGCCTAGGCTCAGCGCAGATGCGCAAGTGGATCCCCCTGATGATGCTCGCCTCGGCGCAGTTCGTCATGGTGCTCGATTCGAGTGTTATGAACGTGGCTATCTCGCAGATCGTCGAGGATCTCAACACGACGATCTCCGGAGTTCAGACCGCGATCACGATGTACACGCTGGTGATGGCGGCCTTCATGCTCCTGGGCGCAAAGCTCGGCGACATCCTCGGTCGCAACCGGGCTTTCGCCATCGGATTGGCCATCTACGGCGCCGGGTCGCTGACGACCGCTCTGAGCCCGAACCTCGCCGTCCTGCTGATCGGCTGGTCGGGAGTCGAGGGATTCGGTGCGGTGCTCGTGATCCCCGCGATCGCCGCGCTGACCGCCGCAAGCTATGAGGGCAAAGAGCGGGCGCTGGCCTACGCCTTGCTCGGCGGGGTCTCCGCCATCGCCGTCGCCGCGGGCCCCCTGATCGGCGGCTGGGTGACGACCGAGTTCACCTGGCGCTACGTGTTCGCGGCGGAGACGGTCGTCGTCGTTCTCATCCTCCTCTTTCGCGGCAGGATCCCCCAGGCCGCAGCTGCCCTGCGGCGGCCGAAACTGGACCTCGGCGGCGTGGTCCTCTCGGCGGCCGGGCTGGGCCTGATGGTATTTGCGATTCTGCGCAGCAGCGTTTGGGGCTTCGTCAAACCGCGCACGCCGCCGACCATCAACGGCACGGAGCTGACGCCGCTGGGGTTCTCGCCCGTGCCGTTCTTGGTGCTCGCCGGCCTCGCCCTGCTCGGGGCGTTCGTCATCTGGGAGCAGCGCCGCGCCCGACTCGGTCACGACCAGCTTCTCGACACCACGCTTCTGCGAGTCGCGCAACTGCGGGCCGGCCTTGCGACCCTGCTGGGACAGCAGCTCGTCCTGATGGGGAGCTTTTTCGTCATTCCCGTCTACCTGCAGGTCGTCCTGGGTCTCGATGCCTTCGAGACCGGCAAGCGGCTGATTCCCCTCTCACTGGCAATGCTGGTCTTTGCGCTGCTCGGGCCGCGAATCGCCGCGCGGCGTTCGCCGCGTACGGTGGCGCAGACCGGGCTGGTCGCGGTCAGCGTCGGCGCGATCGTGATGCTCGCGACGCTCGACGTGACGCTGAACGACACCGGCTTCAAGGTCGCCCTTGCGATGATCGGCGCGGGAGCCGGCCTCCTTGCCTCCCAGCTCGGCAACGTGATCATGTCTTCCGTCGCAGCCGACAAGAGCAGCGAGGGCGGAGGCCTCCAGGGCACCGCGCAAAACCTCGGCTCCTCGCTGGGAACCGCGATCATCGGAGCGGTGCTGCTCGCGTCACTGGCGACAGGGTTCAGCCAGCGGATCACCGACAACCGCGACATCCCAGCCGCGGCGCGGAAGACGATCGTCGCCAATGCCGAGGACGGGATCGACATCGTGCCCGTCGATACCGTCGAAGCAGCCGCAGTCGAGGCCGGATTGGCGCCCCAGCAAGCAGAAGCCGTGGCGGGGGACTACGGGGACGCCCAGCTCGAAGCCCTGCGCCTGGCCTTGGGCGCCGTCGCCGCCGCAGCGCTCCTGTCGCTGTGGTTCACCCGACGACTGCCCACGGGGGCACTCGCCGGTCTAGACGCGAGCGAGCCCGGGCACCCTGTGGGCGCCCCGGCCTAGCCCGCGGCCGCGACAACAAACGCCATCCGCTTGGGCTCGCCAGCCTCCGGCGGCGGGGACAGCGTTGCAGGCGGAAACCGGAAAAGGCTTCAGCTGACCGTTCGCTCGAGCTTCATTTCGCACATGTCCACCGATGCACGAGTGCCGGGCGTGTCCGACGAATCCATCGCGCTGAACGCTTTGTCTCCGGCCTCCATATCCTCAGCGCTCTCGAAGTGCTGCAGAACCACCGCCGTTCCCTGTGCCTCATCGAACAAGACCTTGAGACCCGTGGCGGGCACGCCGGGTGGTGGCCCATCGGCCTTCTCGATGCGAGCAACGAGCTCCTGCATCCGCTCGGCAGATACGTCAGTGAACCTGACGGCACGTACATACATGGCAACCTCCTCGATCGTGGGATACCGACCATATTCGGTCCCCCTCGGGCCGTCGAGTCCTCAGCCCGCTGGCTGAGGAATCAGCCCACACTGGCGAAGTGCCAGACCGAGATATCGCCATAGCCTCAGCCTGGGGGTTGGTCGAGCGGCCGCCCTGCTCTACGGCTGTGGCAGCGGCGGGATCGGTTCCTTGCGACATCCAAGACAATGGATCCTGCCACTCGTGCGAGGCTTCGGAGGCGCTCGACCACCCGCGGCTTTCGAGCCTTCGCCTTGCCGTCGGGAAGTGGTGGCTCGCACTCCTCCAGAATGACGTCGGTCCACGTCATCGCGAGCCTTTCGACTCGAAGCGGTCCAGATCGGTGCACCCAGTCAACTCGCGTTGCATCCACACGTCCATGCCGGAGGGACAGAGCAGCGCCATCTGGGAGGCCACGGCCAGCGTCTGCGCCATCTCGTATCCGACCCGTCTGCGGCGAGAGGGGCGCCTACGCCACTTCTCGACCAGACAGTTCATGTCGTTGGTCCCGTGTGGGCCGACAGGGTCTCGGGCCCGGCGACAGCGAACGCCCAAGCCACCACAAGTCCCCAAGCGCTGACGCTTTTCACGCCGGCTCGCACACCCAGCCTCATCACAGCCGACCTTTCGGCGGGCGTCCCGATGATGGCTTCCATGCCCAGCCGCGGGCGATAGAACATCTGAACCTCCTCGAGCTTGTGGGTAGTTGCTGGCGCGACGGCGGGCGACGCTGCCGACCTCCGCGATCTGACCCATGCTCGGCGGTGAACAGGTCCCCCACAACGTGGTCTGACCGAAGTCTCAACCGAACTCTTTGCGACTCGCGCTACGGTCTTGCGCGCAAGCGCAGCACCCTGACCGAGGGCTCTGTGCGCCCCGATGTCAAATACGTCAA
>JAJKHV010000071.1 GCA_021154855.1 Solirubrobacterales bacterium
CCCGATCGGCGAAGGCAGCCAGCGCTGGATCTTCTGGTTCTTCGCCGCGGCCTTCCTGGTCAAGATGCCCGCCTTCCTCCTGCATGGCTGGATGCCCGACGCCTACCGGGCGGCCCCGCTGCCGGCCCTGGCGGTCTTCTCGGGGGTCCTGGCCAAGGTCGGCGCCTACGGCTTCCTGCGCGTCGTCCTGCCGCTCTTCCCCGCCGCGACGATCGAATTCCAGGAGGTGATCCTGGTGATCGCCCTCGCCTCGATCCTCTACGGCTCGGTGATGGCCTTCACCCAGACCAACATCCGACTGATCGCCGGCTATTCCTCGGTCGCGCAGCTGGGCTTCATCACGGCGGGGATCTTTGCCCTCAGCGCCGACGGGGCCGACGGGGCGATCCTGCAGATGGTCAACCACGGCCTCGTCGTCGCGCCGCTTTTCGTGATCATCGCGCTCCTGGTCGAGCGCACCGGCACAGAGGACCTGCACGAGATGGGCGGCATGGCGATGAAGGCGCCGGTGCTGGCGGCGCTCTTTCTGATCGTCACCCTGGCGACCCTAGCGATGCCCGGCTCGGCCAACTTCGTCGGCGAGTTCTACATCCTCAACGGCCTCTTCGACTCGAAGATCGTCTTCGCGTTCGTCGCGGTCAGCGGCGTCGCGATGTCGGCGTATTACGCCCTGAGGCTCTACCAGCGGACGATGCACAACCGCAAGCCAGAGGAGCTTGCTTCGCGTGAGATCAACTGGCGCGACGGGGTGGTCCTCGCTCCTCTAGTGCTCTGCATCCTCGGTTTGGCGCTCTACCCGCAGCTGATCCTCAAGCGGACCGACTCCTCGGTCGCCCAGGCGATTGTTGCCGTAGAAGGGCCGTCGAGGGGGCCTGCCAAAACACTCAGCAGGTCGCGCCCGAACCGCCCGCACACAACGACTTCCGCCCGTCGCGAGCGTGCGTTTTGGCGGGCCCCCTCGACGGCCCGCCCACGCCAGGAAGCGACGCAGTGAACTTCCACGCCCCCCACATCGACTACGGGGCACTGTCCCCCGTACTCGCGCTGACGGTCGGGCTCTGCGTCGTCCTGCTCACAGCGGTCTTCAAGGCGCTGCGACGGACAGCGCCTTTCTTGAGCTTGTTGACCTTGGGGACGGCGGCTGGGCTCCTGATCTGGCAGTGGGGAGATGCAACTGAACTTGTTTCGGGAGCATTGCGACTCGACGACCTGGCAATCTCGATCTCGCTGATCGCGATCCTCACCGCCGCCTTCGCCGTGCTCTTCTCGATCCGCGAGCCCGCCGCCGAACAGGTCGGCTCCGGCGAGTACCACGCGCTGCTGCTCGGCTCTGTGCTGGGCATGGTCCTGCTCTCGCAGGCACAGAACCTGGTCAGCTTCTTCATCGCGATCGAGACGCTCTCGATCCCGCTCTACATCCTCTGCGCCGCCAACATGCGCCGCGAGAAATCGCTCGAGTCAGGGCTAAAGTACCTGATCGTCGGCTCGCTCGGCTCGGCGACGCTGCTCTACGGGATGTCCTTCCTCTACGGCGGCTCCGGCTCGACCGACTTCTCGGGGATCGCCGCAGGGATCTCGCAGAAGGGAATTCTCGGCGACCCGCTGATCCTGGTCGGGATCGGGATGACCGCGGTCGGGCTGGCCTTCAAGACCTCGATCGCACCCTTCCACCAATGGACGCCTGACGTCTACGAGGGCGCCCCCACCCCGATCACCAGCTTCATGGCCGTAGCGACCAAGGCGGCGGCCTTCGCCGTCTTCGTGCGCTTCTTCGACGTCGCCCTGGCGCCGCAGGCAAACGAGTGGCAGCCGGCGCTCGCCGTCCTCGCCGCGCTCTCGATCGTGATCGGCAACGTCGGCGCGCTCGGCCAAGACTCGCTCAAGCGCCTGCTCGGTTACTCCGGCATCGCCCAGGCCGGCTACATCCTCGCCGGCCTCGTCGTCGCCAGCGAGGCCGGCGTCAACGCGCTCGTCTTCTACCTCGCCGGCTACGCCTTCATGAACCTCGCCGCCTTCGCCGTCGTGATCGCCCGCGAGCGCGAGACCGCCTTCGGCGACGACATCCGCGCCCTGCGCGGCCTCGGTGCCGAGCGGCCGCTGCTTGCCTGGCCGCTGACGATCTCGATGCTCGGCCTGGCTGGCCTGCCGGCAACCGTCGGCTTCATCGGCAAGCTGTATCTGATCGAGGCGCTGGTCGAAGGGGACTACACATGGCTGGCGGTATTCATCGCGGTCGGCACGATGATCTCGCTCGCTTACTACCTGCGGGTGGTGGCGGCGATGTGGATGGGGACCGAGTCCGCGAAGTCCGTTCCGGCGATCGCCGGGGCTTCGCCTGAGGCCGATCCGATCGATGCCGAGGCTGGGCGGCGCATCTACCTGGTCGCCCCTGCCCTGCTGGCCGCCGTGGGTGTCGTCTTCTTCGGTGTCATCCCGCAGCCGCTGGTCGAGTTCGCGGAACACGCCGGCGCGTCTCTCTTCTGATTCGGGACTAGAGCGTTGGCGCGGCGGGTCCTGTCACCGAATGGGACCCACCACCCTTCCGGTCGCTAAAGCGTCCTCAGGGTGGTCCCCCCATTCGATGCCACCCCCGCGAGAAGCGCGGTATGTTCAGCGAATGAGTGACCGGCCTAAAGCTTTTTCAGCGGAGACGATGTGCGAGGCGTTTCAGGTCACCGCTCAGGAGTGGGCGGATGGCCCGGCACTGCGGCACAAGGACACGGACTACGAAGCGAGTTGGGCCGAGTACGCGGAGGCTGTGCGGCGTCGGGCGGCTGGCTTCGCAAAGCTTGGGGTGACGCGAGGCGACACCGTCGGCTTCATGCTGGTCAACCGGCCGGCTCTTCACCTGACGGATGCCGCTGCCATGCACCTCGGCGCCACCTGTTTCTCCGTGTACAACACCTCTTCTCCGGAGCAGGTGGAGTACGTGGTTCGAGACGCCGGCAACCGGGTGATCGTCACCGAGCAGGCCTTCCTCGACACGGTGCTGGCGGCGCGCGACTCGATCGCCGACCTAGAGCACGTCGTCGTCATCGACGGCGAGCCGCCCGAGGGGACGATCTCGGTCTCTGAGCTGGAGGCGATGGGCGATCCGGACTTCGACTTCGAGGCGGCGTGGCGCGCAGTCGAGCCCGAGGACGTGCTCTGCTTGATCTACACCTCCGGTACCACCGGGCCGCCGAAGGGGGTCCAGCTGACGCACGCGAACATGGTCGCCGTCTGGCGAGCCTGCGACGCGGTCCAGGCGACCAAGCCGGGCGGGCGGATGATCTCGTTCCTGCCAAGCGCCCACATCGCCGACCGCTGGGCCGGGCTCTACGCCCAGATGTTCTATGGCAACTGCGTCTTCTGCTGTCCTGACCCGCGCCAGATGGTCGCCTACTCGATTGAGGTCAAGCCGACGGTCTGGGGCGGCGTGCCGCGGATCTGGGAAAAGCTGAAGGCGGCGATCGAGATCGGCATCGCCGCCGAGGCTGACGAGGCGAAACGTGAGGCCACCGTGGCCGCGATCGAGCTCGGCCGGCGCCGCGCTCGGGCTCAGATGAACGGCGGGGCGCCCGCTGAGCTCGAGGCCGAATGGAAGCGCGCCGACGAGCAGGTTCTCTCGAAGGTCCGGGCGCTGCTCGGTCTCGACGAAGTCGAATCGTTCGTGGTCGGGGCGGCGCCGACGCCGCCGGAGGTGCTCGAGTTCTTTCTCGCGCTGGGAATCGAGATCCGCGAGACCTGGGGCATGTCGGAGACGACCGCGATCACGACGCTGAATCCGCCCGGCGGCATACGGGTCGGGACGGTCGGCCCGCCGATACCCAACACCGAGGTGAAGCTCGCCGAGGACGGCGAGGTGATGGTGCGCGGGCCACAGGTGATGTTGGGCTACCGCAACCTGCCCGAGAAGACCGCGGAAGCGCTGAGCGGGGACGGTTGGCTGCTGACTGGTGACATCGGCGAATTCGACGAGCACGGGTACCTGCGGATCGTCGATCGCAAGAAGGAGCTGATCATCAATGCCGCGGGCAAGAACATGTCGCCCGCCAACATCGAGGCGAAGCTGAAGGCCGCCTCGACTCTGATCGCGCAGGCCGTGGCGATCGGCGACAACCGGCCCTACAACGTCGCCCTGATCGTGCTCGATGCCGAAAGCCTCGCGGCCCGTGGCGCATCCGCGGATGATCAGACGGTCGCCGACGAGGTCGCTGAGGCGGTGGAGGAGGCAAATGCGCGCCTCTCCCGAGTCGAGCAGATCAAGCGCTACAAGCTGCTCTCTGGCGAGTGGGTCCCTGGCAGCGAGGAGCTGACGCCGACGATGAAGTTGAAGCGCCGCCCGATCGAGCGCAAGTACGAAAGCGAGATCGAAGCGCTCTATTCGTAAGGGCCCCGGCGCGCGGGTCCTGTCGCCGCAGGGGACCCACCCCCTGCGGTCGCTAAAGCGTCCTCGGGGCCGGTCCGCCCCTACGGCGCCACCCGCGCGAGGAACGTTCACGGCAGAGCCGCTTCTCTTATGAGCTGAAAAGGTCCCGCGATCGGCGTTCTTCTCACAACCGCGGCGATCGGGATCTCGGTCGGGATCGGGGTCGCCTCCGAGCACCGCTGGCCGGCTGGCGCGGCGATGGCCGCGCGGCGGGCGCTGACGCTGCTGCTCTACGTCTTCCTGCCACCGGTGATCTTCTTCAACATCGCCGCCGCCAGCATCGACCTCAGCCACGGAGTCGGCCTGATTCTCGGAATCGTCGCCTCCTCGCTCGGCGCTCTGCTCGCCTGGTTCGTGGCGAGCCGCGTGCTGAAGCTGCCCCGCTTCCAGGTCGGCGCCGTGGTCTGCTGCGTGCTCAGCGTCAACACCGGCTATCTCGGCTACCCCCTCGCAGTGGCCCTGCTCGGTCGGGACCAGCTCTCGACCGCAGTCCTCTACGACGTCTTGGTCACTGGCCCCTGCCTCTTGCTCGGTGCCTTCGCGGTTGGCGCCGCCTTCGGGACCAAGGCGGGTGAAACCCCGCGCGAGAGGGTTCGAGCCTTCTTCACCCGCAACCCACCGCTGTACGCCGCTATCGCCGGCATCCTCGCGCCGAAGGCGCTGGCGCCGGCGGCCCTCGTCGACATCTCCCAGGCCCTGATCGTGGCGATCCTGCCGATCGGCTTCTTCGCCGTCGGCGCCACCCTGGCAGAGAACGCCGAGCATGGCGAGCTGCCGATGCCGCCGCCGATGACCAAGCCCGTCGCGCTGGCGATCGGCACTCGCCTCGCTGTCGTCCCCGCCCTGCTGATGCTGTTGGCGGCGCCGCTGATCGACCTACCCGCCGCCTACCGCCTGCTCTCCGCGATGCCCTCCGGCCTCAACTCATTGGTCATCGCCCATGCCTACGGCCTCGATATGGAGATCACTGCCGAGGCCGTCACCTGGTCGACCGCGATCGTCGTCGGCGCCGCCCTGCTATCCCTCCTGTTGTGATGCTGCACCACGTCGGGATCGAGATTGCCCCCACAGAGATCGAGCGGGCGATCGAGCTATTTCAGCTGCTCGGCTTCGAGCTCGTCCCGCCGCCGGAGACCCTGAGCGAGTTCACCTGGCTGGAACGGGGCGGCACACAGGTCCATCTGATGCCAACGGACTCGCCCACGGTGCCGCCGCGCGGCCACACCGCGGTTGTGGTCGCCGACTTCGAGCCGACGTTCACGGCGCTTGGTGAGGCCGGCTTCGAGGTCGAACGTCGCCGCGAACACTGGGGCGCGCCGCGAGCGGTCGTCGTCGCCCCGGGCGGCCACCGGGTCGAGCTGATGGCCGCCTCGCCGCATTCGGCCTGACCCTATTGCCGGGATCTCAGTCGAAGCGGGGTCCTACTGACTCGTCGACGAGCGGGCCGAGCTGCTGAGCGACCTTCGATTCGCATCCCGTCGAGATAGCTGTGACCGGGCTCGGCGCGGCAGGCGTAATCACCGGACTGGCTCGCGTAGAGGAGGCCGATGCAGGCGCCGAGGGCGCGCTGGCCGTAGGCATTTGGATGCAGCGATTCGCGCGAGGAGCCCTGGACGAAGGCGAGGCGACGGACCCACTCGGACTTCGTTGGCGACGGTCCCGCCGCGCCGGCGCGGCTCGAGCGGCGGTCGCAGAGCTGGTGGCCGTCGAGCGCATGCTCGACGTCGAGGAACTCTGCGCCCGCGGCCGCTGCAGCGCTGCGCATCGCTGCGTCGATCGCGACCGTGCCTTCCTGCGCCGCCCAGTCCGCGTCAGCGTTCCAGACCGGGCAGCCGCCGCGGTTGAGCCGGCTCCAGCCCTGCTCCGGGTAGCGGATCCAGCGCCCCGGGGGCAGCGGCGATGCGTAGCCCATCACCACCAGGCGATAGTCCGAGCGTCGGTAGCGGTCCCTGGCCATCGCTTCTCGCACGCCGACGAGCGCAAGTCGCAGGCCTCGCTCCATCGCGGGCAGAGCCGCCTCGACATCGGCCTGGGCCCTGCCGCGACAGAGCGCCGGGCGCTGCTCGGAGCTACGAGCCCAATCGAGGGCACAACCGGCCACCAGCTCGCCGAAGCCGACGTCGTTGGCGCCGACGGTGACGACGATCATCTTCACCTCGTCGCGCTGAGCGATCTCTCCCAGTTCGTCGACTTGCGGCGCCTGACCGAAGTGGCCTCGACCGCCCGTCGCCGAAGACCAGACGTTCTCGAACTTGGCCCCGGAGCAGGCGAGGTTGACTTTCTCCACGACGGGCACCGGCGCGCTCACTATCGGGGCGACGTCGGAGCGGTGGCAGCTGCTCGCCTCCGAAGCGCCGTAGATCAGCTCCGGCTCGTAGTCGCAGGTGCCCAGCCTCGGCAATCGGTCGCGGCTCGGTCCGTGCCCGACCGCGTCCCAAACGGTTCGGAGCCATTGCCGAGCCAGCGCCCACCCTCGCCCGAGATGAAGCTGTCGCCCAGTGAGACGATCGCTGTCTCCGGCGAACCCTGGCTTCCCTCGGCGCTTGCCGCCAAGATGAGCGCAAGCCCCGCCCCAAAGAGCATCAACACGGCCGTCGTTCGCATCGCGCCTCCCGGGTCGTCGCCCGGCGCCGATCGCCGAGTGTGGGGCGAGCAAAGCGGTGGTCCCTGACACGGTCAAGGTGCTGCGCGCGAAGCTTGACACTGTGCACAGTTTCGGTACCTCTGGCGAGACTTCGGTGTCAGCTTCCCGCGCCGCGTCAGCCGCGCAGATGTCTACGATGCGCCGGTGCGTTACCCGGTCGAGACCTTCACCGCCGAGGAGCAGGCTCTGCTCGCTCCCCACTTCACCAATCTCGACCGCCCGGTCTTCGCCCTGGTCAACCTGCCGGAGACCGTCAAGGGAGCCCTTTTCGCCCGCTATTCGCGCTATTCCGGGACAGTGCGACGCCTCTACCTGGATGAGTTTGCGAGCGACGCCGAGGACGGCTCGCGACCCTTCGACGGAGCCGAGGGCGAGCGCGCAGCCGGCCTCTACGAACGTGTCTTCCTGGGCTACGGCGACGACTCGATCGCCCAGGTCGGTGGCGCCCACGTCGCCTGCGAGTGGGTCTCCAACATCCTCACCAAGGTCCTGCAGCGCGGCCGCCTCGCCGCCTACCTGGAGCAGTCGACCCGCTATATCCCCTACGACAAGCCCCTGCCCGGCGACGGCGGCGGCTATCGCTATTACCGTGACGAACAGCTCGGGCCTGAGTTCGGCGCCGCGATGGACGAGGTCTTCGCGATCTACTCGCGCTCCCTGCGCCAGGTCGAGGAGTGGGCGGCGGAGCGCTGGCCCCGCGGCGACGGCGAGCCGCAGGGACCGTGGCAGCGCTCGATCCGCGCCAAGGCACTCGACCTGCTGCGCGGCCTGCTGCCGGCGGCGACGCTGAGCCACGTCGGCATCTACGCCTCCGGCCAGGCCTACGAGCAGCTGCTGCTGCGGCTGATGGCCTCGCCGCTCCCAGAGGCGCGCGAGTACGGCGGCATGATCCTCAGCGAGCTGAAGCAGGTGATGCCGAGCTTCGTCTCCCGGGTCGAGCGGCCCGACCGCGGCGGCGAGTGGGTCTCCTACCTCGAGCAGCGCCGCGAGCAGGCCGAGCAATGGGTATCGCGGCTTGGCCTCGACCGCCGCGGCGCCGGCGGGGGGACGCCGTCAGTCGAGCTGGTCCACGTCGACGGCAGCGAAGGGGACCTGCTCGCCTCCTGCCTGTTCGAGTCAGCCTCAACTGCGGAGACCGAGATCCTCGCCCGCCTCGATGTGCTCGACAGCTCTGAGCGGGCGGAGCTGCTGGCCGCGATGGTGGGAGAGCGCAGCAACCGCCGCCATCGACCGGGGCGCGGCTTCGAGGCGCTGCGCTACCGCTTCGAGATCGTCTCCGACTACGGCGCCTTCCGCGACCTGCAGCGCCATCGCATGCTGACCTGTCAGTGGCAGCGCCTTGGCCCCGACCTCGGCGCCGGCGTTCCCGACGAGGTGCGCGAAGCCGGTGCCGGCGATGAGTTCGAGCGGGCGCTGGAGCTCTCGCGGGCCGAGTACGAGCGGCTCGCCGCCGCCGGCCTGCACGACCAGGCCCCCTACGCGCTCAGCCTCGCCTACCGGATCCGCTACACGCTCGACCTCAACGCGCGCGAGGCGATGCACCTGATCGAGCTGCGCTCCGGACGCGAGGGTCACCCGACCTACCGTGCCGTTGCCCAGGCGATGCACGAGCGGATCGCGGCAATCCACCCGGGGGTTGCGGGGGCGATGAGCTTCGTGGACGACTCGCGAGAGCCGCGGCTGGAGCGAATCCTCAGCGAGATTCGGACGCAGCGCAAGCGGTCAGCTACGGGCCAATCTCAGCAGGCCTCCACTTAACTTTTTCGGTGGAGACGCCGCTTGCTGGCGCCACAGAGGGGACGCCGAAAAAGTACAAGACGTTCCGACCTACTGAGATTGGCCCTTCTCGGAAGGGTCCTGCTGATCCTCGGCTGGGAATGAGGGCTCGCCGTTCGCTTGGGGCAGGTCGTCGGCCGGGAGTGAGATCTGGGCCGCTGCTTTCTCTCCTGGGGTGGGCCAGGGGATGGCTTCGCCTGTCTCCCAAGCTGGGGGTTTGCCGCCTGGGACTCGGCCTATCAGCAGGAAAGCCAGGTAGACGAACCAGAGCAGGGCGAACTGGAAGAAGATGAAGGAGAC
>JAJKHV010000072.1 GCA_021154855.1 Solirubrobacterales bacterium
CAGCCGATGCCGACGATCGCAATCGGCTCATGGGCGCTTCGCTCCAGCTCGCGCACGCGGCGGCGCGCCTTGCGCAGATCGACTGCCGCCTTCTCCAGGTACTCACGAAGCCGCGCCTCCTCAGCCATCGCCGATCTCCTCGTCGATCAGGGCAAACACCTCGTCATGGGACATCGCGGCGAGGTCCTCACTCGCCTCATCAGGCTCGGCCACGGCGAGGCCGGAAATCTCGGCCAAGGCGGAGCGCAGGCGCATGCCCACCCGCTCCCGCATTCCGCGCTCATCGCCGATTCCGGAAAGCCCCGTCTCGAGCTGCGAAAGCGCCTCCTCCACTTCGGCCTCAGCGCTGCCCGCTCCCCCTCCCGGCGCCGCCTCAGCGGCAAGGTGGGCGGCGAGCGTGGCTGGCGAGGGGTAGTCGAAGGCGAGGGTCGGCGGGAATTGGAGGCCGGTTGCGGCGATCAGCCGGTTGCGCAGCTCAACCGCGGAAAGCGAGTCGAAGCCGAGGTCGAGGAAGGCACGTTCGGGCTCGACCTCCTGTCCGGAGCCATAGCCGAGAACGGCGGCGACGTGGCTCCGAACCAGCTCGAGGACCAGGGCGGGACGCTCCGCCTCGGCCAGCCCAGCCAGTTGCTCACGCAGGGAGCCCTGCCGGTGGCGCACCGGCGTGCGGACGAGACCACGCAGGGCCGCCGCCAAAAGGCCGTCGCGGGCCTGCGAGCGCAGGCCTGACCGATCGAGCTCGGCCGCCGCGAGCAGCGGCTCGTCGAGCTCGCCAGCGCGATCGAAGAGCTCCAAAGCGCGAGCCGTCGGCATTGCCGCCAGGCCACCCCGGCCGAGGCGGGCGCGGGTCGCCTCGCTCAGCTCCTCGCCGGCCTCGCGGAGGTCGACCGGTCCCCAGGCCATCGAGACGGCGGGGAGGCCGCGAGCGCGGCGATGGGCGGCGAGGCCGTCCAGGAACGCGTTGGCGGCCGCGTAGCTGCCCTGCGCCGTGGCACCGAGAAGGGTCCGCAGGGAAGAGAAGAGGACGAAGTGGGAGAGCTCCAAGCCCGCGGTCAGCTCGTGCAGGTTCCAGGCCGCGTCGACCTTGGGGCGCATCACCCGCTCGAGCCGCACCGGATCGAGCGATTCGAGAATGCCGTCGTCGAGAACCCCGGCGGCGTGGACCACCGCACCGAGAGGGCGCTCGGGCGAAACGGAGCCAAGCAGGGCACCCAGTTGCTCGCGATCGGCGAGATCGCAGAGCTCGACGCGGACGGTACAGCCGTGGGCCTCCAGTCGAGATTCGAGCTCGCGGCTCGCCGCCAGCTCCGCATCGTCGGCACAGGGAAGCAGCAGGTGACGGGCGCCACGCTCCTCGACCAGGTGGGCCGTGACGAGCCCCCCGAGGCCGCCGGCACTGCCGCTGACCAGCACCGTGCAGCTCGGGTCGAGCAGGGCCGGCCGGCTCGCCTCGCCGGGCTCGACCTGTACCAGCCGCGGCGCCAGAATTCTGCCCGCGCGGACCGCCAGCTGCGGCTCCTCGGTCGCCGCCAACAGCGCGGCGGGCAGTCGCTCACGCGAGAGCTCCGAATCGTCGAGGTCGACGAGAGCGAAGCGGCCAGGGTGCTCGGCCTGGGCGGAGCGCAGCAGGCCGCAGACGGGCGTCATCGCAAGATCGGCTTCCTCGCCGGGACCGATCGCGACCGCCCCGCGGGTGAGGAAGGCCAGGCCGGGACCATCTACATGCCCCTCCGCAACCGATCCCTGCAGCAGCTCGAGCGTCCGTTCGGCTGCCGCCCTGGCGGCCCGCGGAGCGGGCCCATCGAGGGGGGTCGAAGCGAATGAGTCCTCGACGACGAATCTCTCGCCCAGGTCGCCTGTGCCCGCCGGCGCTTTGACCTCGACCCACTCAAGCCGCAGCAGGGACCCACCGACGGACTGGGTGCCGCTGCCCAACGACCCGCGCGGAACCGCTGCGCAGGCGAGACCCTTGGCCGAGCCCAGTGGAGATCCGTCAGCGCGAGCGAGCTCGAGGCAAAAACCGTCCTTCCCACGCGGACCGGCGCTGATCCGCAGCTCTCGGGCGCCGCTCGGGGGCAATGAGATGGTGGCCAGGGCCGCCGCGATCTCCGGCTCACCGACAGCCGTTTCGCCGCCGAGCGCCGCAAGATCGAAAGCTCCCTGCAGGAGGGCCGGATGCAAGCTGAATTTCGCTGGCTCATCGCTCTCGCCGGGCAAACCCAACTCGGCGTACACCGCGTCGCCCTGGCGCCAGGCAGCGGTGAAGACCTGGAAGGCGGAGCCAAGCTCGATGCCGCGATCGGCGAGGCGGTCGTAGATGCCGTCGACGTCAAGTGGCTCGGCGCCCGCCGGCGGCCACTTGGCGTACGGCTGCGGAGCGGCGCTTGCGCCGTCGCCGAGGACAGCCTCGGCGTGGCACGACCAATCCTCCCCGTCTCCGTCCAGGCTCTGCGGCCCGGGCTCGGGGCGGGAGTGGATCGAGATCGTCCGCCGGCCGTCCCCGTCGGGCTCGACAACCGCCACCTGGATCTGGATCGCGCCCTGCTCGGAGAGGACCAACGGATCGCGCAACTGCAGCTCCTCCAGCCCCCCGCAGCCGACCTCCGCAGCCACCCACAAGGCCAGCTCGACGAAGACCGCCGGCGCCACCAACGCCGCCCCGGCGCAGCGATGCTCGGCCAGCCACGGATGGGTCAAGCGTGAAACGCGACCGGTCAGCAGCCACCGGTCACCCACGGCGCTGCGCAGCGAGGCGCCGAGCAGCGGGTGCTCGGCGAGCGCCTGGCCGATCGCGCTCGGGTCCGAACCGGCGGATGACGGCCCCAGCCAGTAGCGACTCCGCTCGAAGGCGTAGGTCGGCAGCGCCACGGATGCTGCCCGCTCAGACGCGAAAAGAGCACCCCAGTCGAGGCTGACGCCGTGGACGTGAGCCTCGGCCAGCGAGGTCGAGAACCGCTCCGGGCCGCCGTCTTCGCGGCGCAGCGTGCCGAGCACGAACGCGCCGGCGGTTGGCAGGGCGTCGTCGATCGTCTCGTGAACGCCGAAGCTGAGGACCGGGTGCGGCGCGATCTCGAGGAAAGCGCGGTGACCCTGCTCGAGCAGCGAGCGGATCACCGGTTCGAACAAAACCGGCTGGCGCAGATTGCGACACCAATACTCAGGGCCAAGCGCGGCGGTGTCCAGCGTTTCGCCGCTTACCGTCGAGTGGAAGGGGATCGTGCTGGACCGGGGGACGATCGGCGCAAAGGACTCGATCAGCTCGGCGCGCAGGGCATCGATCTGGCGGGAATGCGCCGCGTAGTCGACGGCAACGGTCCTGACTCGCACACCGTCCCTCTCGCACGCCGTCTGCAGCTCGGCGAGGGCAGCGGGCTCCCCCGAGACGACGAGAGAGGCCGGCCCGTTGATCGCGGCAAGCGAGATGCGCTCTCCAAAGGGCTCCAGGCGCGCGGGAAGTTCCGAGACCGTTAGGGAGATGGCGAGCATGCCGCCCTTTCCGGCGATCTTCGTCATTGCCTTGGCGCGCAGAGCGACGACGCGGGCGGCGTCCTCGAGCGAAAGACCCCCGGCTATGCAGGCAGCGGCGATCTCTCCCTGTGAGTGACCGACCACCGCCGCGGGCTCGACCCCGAGCTCGCGCCAGAGCTGGGCCAGCGAGACCATCACGGCGAAGAGCGCCGGCTGAACCACGTCGAGGCGATCGAGCCACTCGCCCGAGCTGCGCAATACCTCCTGCAGCGTCCAGTCGACGAAGGGAGCGAGCGCTTCTTCGCAGGCCAGGATCCGGCTGGCAAAGAACGGCGAGGAGTCGATCAGCTCGACCCCCATCCCCGGCCACTGCGAGCCCTGGCCGCCGAAGAGGAAAACCGGCTGGAGTCCGGCGCCGGCGCGGGCAACGCCAGTGGTGAGGGCGGGGCCCGCTTCACCGCTGGCGAGCGACTCGAGCGCCTCCAGTACCCGGGGACGATCCTGCTCGACCACGACCGCGCGGTGCTCGAAGCTCGTCCGGGTCGTTGCCAAGGAGCGAGCGACGGCGGCGAGCTCGAGGTCGGGATTCCGCTTCATGTGGCCGGCGAGGCGCTCGGCCTGGCCTCGTAGAGCGGACTCGGATCTGGCCGAGACAGGCAGGAGGACCAAGGGAAGAAGCCTGTCTCCGGCCTGGCCCGCCGAATCCCCTGGCTCGTCTTCGCCGGCCCTGACAGCCGGCGCCTCCTCCAGGATCAGGTGAGCGTTGGTGCCGCTGACGCCAAAGGAGGAAACAGCGGCGCGGCGCGGCCTCTCGCCGGCAAGCCACGGCTGTGGCTCGATCAGGAGCTCGACGTCTCCTGCCCCCCAGTCGACGTTTGAACTGGGCTCGTCGACGTGGAGCGTTCTCGGCAACAGCCCTTCCCGCATCGCCATCACCGTCTTGATCACGCCCGCGACCCCCGCTGCGGCCTGGGTGTGGCCGATGTTCGACTTGACCGAGCCGAGCCTCAACGGGCTTTCGCGATCCTGGCCGTAGGTGGCGAGCAGAGCGCCGGCCTCAATCGGGTCGCCAAGGGTCGTGCCGGTGCCGTGAGCCTCGACCGCGTCGATTTCCTGCGGGCTGAGGCGAGCGGCCGCGAGGGCCTCGCGGATGACCCGTTCCTGCGAGGGACCATTGGGCGCGGTGAGGCCGTTGGAGGCGCCGTCCTGGTTCACGGCGGAGCCGCGGATCGTGGCCAGCACCGGGTGGGCGTTTAGCTCAGCGTCGGAGAGCCGCTCGAGGGCGAGGACGCCGACGCCCTCGCCCCAGCCGACGCCGTCGGCCGCCTCGGCGAAGGACTTGCAGCGCCCGTCGGGCGCGAGACCGCCCTGGCGACCGAAGAAGACCAGTGGATTCGGTGTCGAGAGAACCGTCACACCCCCGGCCAGCGCCAGCTCGCACTCACCTGCGCGCAGGGCAGCGACCGCGAGGTGCATTGCCACCAGCGAGGATGAGCAGGCGGTGTCGACGCTGACCGCCGGGCCCTCGAGGCCGAGGGCGTAGGCGACGCGGCCGGAGACGACGCTGCTCGTCATGCCGGGCACGATCCCCGCCTCAGCCGCGCTGTATTCCTGCGACATCACGCCGGCGAAGACACCGACTGGCGTGCCTCGCAGCGAGCGGGGGTCCAGGCGGGAGCGCTCCAGCGCCTCCCAGGAGGCTTCCAGCAGCAACCTCTGCTGAGGGTCCGTGACGAGCGCCTCGCGTGGGCTGATCCCGAAGAAGGCCGGGTCGAAGTCGGCGACGTCGGCGATGAAGCCGCCACCTCGCGCATAGCAACTGCCGGGGTGCTCTGGGTCGGGGTTGCGGAGGCGATCCAGGTCCCAACCCCGGTCATCGGGAAACTCTGCGATCGCGTCGCGGCCCTCATCGACCAGTGCCCAGAGCTGCTCGGGGGAGCCGACGCCGCCGGGGTAGCGGCAGGCCATGCCGACGATCGCGATCGGCTCCCTCGCTCGGTCTTCCAATTCGACCATGCGACGGTTCGCTCCGCGCAGATCGACGGTGAGCTTCTCGAGGTATTCGCGCAGGCGCGCCTCGTCACTCATCGGGCACCGAACTCCTCGTCGATCAGCTCGAACATCTCGTCGTGGGACATCGAGGCAAGGTCCGCCCCCTCGCTCGCCGACGAGCTGGAAAGGTCTGCCAACAGCGCCCGCAGGCCATCGCCGACGCGGTCGCGGAGCCGGTCGTCCGCCTTCAGCGCCGGCAGCATTTCGGCCAACTTGGCGAGAGCATCCTCCGCCCCACCATCGGCCGAGCGCGGCTCGCCGCTGGACTCCGGCTCGAGCGCGACCTCGCCGAGGAGGTGCCCGGCGACCGCCGCAGCCGAGGCGAATTCGAAGACAACCGTCGGCTGGAGGGGCAGGCCCGTGGCGGCGTTGAGGCGGTTGCGCAGTTCAACGGCGGCCAGCGAGTCGAAGCCGAGGTCCATGAAAGCGGCCTCGGGGTCGATCTCGCCGGCGGAGGCGTGTCCGAGCACGGCGGCGACGTGGCCACGGACCAGTTCGAGCACGACGCGCTCGCGCTCGCGCTCGGGCAAATCCGCCAGCCGCGCTGCCAGCGAGCGCCGCTCGCTCGGGCTGGGCGAGACCGGGCCGACCAGGCCACTGAGGATCGCCGGAAGCGTCCCGGCGGCGGCCTGGGAGCGCAAGCCGCCGGCGTCGAGCGCGACGGGGGCCAGCAAGGGCTCGGGGCGTCGGCAGGCGGCGTCGAAGAGCTCGAAGCCGAGCTGCGGCGAGATCCCCGCGAGCCCGGAGCGCCGGACCCGGCCGATATCGGCCTTGCCGAGCTGGCTCGTCATACCGGTTGCCTGAGCCCAGGCGCCCCACGCCAGCGATAGCGCCGGTAGGCCGGCGGCATCCCGGTACGCGGCGAGCGCGTCGAGGAAGGTGTTGGCGGCGGCGTAGTTCGACTGACCGGGAGCGCCGAGGATGCCCGCTACCGAGGAGAACATCACGAAGTGCGAGAGCCCCAGCCCAGCGGTCAGCTCGTGCAGGTGCCAGGCGGCATCGACCTTGGCAGCGAGGACGCGGTCGAGGCTGGCGGCATCGAGCGACTCGAGCAACCCGTCCTCGGCCAGGCCGGCGCTATGAACCACGGCTCCAAGCGGGTGCTCCGCGGAGATCGAGTCGAGCAGGGCACTCAGTTGGGCGCGATCCGAAACGTCACAGACGGCGATCACCGGCTCAGCCCCCATGCCCCGCAGCTCCTCGAGCAGCTCGTC
>JAJKHV010000073.1 GCA_021154855.1 Solirubrobacterales bacterium
GAACGCGGCCTCCTCTGCGAGCGACCCGGCGCAGAGGAACGCCTGGTAAGCGGTGCCCTCCTCGGCCTCGACCACCAGCGAGGGCGGCTCGCCGGGGTGCTCGGTCGCGGGCGCGTTCGCGCAGCGCCAAAGCTCGGACTCAAGCGGCTCGTAGGCGACCGACCCGCCAGGGGCGACGACGACCAGAGCGTCGGGCTGCCAGTGGCGGTCGACGGCCGGCTCGGCGACGCCCCGGCAGGCGGCGCGGCGAAGCAGCCAGTGCAGGTCCTCGGTCGATGCCCGCTCCAGGGCGATCGCCCCGCTGAGGCGGTCGAAGGTGCGCTGCTCGACCGCCGCCAGCGCCTCCAGCTCCGAGCCCGAGATCGGCTGCGGCGCCCCGACGCCGGCCAGCTCCTCGACCCGGCGACGAAAGCGGCCGAAGGAGCGCAGGGCGCTCGGGCCGGCGCCCCCGTCTGCCAGCGAGACGGCGATGTAGACCTCGGGGACGTGGGAGCGGAGTTCGCGCAGCCTCGCCTGGTGTCCCTCCAGATAGCGCTGCCAGCCCTCGGCATCGGCGTGGCGCTGATCGGCGAGGTCCGCGAGCTCGGGCACGTAGCGCTCGGCCGGATACGCCCGCTGGACCCTCCAGATCGAGAAGTCAGCACCGGCCAGGTGGGCGAAGCGCTCAAGCCGTCGCAGCAGCCCCCACTTCTCTCCAGGGGGAAGGAAGGGATAGGCGATCGTGTCGGCGCGGTAGAGCGCGGCGGCCTCGCCGCCCGGCCCGATCAGGACGTTCCGCCGGGCGTAGCGCAGCGGGAAGCCGGTCACGGACGCACCTCCAAGACCTCGCGCTCGCCCAGCGCCAGCCGACGCGCGCTCACGTCCCCGCTGCGCTGCCGGCGACCGGGCGCCTGCGCCACCCGCCGGCGCCCTCGCCGCCCCGAGCCGCGCAAGGAGACCGGCGCCGAGAAGAAGACGACGGCCGGGCCGCGGACTCGCCCCCGGCGCAGCCTTGGCGAGCGCTCGTCGGGCGCGACCCAGAGCTCGCCGCCGAGCAGATGGGCTCGCCCCGCCGCGGGCAGCGCCCGGCCGAGAGAACGCCGAAGCGGCGCCAGGTGGACAGCGAGCCAGGAAAGGGCGAAGCGATCCGCACGCCGCCCGTCGGGCGTCGCCTGCGTCGCCAGCGTCGCGACCGCCACCGGGATCACGACCAGCCGCAGTGGCCAGTCGAGCAGGCCCAGCACCCAGCCGCCGATCCAGGTCGCCGCCAGCGCCCCGAGCGCGGCCACTGCCCCACCGACCCGACCCCCGGCGCTCGCGCCTCCGACCCCGGCGATCGCGGCGATCGTCAAGGCGACGGCAGCCGAGCCCGAGCCGAGGGCGACGACGACGAGAAGCGCGGCGGTCGCGTAGGCCAGCCAGCGCAGCGGGACCCCGCCCGGCACCGGCAGCGGCCGGCCCTCGATGGAGTAGATGCGGCGCTCCGGGCGGAATATCCGCTGGTAGGAGCGGATCGACTCGTAGCCGTCACTCACGGCAGAATCCGGTTTCCGATCGCCCGCGCCGCGTCGGCGACCTGGTCCGGCGAGAAGACGAGCCAGCCGACCAGGATCGCGGCGAGCATGAAGACCGCGAGGTCGGTGAACTTCCTATTGAGAAGGAAGACCAGCCCGACGATCGCGATCAGGCCGCCGTAGATCGAAGCCGCCCAGCGGCGCAGCTCCGAGCCGATGTTGCGGCCCACGTCGTTGCCGCCGGCCGCAAGCGCCTCCGGGGCCAGCCACAGCGCCGCCGCGAGGACGACCAGGGCCAGGGCGACTGCCAGCCGCCGGCTCACGAGAGCGCCCCTTCGACCTGCTCGACGTACCAGCGATCGCGGTGGAGAAGCCGCAGCCGGTAGGCGAGCGGGATGATCGCCCCGCTCTCGGCGTCGCGGACCCGCGCGGTCGCGATCACGGTGCGCCGCGCCCCTTCGCCATCGCCGAGCTGCTTCACGCTCGCGATGGCGACCAGCTCGAAGCCGCCGCCGGGGGGCGTCACCGTGGCACCGGGCGCTAGGAGATAGGCGAGATCGCCGGGGCTCGCCGCTGACAGGTACGCCGGCAGGAAGCGTCCGACGAGCTCGGCGACCGCGCCCCCGTCAGGGCCGGCGACGGGCCGGGGCGGCTCGACGCTCGCCCCGACCCCTCCCGGTCCAGCGACGACCGCCGGCACTCCCAGGGCCGCCACCTCGGCCGCGTCTTCGCGGACGATCGGGACGGCGAGGTAGAGAGTGCGGGCGTCGCCTAGCTCGCAGGCGACCGTGACGATCGCCTGGCGATCGCCGAGGTCGCGAACAGCGGCGACCTCAGCCTGCTCGACCTGGGCGACGGTGCCGGCCCCGGCAGGGGCCGGCACCGAGACGCCCGGCGCGAGATAAGGAGCCAGCGCCTGCGGCGAGGCGTCGACGAGGTAGGCCCGCGCGAACCTGACCGCGAACGCGGCGGTCGCGGGGTCGGCCGCAGCGCTGCGGTCGGCGGCGGTCGAGCCGCCCTGACGAGGCTCGGACAGCACGCCCGAGACGCCCCGCAGGAGCAGGAGCCCGACCAGCGCCCATAGCGCCACCCGGCCCACAGCCCGGAGCGCCGAGCCGACCGAGCGGCCATAACCCTCGCGCCGCCTGAGCTGAGTACCAATTCCTTCTGACACTTCTAGACCACCTCCGTTGTCGTGCTCGGTGCCAGCCGATTTGCTGGCTCACGACAACGGGGAGACGAAGTGCCTAAGTGGTCATAACCGCATAGGCATGTGGTTATGTGGCTGTGTTAATTCCACACAGTGAAACGGGCGGTGTCTGAAACGCCGCCCGTTCTGACGGGAACCTTTTTCGAGGAAGTTCAGATCGAGGAGCTGACGGGACTCGTGGCGAGTCCCGAGGCGAGCTGCTGAATGAGCCACAAGCCGGTGAAGTCGGTCAACTCGTAGCGCACCCATACGCCCTGCGGACGCCGGCTGACAATGCCGGCGTTGTGCAGCACCGCAAGGTGCTTAGAGACGCTGGGCTGACTAACCGGGACGCAGGCGGTAAGCGCTGCGACCGTGGCACCGCTCCGTTCATTGAGGACTTCGATCAGGCGAATGCGGATCGGGTCGCTCAGGACCCTCAGCATCGCCGCCACCATCTCGACCGTCTGCTCGGACAGAGGCTCGTTTTCTACCGTTGCGTTCGACTGCTGTTTTGGATTGGTGACCATCTCACTACAACAGGGCGGCGAGAGTGAAAAGTGGACAACCTTTTCTTGAAGTACCCCGGAGTGATGAGCAAGTCTTCCCTCGATAGACAAACTCCGGCCCAAGTTGGGCCGGAGTTTGGAACCGAGGGGTGTCGGCGGCTCAGCGCAGTCGCAGCTCGGTCCCGGCGTAAATCAGATTCGGATCGCCGGTGCCGATCCGGTCTTCGTTCAGCCGCCACAACTCCGCGACCTTGCCGGCCACCGCCTCGGTTCCGGCGCCGCCGGGCAGCAGGCGGGCGGCGATGTGCCACAGGCAGTCTCCGGGCCGCACGACGTAGGTGGCCTTGCCGACGAGGTTCCGGGCAGGGTCGGGTGCCGCGACGGCGACCGGCTGAGGTGAGGACGGCGGCGCTTCCTGAGGGGTTGGTACGGCGGGCGCGGCAACCTCGCCGGACCCATCGCCCGCAGACGCCGTGCTGCGCTCAGCGCCCGCCTGCGCCGGAGCGGCAATCGACTGATTCACGACCGGCTCCGAGGACTCCGCGGTCTCCTTCTGAGCGGGCTCGTCCTCGGGCGTCGAGGTCGCGGGGATGGGCGGAGGTTCAACAGCGGGAGGCGGCGCCGTTTCGACCGGGGCTTCAGTGGCGGCGCCGGTGACTTCCTCGGGCGGGGGCGGCACTTCGACTTCTACTTCGGCTTCCACCGCCCCGCCTTCATCTTCTTCACCCGTCGCTGGCGCTTCTTCAAGCCCTTCTTCTTCGCCGCCGGGATCGAAGTCGGGCGCGACCGGAACTTCGACCGGCGGCACCGACCCCTCGCCTTCGCTGTCGCTCTCGCCCGCCAGGGCGAAGCCGGGGAAGGTGCTTCCGAGAACGAGCATCACGACCAGCGTCAGGGCGAGAAGTCGCCGCCCAGGAGAGCCCGATCGCGAATCGAGGGAGATGGAAGTCAGGTGCTTGGTGATGTTTGCCATCGGGCTCCTCCTCGTTGTCGAGGCTGTCGGTTTTCAATTCATGGGGTCGGCGACGCAGCGGAAGCTCTTGCTGCCCCCTACGTCTTCGGTGATGCCCACGCTGCCGTTTTCCTGGGTCACGTAGAGGACGTCGACCGCGCCGGGTTTGCTGCTGGACGGGTAGACCTCGCTGGTCAGCTCGCCCCCTGGTGCAAGCTGAATCTGCGGCTGCGCCAACGCGGCCATCAGCTCCTGGTGGGTCGGCAGCCGCCGGCCGACCCGTTCCCGGTTGTCGGTCAGCGCGCAGTCGAATACAGCGACGCCGTAAGACGCAGGTGGACGGGCTTGGGTCTCGACGCACACGTCCCCGATCGGGATCGTTGGAGCGAACGCCTGCGGGCAACTGTCGAGGAAGCGGGAGGCGGGCTGGCCGGCGAGGCGGGCGGAGTTCTGCGCGCGGGGAACCGGGCGCAAGCTCGGCTCGCGGATCACCTTGCCGCCGATCGAGTTCGCCTTGAACTCCCTGCCGGTCAGGCTGCGGTTCCTGATGTCGGAGCCGTCGATCTTCGAGACGGCGTAGGCGCCACCGGTTCCCACAGCGATAAAGAGCGCCAGGGTCGCTACGACGTTGGCGTAGGTGAGTCGGTCAAGCAGCGATCTCATTGCCTCTCCTCAACTCGGGATAGTCGGCCTGCCCGATCTAGCATGGCTGCCCTTTCACTCGGACAGTCAGCGTGCGGCTGTTTCCCGTCTCCAGCGGCCAGCCGGCCTCACCGGCGAGATGAGCCCGGAAGTCGAACTCCGTCTCGCCGCAGGTGCGATCGAACAGGTACGGAATGCGCCAGGTGCCATCAGCCTCGGTATTGATCGTGCGGAACGTCTGCCATCCCGACGTGAATCGGACCTGTAGCTCCAGCAGCTTTCCGGCCTCGGGAAGCGGGCGCCCCTTGACGCGGCCGGTGAAGGTAACGGAACCGCCGTTCTTCACGTGCTTCGGCGTAACCGTGAACGTCGAGGTTCCCTTGACCAGCAAGGTCGCGGTGTCTTCGATCGGCAAGATCGTCGCCGTGCCGGGGTAGACGAAGCGGAAGGTCTGAGAAGCGCGGGCCTCGACGGCGTAGGAGAAGCGGCCGCTGGGGTCGGTCGCCACCGTTCCTACAAACTGCTCGTCCCCGCCTTTCGGACGGGAGTAGACCGAGACCTTGGCGTCGGTCAGGGCGTGTCCGGCCTGGTTGACGAGGCGGCCGCCGAGATGAACTTTGCGCCCGAAGGAGACCTTGGCGCGGGGCTCGAGGACGACCCGCCGCACCTTGCCTTTCTTCTTGCCCTTGCGGGCGACGGTGCGCTTCTCGACAACGCCGGCTTTCATCGCGGTCGCGACCCGCAGCGGCAGCTTCAACCGCATCGGCTGACTGTCGAGGCGCCGGTCGGTGCCCGCCAGGTTGTTCGCCTGGTCGTGAGCCGTGGCCCGCAGTTCGTAGTCGCCCGCCGGCAGGGATGCGTCGTCAATGTGGGTGACAAGACGGTCGCCCTCCTGGACAGTCGGCAGCACCTGCCAGCTTCCCGACCCCACACGGCTGATCTCGATCCCCCCTCCAGCGAGGCCAGAGATGCGGTCAGTGACGAGGACGGAGACCCGCGTCGGGTCCTCGACACCTTGATTCTCGAAGCCGAGCTGGGGCGGCTCGGGATCGAAGCGCAGCTTGACCGGCTGGGACGCATTGTCTGCCTGCTGGTTGCCGGCCGCGTCCTCGCGCCAGAGTCGCAGCTCCCACTCTCCCGGCGATGGAACGGCCAGGTTGTCGATCGCCGCGATCCCCACCCCGCCCCGGTCGCCGTTCGCGCACTCGTCGCTCCCCGCCCGGCAGAGGCGGAAGTGGGCAGCGGTGATCGGAGCCCGATCACCTTCGTCGGGGTTGGCCCAGCCGACATCGAAGTCGTTGCTGTTGCGCCACGTCTCACCACCCGCGACCCCCACCGGGACCGCGCCGGGCGCGGTGTTGTCGATCCGAACCGTGACGGCGCCCGACTCGGCGCGGTTGCCGGCCGCGTCTTCGGCCACGACCGTCAGCGGCTGTGAGCCTTCAGGCGCTTCGGTGGTATCGACTTCGATTCGTCCAGATCCGCTCGGACATGGAACCCGCAGCGAGTAGGTGCAGCTCTGCGGGCGGTTCGCGCGCACTCCTCCCGCGATGAGCGCCAATGCATTCTTGATGCCGACGTTGTCGGAGGCTTCGTAGCTGAAGGTCTGCTTTCCCCTGACCCACTGTCCTTGAGTGAGCACTGAGTCCTGCACGACTCCGACGGAAGGCGAAGTCCCGTCGACCACCGTCGCCTCGGCGGAGAAGGTGCGTATGTAGTTCCGCCCTCGTGCCGAACAGAATTGTTGTTTGGCGCTCCCCATGCAGACGACGCGCTGGACGATCCGCGTCGCGCCCCCGAGGTCATAGGCGCGCGGAAACGGCGCACCGGACGCCTGCGCCATGCCGGGGCGCGGGCAGCCCCGGTTGGCACGCACGTTCTTCATCGGGATCGCCGAACCGCCAGGACTGTCCGCGAAGAGCTGAAGGGCATACCGGCAGTCGCGGCGGCGCGCCTCGCCCGACCAGCGAAAGCGGGAGAAGCTGGTTCCCGGAGGGGCGCTGAGGATGAACCCGGATTGCGCCCCTTTCTCCACGCGACCGGCACGAGGGACGCTCGCCGTGATGAGGCCCCGGAGCCCGTCTCCCCGAGGATCACACGCCCGCCTCCACTTCATCCCACGAGTGGCGAACTGTTCGAAGGCTGAGCTGACATAGCCCGCTTCATCGGCCTGACAGATGGAGATCGTGTACTCGCCGGCCCTCGCTGGGCCAGGCGCTGCGGGTCAAAAGGCGAGTACGACCGCGGCCAGGATGCCGACGAGCGCGGAGCGGGGGTTGAGGTGGAGGGCGGCTTTCATCATGGGCCTCCAAATTGCGGACCCGGCTGGGCGGGAGCGGGTGCCGACGAGCTTTCGACTGGCGCCGCTTCCGGCGCTTCGTAGGTTTCTTCCGATCCCCCTTCGCTCGATGAGGCATAGCCAGGTGAGACGGGTTCAAAGCTGTCCTCGGGCTTTGGCTCGGGCTTCGGTTCTGACTGGGGCTCGGGTTCCGAGCTCGCCGGCTGGGGCGTCGATTCTGGAGCCGGCGCAGGTTCTTCGGCTGCCGGCGATTCCGGCGTGTAGGTCGGGGCCGAGACTTCGGACTCAGGCGGCGTCGTCTCCTCGGGCTTGGTCTCAGGGGCCGAGGCGATGAGACCCTTGGCGGCGCCGAGCGGATCGACGCCCTGCTCGACGCAGTAGGTCGCTGCCCCGCCGCCGATCGCGACGCAGCTCGCGATCACGGCGGCGGCGGTGCCGGGACGAGCAGCGGCGAGCGGCGTCGGATCGACCGTGCGGTAGTAATTCGCCGAGACCTGCTGCTTGACCTGAGCGCCACCGTCGAGAACGTGCTGCTTCAGCGCCGAGAGCTTCTCCCCAGCGGAATCGGCGATCTGTCTCACGACGCCGGGGCTCGCGCCTTCGGCGGCGGGGACGGGGAGAATCGCGCCTGCCTTCTCCCTCCAGGCGGTCAACCGCTCGCTGAAGCGCTCGCAGCGCCCGCAGTGGGAGATGTGCGTGCGTGCGCTGGCCGCCTCGTCGGGGGTGGAGATGCCGCAGATGAACCGCATCACCAGCGGCTCTCCTCGCTTGCATCCGCCCCCGGCGAGGCCCGCAAGGACCGCGCGAGCTTTGTCCATGATGAGACGAAGCTGCTCCTTGACATCGCGCTCGGGCAAACCGAGCCGGTCTGCGATCTGCGGGCGCTTGTAGCCGGCGCCGTAGAGAGCGAATACGTCGCGCTGGCGATCGGTTAGTGAGGAGGAGACCTTTTCAACGAGCACGGCCAGATCGGCGTCGTCTTCCAAACCGATCAGCTCCTCGACAGGGCCGGTCTCCTCGGCGGCGAGCCGATCCAGCCCGTTTTCAACCGGATCGACCGCGACCTCGCGGTGGTGCCGGTCGGCCTCTCTGCCCAGGGTGCGATGTGCGGCGGTGCGAATCCAGGCATAGACCTGGCCGGGCGCAGTGATCCCCTCCGCTTCGTCTAGAAAGCAACCACAGGCGAACTGGATCGCGTCGTCGATCGCGTCCGCCGAGCAATCGGGGTATCGCGCGCTGAGCTGCGCCCGCAGTGCCTGGCCTCGCTCACCTTGGACCAGGCTCTGAAGGAAATCGCCGTCGTCGTCTTGCCGGGTCTTGATCGAAGGATGAGAGGCCATCACCTCTACAGGGCAGCGAACCGAGAAAGTGGACAACCTTTTTTTCTCTGAGGACGATTCGCCGCCGGGGCGACGCGCATCAGCAGGTTCAGATCCGCGCGGAAGGCCATGACGGTCAACAGGGCGAGAAGGCGAGAAAGTGGCCCCCTCGTCTGCTGTTCCCGTCCCGCTCACGCTGCCCTCCAACCGGATCTGAGCCGCCAGCCTCAGACGGCTCCATGCAACGGGAGCTATTACCCACTATTGAGGACGATTAATCCCAGACGGGTTTTTGATCAGAGCCAGCAGCGGCGCTCAACCGAGGGAACCCCGCGCTGATCCCGCGCGGGCGGGACTACCGCATGAGGCAGAGGGCGACGACGACGAAGTCCTCGGCAGCCGCTCCCCCCATGTCAGAAGCCCACCTCACCCGCCAGGCTTCTTCTGCCGGCACTGGCCCTTCATCCACAACCCGCATATACGGAGTGCCGGCTTCGCCGGTCTGCTCCGAGCCGCCGGTGATCAGCCGCTCACCCCGCTTGCATTTCGCGCGCCCGCCAGCGCCGGTGTAGATGCCGTCATGGGCGGTGGGGTCCGGGTCGAGGATGGGGCCCGACCTCCGCAGCTTGAAGTGGCCGAGCTCGGAAGCCTTCACGGCTCTCGGCGCGATGTCGCGGGAGTGGACCGAGTTCCGGCCCAGCCCGTAGGCGACGACGTTGCCGCCAACCGCGAGGAAGAGGGCCAGCAGCGCGACGACCATCGCTGGTGAAGGGCGCCTCAGCTTGATCTTCATAGCTCCTCCCTATCCGCTGACGCACTGGCCAGCGACGTTGCCTCGTTCGGGTGAAGCCCAGGATAAAGCGCCCGGATCTCGAATCGGACAGGCATCGAAGTCAAAACGCTGGACCTGCGTCTCCCCACCCGTCACAGAAGGTGCAGAGGAGCAATTCTTGCCCGAAGTTCAGCAGCCGCGAGGATGGCCAGCGAATATCTCCCTAGTGACCAAAGCGGCGGGACAGACCCCGCCTTCGCAGCCGGTTACTTCGTTAACCGTTATCGAAATGGGAATAGTGCATCGCTTGGCGGGATCCACCTTGAATTCGCCTTCGATCCTCACCTTGCCGTCAATATGCGCCTCGCATTCAACGGGTCTGTTCCGATCTTTACTGCATGAGCCGAACTTTTCGCGTGCACCGGATCCGGTCACGGCCGGGCGCCGTGAAAAAGAACGGACTTCCGGACTGGACACGGCGAACCCGACCGTCGCCCCTTTGCTTTTGGCTCTGCATATCACCGCGAACATGATCGACGTCCCTTTGACCCCAAGTGCCGTGCTCCCGCGGACACACGTTGACGCGGGCAAGTCTCGCTTCTCTTGCGGGGGGGCTCCGACCTCTCCACCATTGCGAGAACCGTCCAAGGCACTTCTCGTTTGCTCGGCCCCCGGAGAGCTGTCACTTCCGCAAGCGGCAAAAAACGCCAGCGCCAAGCAAGCGACCCCCAAGGAGCATCCCATTTTAGCTCGCATCAAAAGTCTCCGCGCACCAGCTCGAGGCCCATACCCAGAAGCACATCCTTGGGATAGGTCTTGTTGGGGTAGGCCATCAGCGGGGTAATCCCGCCAGTGCTGCAATACCTAGCTCCATTGGGCAATTTATGACAATCGCCCCAGTTAGCGGTGACGATTCCAACCGCCTTCTCGGTTCTCATGTTCCAGACGGGACCGCCGCTATCGCCAGCGGCGATACCGCCTCGAACTTCGACCTGCCGAGTCCAGCGTTTGTCGTACCTAACCCAGGTTAGGCGTCGGGCCGGTCCACAATTGACCCCCCCGTTTCGGCCCGACCAGCACAGGGTGCTACCGATCCTCACACGGCTGAGACCGCGAATCGGGAGCAGAGATTTTGGGTTCCCGTAGAAGACGTTGCTTGACACAACGTCAGGATCAACTCTGATTGCCTCCGCATCGGTAGTTCCTTTGTCTTTGGGTGCCCCCCAGAGATATCGCCGCACCTTTCCTAGCTTCTTCGCCACGCTCGCATCATTTTCTTTTGGCGACGTGGCCCTGTTCATCAGTTCCATGTTTGGGCCGCAGTGGCCAGCCGTCAACGTGAACATCGCATAGACGTCGTGACCTTCGCGGTTTTCGATGACCGCCCGGGCCCCGAAGTTCGAGGTGCAGTTCTCCCAGCAAAGTCCGTTCCCGCAGGGAGCCGGTGTGGTCATAATCGCGTCGCCCGGATTGAGCGGCCCATTCGTGGTGTAGCGGCTATATGCGGCTTCCGGCGCGTTTTGGTCGAGAAAGGTTTGGATCGACGCGCCGGCGCCGAAATGAGCGGTCAGGTATTCCCCGACCATCTGCGGGTTGGTGCTACCGACTTTAATTACGGTCGAGCCCGGTTCAGCCCCGACCTGGGTGGTCGCTTCCATCATTGTTGTGTTTTGCGCGATGTAGTCAGCGACCGATTCTTCGGTGGCTTCGACAGTCGCGATCGCGGTCGAGGGCGGGACTGGGTATCCCTGAACCTGCGACGGAGCGATCAGTCCAGGGATCTGCCTCAACGCTTCTACTTGAGCCTGCTGATTGGCAGTGAAGCCGACGTAGATGATTCCGCCCGCACGATTGTCGACGTAATAACCGCCGTATGTCGTCGGTGCATGTTCTTGGGCCCATTCCGGGATCAGTTCACCGAACTGTTCAATGTACTGTTCCCGGTATTCGAGTTCTGCCACTTCAGGCGATCGCAGCGGGACACCCCACTTTTCAACCGCCAGCATCGCAGTCGGTTTCTGGAGTTCCCATTCATAGAGCAGTTCCAGCACCAGCGCCGTCATTTCCGCTTCGCTGTATTTGTGTTCCCTGTCCAGTCCATATTCTTCACGGAACTGCTTGATTTGGCCAAAGGTGGGCCTAGGCGGGGCTTCCGGGTTTGGCGGAGGCTGCTGAGGAATCGTCACAAAGAAGCGTTCGGCCGTCTGATGGCCCAGAAAGTCGGTGACGACAACTTCCAAATTCAGTTGCCCTGCAGCATGTTCAGCTGGATGCGTTACCCATTCCATCGTCACATGTTCACAATTGTGCGCAGGGGGTTCAGAGAGGTCTTCGCATGTTTTTTCCTCCAGCACCGCTTCGCCGTTGACCACGACCTGGACTTTGGATATCTGGTGTGGTGAAGAGCCCGTGACAAAGAGGGTCTGGTCTTTGTTTTCCACAGGCGTACTGCTATTGCGATTCCCCCAAAGACTGCCGCTGATTGAGTCTATGGCGGGGGCCACTTCAGCATAAGACCACTTGAACACCGAGCCGTCTTCCCCGATGCTGTAGGTGACTTCTGGCCTTCCCCCGCCCCAGACTATGGTCTGACGGGGTTCCTGGGAATAGGAAAAGTGAGTGATCTTCGCCGTTTCGGGACCCGCTGGGTCAACAGTCACAGCCGTTGCGCGAGATGTCGAGTCGTAGGTGACTTCCGCCCATGTTCCGTTGGGAAGTTCGATCCGTTTCAGACGACTGCCTGTGTCATAGGTGTATTTGGCCTGGCCTTCCGGATCGTTGGCAGCTGTCAGCTTGCCGGTTTCGTATTTGAAGGACGCCGTTCCGGCCGATTCACTGCTAACGCTTGTGGTCAGGCCACTTTCTACATTTACTGCCATGCTTGAATCCGTCAGGGGAGCGGGTTCATCAAGCACCATTTTGCTCAAGTTTGAACCGCTGTATGTGTATTTGATAGCCGGGGCTGCGTTATAGGGCGCAGGACCAACGTAGTTAGGTATCTGCCACTTCTGCACCCGGTTGTTACCTGTGTCTGAGATCCAAAGGCGGCCTTTGGCGTCAGCTGAGATTCCCATCGGCCAGCCGAAGCTGAACTGGCCGGCACCCGAGCCGGCGGTCCCGAACTGACCCACGTATTCGCCGCTTTGGTTGAACTGCTGGATGCGGGCGTTGTTTTGATCGCCCACCCAGACGCTGCCTTTCGCGTCGATCTCGATGACGTCGGGTTGTTTGAACTGACCGGCGCCGGTGCCTGTGGTGCCGAACTGGCGGATGAAGGTTCCCGTTTCGGAGAACTCAGTGATCCGGTTGTTGCCCCAGTCGGCGACCCAGACGTTGTTGCCCGGACCGACGGCGATGCCGGTCGATTCGACGATCTGCCCCTGGCCGGTCCCGTAGGAGCCGACCGTTCGGATGAATTCGCCTTTTTCGTTGAACTCCTGCACTCGGGCGTTGTAGGTATCGCCGACCCAGAGATTGCCTTTGGAATCGATCGCGATCGATTCCGCGTTGGCGAACTGCCCGTTGCCCGATCCCGCAGAGCCGAATTTGGTGATGTATTCGCCTTTTTCGTTGAACTGCTCGATGCGGCTGTTGCCGGCATCCGTGACCCAGAGATTGCCTTTGGAGTCGATGGCCACGTCGGTCGGTCGGCTGAACTGGCCGTTGCCGGTGCCCGAAGTGCCGAAGGAGCTCAGGTATTCGCCGCCTTCGCTGAACTTCTCAACTCGCTTGTTGTTCTCATCGACGACCCAGATGTTCCCTTTGGCGTCGATGGCGCTGCCAGCGGGATGGTTGAACTGGCCGTTGCCGGTGCCCGAGGCGCCGAAGGAGGATTGGTAGGTGGGGTTCGTCGGTTCTGATTCCGTCGTCGATCCGGAACTCGTAGCTTCGCTCGTGAAGCGCGTTTCCTGAATACGCCCGGCAGAGCTGAAGACCGAGGTCTCGTTGTCGGTTTCACTAACCACTTCATAGCTGCCACCGGGTGCCTTGTCGATCGAAGCATGCAGTCTCGAGCTGAAGGTCGGCTGGCTTTCGGAGACCGGAATGTTGACCGAGTTGGTAATCGCGCCTGTTCGCACTACTGACGCCTTTTGAGGCGGTGATTCGCCCTGGCTCGGTTTCAGTTCCGGTGTCTGCGCCAGCGTCCAACCGTGACCCCATTGGGTGTCCTTTTCAGTTGGAAGCTGCGAGTTGTAGATACGTTCGACTTCCATGCCAGCCCGCCGGGTCTGAACCTGGATGTCTCTTTCGTGGTAGATGACATTCCCGTTCATGACGTTCACGGCGAGTTCTGGGCCATGAGATTGGGGTTCTTCTGAATAGTCGTGCCCGTCGGGCAACGCGAAGTGCTGCAGTACGTATTCTTCCTTCATACCTGTGGCAGGTATGTATTCGAATTCGATTTTGCGTTCCGGTTTGGTTTCGTTGCCCACCTGGTCTATGGCTATGACCTTGAGGGTGTGCTTGCCTTCAGAGAGGCCCGGAAGTTTCAGCGTGTAGTTCATCGTCATCGCGCAGCTGCCCGCCGAACAGGTTTGCGTTTTAACTTCCTCCGGAGTGCCTTTGCCGTCGAGGTATATCTTGATTTCCTTAACGCCCGACCGCGGTTCGCTCGCACTTCCGTCTTTGGCTTCTATCGCGAGTTTGTATGTAGGGAGGCTGAGTTCGTCCTTGCCTTCGCCCTGGGGTTTTTCTTTTTCCCCCGCCTCGGCCGTGATGCCGGCGAGCTGGCCGCTGAGATTGATCGTCGGCGAGGTGCCGTCGAGCTTCATCGTGTATTCCCACGGGTTGTAGCCCTTTTCAGTTGGGTCGAGGGCCTGCACGCTCACGGGGACTTTGTCGCCTTCAAAGGGGAAGCTGCTGGTTTCGAAGGTGATCTGGCCGCTGCGAGTGGTTTCACAGCGATTCTCATACGTTCCGCTGCACCATGGCTGATTCCAGTTCCATTCTTTGCCGCCCGGGGAGAGGAATCGGATCCTCTGCACGCCAAGCCCTTCGTCGCTGGCGGCGACGCCGATCGTGCGCGGCGTGTTGTCCTTCTTGATCCAGCCAGTGGGGATGCCGGTGACGGAGCTCAGGTGCGGCGCGTCCCAATCGTCAAGCCAGATTGCGACGCCGCCGATCATCAGGTCACGCCAACAGGGGATGTTGGTCCAGTTGGCGCCATTGCTCATCCCAATGATGAAGGCCCTACCCCACGATTCGATGTTCGACAAGCCGTATTCGTTGGCCTGATTGGACAGGAGACGGTTCCAAGAGGTTTCGTTCCACATGCCGTCGTAGTCGTGGGGCTGCGGATATGGATTTGGGGCAGAGCAGGTGCGGTTGTTGCGCCAAAACGGATTGATCCAGGCATTTGCCAAGTAGGTCGCCGCGTTTGGCGCCGAGTAGACGTACTGGCCCCACTGGTTGGGGGGAATATTGGTCGGCTCGGTTGCGATGCACAGGCAGCTGTGGCCGGGCCAGCTGGTGTCGCTGGTGCCGTGATCGATCCAGTGGGGGTTTTGGGAGTCCTGCCAGCCCCAGGCGTTGAGGCCTTGGAGGTTTTGGTTGTTGTACCAGTTGGCGTTGTACCAATCTTGCAAGATCGATGGATCGAGAAGGATCGGATAAGCGACGTCGGCTTCGCGATGTTCGACATGAACCGTCAGCGAGCTCCCGTTGACTTCCATGTCCACGGGCAAGGAGGAGCCCTGAGCATCGACGGCGGTTGGACTCGGGACGAGCGCAAGCGGAGATCCCTGAGCGTCGAGTATTTCCGCGCCTCCCCCTTCGCTGGCGCCCAGTTCGGCCCCTTCCGGGAGATCGAGATGGAAATCGATGCTCTCGGGGCTGGCGGGCGATCGAAGGATGTCGAAGAGCTCGACACCCATCGAGGTGGGAGAAACCAAAAGATCGGTGTCGCTCCCTTCTTCGACTTCGCTAAACCACAGGTTCTTGTCCCCAAGGGGTTCTGCAGTGCTGTCGGGCTCCGCGCCGACTTGGGTGACCGCAAGGCCTTCCGTTCCAACTTCGACGCCTTCGGCTGCCGATTCCCCGACACTGAGGTCGACCAAGGGATTCGCAGGAACCCAGCCTTC
>JAJKHV010000074.1 GCA_021154855.1 Solirubrobacterales bacterium
CAGCCTGTGTCGTCTCGCCCCCTTCAGCCGAGGTCGGCGTCGACTGCTTGCCCGAGGCCTGGGCAGTCCTGCTTGGAGAAGGCGAAGAAGTCGAGGCATGATTCGATCCACACCCGGCCAGCACCGCGATCACCAGCACCAGTCCTCCCCCTGTCCACCGCATCATCCGCCTCCTGTTCGTGGGTGTCGTCCCGCCCCCGCCCCCCCTTATCTATCCGGTTCGCCGACATAAAGGAAGCGCCACCAGAGGGCAGGATGGCCCCGGAGTGAGAGGGAACAACAAGCTGATCGACTGGCATGGGCGCCCATGTACACCAGGACGCCCCGAAGCACCACTCTTCGCCAGGCGCGGATTGCAGGTCGCGCGCTCCAGGCGCGAGCAGTGGGCGTCACGGCCGCAACGCTTTCAGGGCTGTGCCAAGAGTTCAGGGACAAAGCCCAAAGACCGAAGCCTCAACCCCTGATAGGGTGCGCGCCGTTCGTTGACCCACTCGTCGCTGGGAGGTTCGAGTGCCCGATCTTCGTGACGTATCTCACCGCTGCCGCGCAGCCGCCGCAACCGTCGCTCTTGCCGCCGTCGCTGTCGGACTGCTTACTGTCAGCAGTGCTATGGCGTCCGAACTGTCGTGGTCGGCGCCGCAGAAGATTGACGCAACGGAATCGCCGTACGTGGACCCGTCGCTTTCTGTGTCGTGCGCGACCTCTTCGTTCTGCGCCGCCGTCGATCACAACACCAACGCGATGATCTACGACGGCAGCTCGTGGACGGCGCCCGCCAGCGTCAAAGGCAGCTTCCTCTTTCCGCTGTATTCCGTTTCCTGCCCGACCACCTCGTTCTGCATGGCGGGCGGATCGGGAAACGCCTTGACCTACAACGGCAGCTCGTGGACGGCTCCCTCGCACGTCGAAGGCGCGTTCACCTCGGTGTCGTGCCCCTCGGCGTCGTTCTGCGTGGGAGTGGCCGGCGGCGAAGCGATCACCTACAACGGCAGCTCGTGGACGGCGCCCAGCGACATCGACGGCTCGGCGGAACTCGGCTCGGTGTCGTGCCCGTCATCCTCGTTCTGCGTGGCGGCTGACTACGAAGGCAACGCGCTCACCTACAACGGCAGCTCGTGGACGGCGCCCAGCGACATCGACGGCAATGAAGGGATCGGCTCCGTTTCCTGCCCGTCGTCCTCGTTCTGCATGGCTGTTGACTGGGGCGGGAATGCGCTTGCCTACAACGGCAGCTCGTGGAGCGCAGCCTCCAACATCGACGGCAACGCACTGACGTCGGTGTCGTGCCCGTCCGCCTCGTTCTGCGCGGCCGTTGGGGACAGCGGCGATGCGCTCACCTACAACGGCAGCTCGTGGACGAAAGCGCCGGGCGTGTACGGCGGCAGTGAGGGCGCCTCGGTGTCGTGTACGTCATCGTCGTTCTGCGTTGCGACCGAAGCGCACGGCAACGCCATGATCTATGCCGAACACGAAGCAACTGGTGGCGGCTCCGGCGGCGGGAGTACGTCCACCTCCGGCAGCGCCCCAGGCAACACGCCGCCGCTAACCGGAGACGTGACGCTCTCCGGTAAGGCCGTCGCGGCAAAGGCGAATGGCACGGCCTTGGTTTCACTCCACTGCACGGGCACGGCCACGTGCAACGGTGCTGTGGAACTGACGATCCAGGGTGGCCCCATCAAGAAGGAGGCAAGGGCAGCTAGGAAAGCCAAGATAACGGCGATCGGGAAGACCAAGTTCTCCATCGCGGCTGGCAAAACCGCAATCATCAAGATCAATCTCAACGCGGCCGGACGGGCGTTGCTGAAAGCACATCACGGCAAGCTCACGGCCACCCTGACCGTCACGAAGCTCTCGCCCAGCCCAGCCAGTACGACCCATAAGACGGTGCACATCGTTCAGAAGGGCGCCAAGTAAGCGAAGCTACCGGCCAGCCCACCGACCCTGAGCTAAAAAATGGACGGACACCCCCGACCTTTGCCTCGCCGGAACGGCCGACGCCGCACCCAGCCGCGGCGTCATCGCCTCCGCTCGTGGCTACCTGCGGGGCTCGCCTGAGACGGCGTGGTGACGGATCAGGTGCTTGACGCGGAAGTCGCGCGTGATCGCTCGCGCAGGACAGCCGCGGCCGTGGCCACCCCCGACAGGGCAAAGCTGGTCAGGTAGACGCTCGTGCGCTTCGGCAGGTATCCGCCGCCCCTGCAGCGATTCCGGCGAGGGTGTCGGCGCTGTCGCACACCAGACCAGCCAGCAGCCACTGTCGTTGAACCTCTCCGTCGGTTGCATAAGCACCACAGGCGAGAACGAGATCACGCACGGCCAGCACCCGAGCCAGGTAGACGGTCTGCGGATTCCCAGCCATGTCGAGACCGAGGGCCCTGTGTTTTCGGAATCCCCGGCGATCCCCCATATCGCGCTCCACTTGCGATTGGTAGCCGGGAGGCTTGTGGTCGGCCGTCAGCATCTATGACTTGACGTAGCGCGCAACCGCCTCTCGGGCAAGGTCGCTGACTGAGCGGCCTTCCTCTTTGGCTCGCTTTTGAGCAGCCCGATAGAGGTCGGGGGTCGTGCGGAAGGTCAGTCGCGGGGATACCCCAGCACCAGCAAGAGAAGGTCGGCCGACTCGCTGTCGCTTCGCCTTCGAAAGGTCATAGCCACGCTCGGCCTCAGCCGCAAGGGCATCGGCGATCGCGGGAGTGATCTCCTCCCCGGACTTCGTCCTTGGATGCTTAGTCGCCTTCTTTACTTTCGCCATTTCATCGCCTCCTCGTACTGCCTCTGATAGCGGTTACGCAGCAGCTCGCGTGGATCGCCAGCAAGTTCTCGTTGTCAAGCTCGACTGCCATCACCTCTAGAGCGATTCCGTCCGTGTCATCGCCCAGAAAAGACAAGTCGTGAGCTGATGGCAACCGGAGCATCCGTGGGCGGTTCCTGCTTGAAGCGCAAACCGCAGTGCTCGATGACGTAGCGCGATCGTTCATATCCGATGCTTGGTTGCGGAGCGAGCCCACTTGAGATTCACAAGGGCAGGCTAAATATTCTGTCCGACAATATTATCAGGATGGGCAACTGAGGCTGGGGATTTGAGCCACTCAACACCGGCGAGCGGCTCAATTGCACGTAATCGGCCGTAATCCACGGCAATCCAGCACTATTCGCAGGTTGAGGAATAGCGACTAAATACCTGTAAATCAGTGCTTTCTAGCGAATCCGCGAGCCTGGATCGCACCCAGGAGGTCGGCGGTTCGAATCCGCCTAGCTCCATCGAAGTCTCCCTGCACATCACGGCTTTCCGCTTGACAGCGAAACGTCTTGTCGTCAGCCTCTATTACGGAAGTCAACCGTAGGTCAACCCGCAACGGGCGGGAGGACATCGATGGCAGACGGGAAGAAGCCGCGCCGGACCCGCGTCGAGCGCGGCATCTACAGGCAGCGGAATGGCAACTTCGCGGTCTGCGCCCGCCGCGCCGGGCGGCTTCACTTCCGCACCGGCGGCACCGACCTGATCGCGGCGCGGCGCGCCCGTGAGGAGCTGATCGCGGCCCTTGAGGCGGGCCGGGTGCCGGCCTCCCCGCGCCTGCGGCTCGACACCGTCGCCGCACACTGGAGCAAGCGCTTCGAGGCGATGGTGGCGGCGGACGAGCGTCACCCGTGCACTTACGAGGCCCATCGATTTCACCTCGACCACGACCTGCTGCCACGCCTCGGCTCCCGCCGGGTCGCCTCCCTCGGGGTCGAAGACATCGCCGGCCTGATCACCGAACTACGCGCCGCGGGACGCTCGGCGAAGACGACCGCCAATGCCCTCGGGACGCTGCAGAGCGTGCTGCGCTTCGCCCGCCGCCGCGGCTGGATCCTCGCCGACCCGATTGAGCTGCTGGAGCCCGAGGAGCGACCGCGGCCGCCGCGGCGCTCGCGGGGTCGGGTCCTGGGTCAAGCCGAGATTGAGCGGTTGCTGGCGGCCTGTCCGCAGCGTGGCCGTCTACTGGTCGAGACCGCGTTGTTCAGCGGCCTGCGCATCTCGGAGCTGCTCGGCTTGATCTGGGCGGACATCGACTTCCAAGCGGTCTGATCCGGGTGCGAGCGCAGCTCTCCCGCGCGCATCAAGGAGAACCGGCACGGCGCGTCGCCACGAAGACACCGGCCTCGGTGCGGGAGATCCCCCTCGTCCCCCAACTCGCCGACCGCTTGGTTGCCCACCGGCGCCAGACGCCGTTCGCCGTACCCACCGCATGGGTCTTTGCGACCTCGAAGGGAACGCCGTTTGGCGAGCGCAACGTGGCGAGGCGGGTGCTTGCTAAGGCCGCCGACAGATCCGGGCTGAACGAGAGCGGCCAGGCGCCGCTCCGCTTCCACGACCTTCGACACACCTTCGCCAGTCACCTGATCGTCGACCTTCACCTCGACGTTGCTCAAGTCAGCCGTATCCTCGGCCACGCCAGCATCACGATCACTCTCGGCGTCTACACGCACCTCTTCGATGACGCACGCCATGGTCGCGAGATCCGAACGCGGATGGCGACCAGCGACTTCGCCGCGTTGATCACGGGGCGAAGAAGCGAACCCGAGGGAGTGGTCGTTCCCCTGTCGCCCTTGCGCTCTCCCTAGAAGTCCGGCCGCGACCCCAGGTTCGCCATTGCGAATCGTCAGATACGTCTCGGCGGGGCCTCGCCCCGCATGATCTGATTGCCGGGTGGAGGGGTCTCAGTGAACGACCACGGACCCGCGGAAGGGCCGGGAGGGGCGGGGCGGGTTCCGCTGCCGCTACCCGGCAACCGCATGGACGTACTCGCCGAGCTACGGACCTACTGTGAGGAGGCTGCCGACATGTACGAAGGGGGGCTCTGGGTGCTCGAGCAACAGGACAACCCGACGCGGGGGCGGATTGCGGCGGCAGCAGTACGCGAAGTGATGGTCGAGCTGGGGAAGAATGTGGGGGTGAGGTCGAAGAGCGGATTGAAGGCGCGGGTCAACGAGCTCCGCGACGAGTGGGAGAAGGTGCCGCGCGGGGAGCACGGGGGGATCGAGGGCGAGAGCGGGCCGTTCGCCACGCGCCTTGATGGCTTCTTCGCCGAGGTCGAGGCCGAACACCCGAAGGCCCGCGAGCGGATGGCCCAAACCGTGCGCGGGATCTCGGCTCTCGGCGCCTCACTCGCGCCCGCGGCCGAGGCCGAACGAGTCGCAACCCTGATGGCGATCGACGGGCGCATGAGTGCCGCCGTCCACGGCAGCTCGAGCATCGACACCGCCCAGATCGAAGCCGACATCGAGTTGCTCGGCAGGGTGATCCTCTACCTGCGCCGCCCGCCGGTCGCGGCCGACCTGAGCGAGATCGAGGAGCTCCTGGGGAAGGGGCCACCCGATGGATGAGCGCGCACGCCTGCTCGAGCTGATTCGCTCGAATGCGGTCAACTACGAACACTTCTTCGCGGGCCTTGAGGATCCGAACTGGCTCGACTTCCTAGCGGCGGAGGGTTTCTTCCGCTCGCCGCCGCCACCCGAAGAAGGCGACGACTGGGTCCGCTACCCCGGCTGGCCGGAGTCGGCCTACCTAGCCCGAGTCGCCGCCGCGGCGCCGGAGCGCGTGGCAGAGATCGCCGAGGCAATTCCGGGGACTGACAACGAGCGAGTCATCACCGACCTCGCCGAAATCGCCGCCAGCCTGACGGCTGCCCCGGCCGCGCGGATAGCCGAGCGTCTGCGCGAGTGGATCGCGGGTCGGCCTCTTCACCTGAACCTTCCCCACGCCGCTGCCAGCCTCGTCTCCCACCTGGCCGAACTCGGTCAGGTCGATGCGGCCCTGGGGCTGGCGGCGGAGATCCTCCACATAGAAGGCCAGGAGCGCCGGGGGTCATTCGAGCCGCAGACCGAGCCGGTCGGGCGGATTGACCGCTGGGACTACAGTCGGGTACTCGAAGAGATGGTCCCGGCACTCCTCGCCGCCGACCGCGACCGTGCCCTGAGCCTCGTCTTCGACCTCCTCGCCCTGGCCGTGACGCTCGAGGCGGGCGAGGGCGACGGTGACTACACCTACATCGCCCGCCCCTCGATCGCTGACCATGCCCAGAACAACGACCACGGCCTGATCGATGTCCTCGTCGTGGCCGCCCGCGAAGCCACCCTGGCAGCGGCCGCCGACGAAGAGTCGATGGCCGCGGTACTCGCCGCACTCGCCTCTTACGACCTGCCGATCTTCGCTCGCCTCGCCATCCACCTCCTCACCGAACGCGGCACGCCCGCCGAAGTCTTCGCCGCACTCCACAACCGAGAGGCTTCGGCCTCGGTCGCCCTCTGGCACGAGTACTCCCAGCTCCTGGCCCACCGGTTCGCCGACCTTGACACGGAGCAGCGCGAGGCGCTACTAGAGCTGCTCGCCTCCGAGGACCCCGATCCCTTCGAGGGCGAGACTGCCGAGGAAGCCGAGCGACGGCGCCGACGGCGCCTACTCGAACGACTGTCGATGATCTCCGCCGAGCTGGAGGGTCCCTGGGCCGAGACCTACGAGAGCCTGACCCGGGAGTTCGGCGAGCCCGATCACCCTGCCTTCCTCTCCTATGTCACCAGCTTCACCGGCCCCACCTCCCCACTCGGCGTGGCCGAGCTCACCGCACTGGGGCCAGAGAGCACCCTTGAAGCGCTTGCCACCTGGGAGCCGCCGGGGGGCTTCGACGGTCCGACCCCCGAGGGCCTCGGCCGCGCACTAGAGGAGGCGGTAAAGACCGACCCCCGACCTTACGCCGAACTCGCAGACCGCTTCGAGACGCTCGACGCGACCTACGTGCGCAGCCTGATCTCAGGACTTGCGGGGGCGCTCCGCGAGGAGCGTGGCTTCGCCTGGCCTGCACTATTGGGGCTCTGCGGCTGGGTGCTCGCCCAGCCCTACGAGCCCGAGGCGGAACGCGGCGAGCGTGACCGCGACCCCGGCTGGGGTTGGAGCCGGAAGTCGATCGCCGACCTTCTCACCCAGGGCCTCGCCGAAGGCCCGGTCGAAGCGCCAATCTCGGAGCGCGAGCGGATCTTCGCACTGATTGCGGAGCTCGCCGAGGACCCAAACCCAACCCCCGAGCACGAGGAGCGCTACGGCGGCTCGAACATGGACCCCTCGACTCTCGCTCTGAACACCACCCGCGGCGAGGCGATGAGCGCCCTGGTCCGCTACTGCCTCTGGGTCGCCCGCCGTGAGCCCGGGGATACGGAGGTCAGCCTTGAGTCCGCGCCGGAGGGACGCGACCTCCTCGAGCGCCACCTCGACCCCGTCTACGATCCGTCCCTGGCTATCCGCTCGGTGTACGGCCGCTGGTGGGGCTCCCTCTTCAATCTCGACCGCCCCTGGCTTGCCGCACACATGGAAGAGATCTTCCCCGCCGCCCCGGAGGAAGCCGCCCTGTTCGCCGCCGCCTTCGACGCCTTCCTCGCCTTCACCTATCCGTGGCCCGGTGGCTTCGATCTACTCGAGGCCCCCTATCGGATCGCCGCCTCACGCGCCAGCGAGGGGCCGCACTCGCGCACCATGCACGGTGACCCGCGCACGCGCCTCGGCGACCACCTGATCGCCCTGCGCGCCTATGGCACCCTCGACCTGGAGGCCGGCGGCATCTTCGACCTTTTCTGGTCGAATGCGCCGGCCGAGATCCGCGGAGCCGTTGTTCGGAACGCGGGCTGGACGGTGGAGCGCACCGAGAACCCAGACCCCCAGGTGTTCACCCGTCTGGCGGAGACCTGGGAGTGGATCGCCATCCGCGAGGAGGATGAGGACGCAAGAGAGGTTCTGGACGGCTTCGGCGCCTGGCTCGCCGCCCCGAACCTCGACCCTGCCTGGCTCCTCCAGCAGGCCCTCGCGGTTCTTGGCCGCGGCATCCCGCTGGACCCCGACTTTTCCGCCTACGCCGCCCTCCCCCGCCTCGCGAAGAGCGACCCGCGCTCGGCGGTCGCCGTCCTTCGAGGCATGGTCGAAACCGACCGCGACCGCTGGGCGCCACTCGGCTCGCGGGAGGAGATCCGCGAGCTTCTCACCTTCACCCTGCAGAACCCCGACCCGGCGATCCGCGCGGAGACCCACCACATGATCGACCGCCTGATTGGCCTAGGCCTGAGCGACCTGCGCGACCTTGCCGAGGAGACTCCGCAGCCGCCCGAGCCGGACGGCTAACCTGCACACATAGTGGCTCAAATCCCGGCGATTGCTGCGGTTGCCGCCGATTTCTGCTGGTCAATCGCACCTCGATTGTGGGGATCTCGGTGAGCAGCGGTGAAATGATCGTGGATATATTTCGGAACGAAACGAGTCCTAAAGGCTCGAAGAGGCGGGGCCGAAGCGGCCACCCAAGGGGTTCGTCGACACCAATCGGTTGCCACTTCGAAGGCACAAGGAACGATGGCTGACCGTCATGTCCCGTCCAAAGACAAAGAGCTGCTCGATATGAGTCTCACTTTCGCTGATTACGAGCTCGACGGACTCAACAAGATCAACGTCCTCCTCGGGAAGAACGGCTGTGGGAAGAGCACCCTGCTCAAGCTTTTCGATACCAACGTCGTGGGCGAAGATGTTGGTCTGGTCAAGTACATAACCCCGGAGAGGGGCGGCCTTCTCACGTACCAGCCGGGAATCGAACAGAACATCACCTCCAACAAAAACTGGATGGCGGAAACGCGCCGCGTCAATCAGCTCGATCAGTTTCGTCAGCAGAGCATGGCTCAGTACCGTCGACTCGAATCGCTGATCCATCGCGAATTCGAAGACCGCGGGGAGCCAGCAAATTTCGCTCTTTACCTTGAGCAACTCAATGGCCTACTCGACAACATCCGGCTACGAAGGGGGGACCCAACCTTCGAGGTCGTTTTGGTCAGCGACGAGACGCCCATCGAAGCTCCGCGGCTGAGCAGCGGTGAGTCTGAGCTCATTTCACTGGGGATCGAGGCGCTTGTTTTCTCGCGCGAGATCGTTGCGGATAAGCCCAACTACTTGCTGCTCGACGAGCCTGACGTTCACCTCCACCCTGATCTTCAGTCCCGGCTCATCGCATTCCTGACTACCCTCGTCGACGAGCACAATTTCACCATCCTGATCGCTACCCATAGCACTGCGATCCTGGGGTCCCTCTCGGACTACGAGGGTGCCACCGTCGCTTTCATGCGAAGCGGCGACCGACAATGCTCCTTCCGCTCGATCACAGAGAGCCTCGATCGCATTCTGCCGGTGTTTGGCGCCCACCCGCTGTCAAACGTTTTCAATGAGCGCCCGATCCTCATTGTCGAGGGCGAGGACGACGAGCGAGTCTGGCAGCAAGCGGTGCGATCTTCGCGTGGCCGCATTGCGATCTATCCAGTTTCCTGTTCGGGCGTTGGCGGGATGCACGGCTACGAGGAGGAAGTCCGGCAGATCGTGAGCAGCATTTATGACAACCCGCAAGCCTTCTCGCTTCGCGATCGGGACGACGGGCCCGAAGAGATCGATGATCTTCCACCGGTGTCCCGTATGCGCCTCAGTTGCCGCGCGATCGAGAATCTCATCCTTTGCGACGACGTTCTCGCTGCCTTCGGACTCGATTGGGACGGCGCCAAGGAGAGGATGGATCGCTGGATTGATAGCCAACCCGAACACGTCCGTTTCGACGACATGGTTGCTTTTCAGGCATCTGGATATCCGCGTAAATCGGGTGATCTTAAGCAGATCAGACTTGTGCTCGTGGACGCAATTCTTGGCTCGACTAAGTCGTGGGAGGTATTGGTCGGCCAGGTAATCGCCAGCGCCGAGAGACCAGACGCCGGTGCCATTCCAGCTACCGATTCACTGCAGGCCTACCTTGGAGCCAAGACCTGCAACCTCCTGCTTCCGGCTGGGGATGCTGCCGTAGCTTCGGTGTGAATTAAGCGAGAGATCAGCGTCGGTACGCGCGTCCGCGTGGTCGAACGGCAAGAATGTCGATCATGTGGTCATTGGCTCGGCGGTCGAAGATCACACGCCAGTCGCCGACGCGTAGCCGCCAGAGGCGTTCCGGGCCACGAAGGCGCTTGACGTCCCCATTGGGAAGCTCCCCGATCGCGACCTGAATGCGCTCGCGATCCTTTCGTCCCAGCTTGCGGAGAGACTTCAAAGCAGCGGGGCGGACCTCGATCCGCCATCCGCCTAGATCAGCCAGCGTTCAACTCCGCCTCGGCCTCAGACCACGCGACGCTTGGTTCGCTGCGCGCCTCACGGACGGCGCGAAGATCCTCGTCGGTCAGCTCCTCGTCGTCGTAGGGAGCGGCGTCCAGCCTGGCCGCAACGGGGTCTTGCGCACGGCGAAGCAGAATCGCCGCCGCTGGTAGCGATTCATCGGGCAAAGCGTCCACGAGACGGTGCAGCTCGGTCTTGGTCATCGGAACCAACGGTAGCACCGGGCCGTGCGACTCAGGCCGGGTATTCGGGACACGGAAAAGAGGTGCCAATTTGAGCCACTCGTGGCCGACGAGCGGCTCGATTGCACGTAATCGACCGTAATCCACGGCAATCCAGCGCTCTTCACAGGTCGAGTAATGTCTACTAAATACCTGCAAATGAGCGATTTCTGGCGAATCCGCGAGCCTGGATCGCACCCAGGAGGCGGTTCGAATCCGTCTAGCTCCATCGCCTGAAGCTCCTGCAAAGTGGCGACTTCGCTTTTCAGAGCCATTTCCAACCGCCGCTAAATCTGCGCTCCATTCGGGCACTAGCGCCCGAAATCGCGGCGATATGAAGGGATTGCCGGCGATTCCGCCTCGCTTTCCTATGGGCCGGAGCTAGCGTCGCCGAACGACATAAGTAAGTGGCCCCGCAGCGTGAAACGCCCCCGGGGCCGGCACCACGACCACGATCAACCACGAGCAGCGCAACGAACCTCACCGGCCCTCGACGCAATAGCTGCTCGCTGCGCTGGGCGGGGGCGGGGCTGTCCAACTTCGGGCTAGGCCCTTACAAATGCACAAGCACGTCGTTCCAATGCGAAAGGCCGCAAACCGGGACTGACGCATTGGAGGGATCACACATCGATGACTATCGCGGGATCGATACTTCTGATCACCGTTGGGGCGATCCTCTACTTCGCCACCAATATCCATGTTGCCCACGTCAGCATCGACACGGTCGGGCTGATCCTGATGATCGCGGGCGGAGCTGGTCTGGTGCTGGGGCTCGTCCAGCAGGGCATCTGGTCGAGGCGAGCGAGGCGGCGGTCCAGTGGCGAAAAGCCGACGCGGGAGTAGGCGCCGCCGGCTCAGTCCCGTTGGGCGAAGGAGCGCAGCTCCATGCCCTCGGTTTCGATCGCCTCCCTCACGCGGGGGTCGCAGAGTGCCTGAACCTCGACCTCGCGCTCGTGTCCGTATGAAGATTCCTCCCCCATCCCCAGGCCGGGATGACAACCCAGCTCCGTCCATCCCGCGGGCATCGAAGAGAGGGTCTGGATCAGGCTCACCACGCTGATCGCATCGGGGACCGGTTCGCCCTTGCCGGTCTGTCCGTAGAAGCCGCCCTCATAGCGAATCCCCCCCCGGGCCCGCAGCGGCACTCCCAACTCGGCCGCGAGCCGATCCGCCACAGAGGCAACCGGCTCACTCATGTGCGTGTGCTGGTGGGAGTCGAGATGGGTCGGATCCCGGTTGAGGAGACGACGGAAGCCCTCGAGCTGCGCCCTGCACTCGGCCTCAACCGCGGCTTCGTCCTCTTGCAGGCAGCGTTGGTAGGCCACAATCCATTCGCCGTTCACGTAGTCCCACTGGCCAAGGTCGATGTGGAGGCCGACCGCGAGCGCGGGATGGGCACCGGCGTACCTCGCCGCCGCGGCGGCGGCGCCCTGGCGCACCATCAGACTGGCGCTGGTCACGATGCCGCGCTCGTGAGCAACGGCGATGCCGGCGTTGACGGCCTCCGAGAGCCCGAGGTCGTCGGCGTTGACAATCAGGACGCGTGCCGCCAACGTCTCAGAGACCAAGGCTGTCGGAGATGGCGATGGCCTCGGCGAGCCAGTCATGCCGCTGGCCCTCGGGCGGGGTCCAGGCCGCCGGCGCCCACCCCAACCACTGAATCGCCAGCTGCAGGCGGGCGAAGTCGAGGCTCTCCAGCGACGCCCCGGCGGCGGAAGCGTAGGCAGAGGCGATCGCCGCCCGATCTCCCGCGGCCCAATCGCCACTGACGAGCGCGGCGAGATCGCTCACGCCGGGGCCGGTGGCAGCGAGCTCCCAGTCCACGGGGGCGACGCGCGGCCGCGCGGATTCGGTATCGACCAGCACGTTCGCAGCGTAGAACTCGCCGTGGATCACGGTCTTCGGCAGCGCCAGAAGGGCCTCGACAACCGCGCCGTGACCCTCGCCGAGCCGATCGACGGCCCTAGCGCGCGACGTGGGCTGCCCCGTTGCCCGGGCGAACTCGCGCGCCCGCTGCATCCAGCGCCGGTAGTAGGCCGCATCGTGGTCGAGGAGGCGCGCGGCCGCGGCATGCCGGTCGACCTCCTCCGCGAGCTGGGTGTGCATCCGGGCCAGCCAGCGCGCGGCCGCCTCCCAAAGCGTCCGCTCGCCAACTTGATAGAGCTCCCGCCCCGCGACCCACTCGACGAAAAGCCAGTAGCGATCCCGCTCGGGATCGACCGCTGAGCCATAGGAGCGCGGAGCGCCGAGCGCGGCGAGCTCGAGCACCGAGGCGTAGACGGCAGCCTCACGTCGCGGATCGTGGAGGAAGCGCGGCTTGGCCAGCCGGCCTCGATCGTCGAGCCCGCTCCACTCCAGCCGCTTCCAAGCCAGCCGCACGTTCGCGCCGTCCTCGAGATCGACATCGAGCTCCTCGAGCGGAAAGCTGGTGCGGTATTCCGAGGGTCGGCGCCGGAACCCGCGAACCCGGGGTCGTCCCGCTTCTCCCAGGGCCGACTGAAGGGCCTCGCCCAGGTCCGCATCGGTTGGCCTGCCGTCGATCGTCATCGCCCCAGCCTAGGTTCGACTTCCGCCGCCGCCGAGCTTCTCGAGCAGCCGGGGCAGCACCTTGTTCGAATCGAGATGTTCCTCCGCGAGGGCGCGAGCGCCGGCGCTGTGACGCGGGAGGTCGGCCACCACGGCGGCGACGGCGTCCGCTGCCTCAGCCGTCGTCGCGAAGGCGAGCAGCCCCTCGCCGGTCGGGAGAAAGTCGGCAAACCCCGTTTCCTGGGCGACCACCGGGCGGCCGCTTGCCAAGTAGCAGGCGCTGCGATCGCTGAACCAGCCGCTGCGGGAAGCGACATAGCCGCTCTTGGCGATCGACAGCTCTGCCTTTGACCCGCGCACGAACTCAGCGTAGGCGCGCGGATCCCCGGCGACCTCGTAGGGGTCGAGCAGCTCCCACTCGCTGCTACGCAACGCCTCCAGGTCGGCCTTCTCATCCGAGTGGATGCCGAGCGCCAGCTGGAAGCGAGAGTCGGTCCGTCGTGGCAGGTCGATCAGACCCCGCATGGAATGGGCGCGCTGGCCGTAGTGGACGCCTCCGTGCTCGATCGAGCCGTAGCTGCGCCAATGGCCAACGCTGGTGAAAGCATCGTGGCGGGAGGGGCTGAGCTCGGCGGGCCAGTGATCGAGGGCGACGGGAGGAAGCGTCGGGATCCAGCTCTTCCCGCAGTCGGGTATCGAGCAGCCCTCGCGGCCGAGGGACTGGCCCACGGTGAGGAAATGGGTGTGGAGGTCAAGACCCATGTCGTTGCCGGTCTCGTGCCAGACCTGGTTGAAGCCCGGGTCGAGGTCGAGGAAGGCGCGGACCGGGATCGGCTCGAGCAGTCTTTCGTCCCGCAGCATCCCCGAGATGTTGATCAACAGGTCCGCCTCGGCGGCGAAACGGACGAGCTCGGCGTACGGCAGCCCGGCCGTCAGTGTGGTGCCGGGCACGAGCAGCGCCGAGCGTTGCTCCAGAAACGGCAGCGAGTGGAAGTAGGAGAGCGTCTCCGAGCCCTCGGCGCGGAGATCGGCGGCGGCGCTCGGTCTGAGCGGCTCGATCAGCACGACCTCGTGCCCGAGGCGGGTGAGGCCGGCAACGTACTGCAGAGCCGCCCAGGTCGCGCCACCCTGATTCGGATCCCCCGCCACCATGCCGCTGAGCAGGATCTTGAGACGGTCGGCCATCCCGATCAACCGCCGATCCCGAGCGTCGTCAGCAGCCGGCCGAGGACGAGATCGGAGTCGAGATGCGCCTCGGCGAAGCCGCGAGCGGCCTCGGCGTGCGCGGCGTGGCCGGCGACGATCCGCTCACAGCGATGGATCGCCTCCGCCGGCGAGGAAAAGGTGAGCATGCCCTCGCCAAGCGGCAGCTCGGCGAGGTCGGTGTCCTGCACGAGCGCTGGCCGACCACTCGCGAGATAGGCCCCCGTACGATCGCTGAACCAGCCGGAGGCGGTTTCGGCGTAGACGCCCTGAGCGACCGAGAACTCGGCGCTCGAGCCGCGAACGTAGTCGCGGAACTCCCCCGGGCCAGCGCTCACGCGGCGCGGGTCCACCACTGTCCAGCCATGATCCAGCAGCCGCTCGAGGTCGGCCGAGTCGCCGGGATGGATGTCCAACGCGATCTCGAAGCTGGCATCGGCGACCCGTTCGGGCAGTTCGATCAAGCGGCGGAACTGATGGTGCTTGAGGCTCGTCGCCTGGCCGCCGATCTCCAGCTGGCCGTAGGGGCTGCGCCAGGTGGCAACAGTGGTGAAGCGGGTCGGCCCCGTGGCCGGCGGCTGCCGCGGCCAGTGCTCCAGAAGCAAGGGAGGAAGAGTGGACACCCAGGTGAGGCCGCAATCGGGAATCGAGCATGCGGGCGAGCCGAGGTTGAGGCCGACGGTGACGTAATGGTCATGCGCAAGGAGTTTGAACGGCACGCCCCGATCCATGTGCCAGGCCTGAGTGAAACCGGGGTCGAGGTCGACGTACACACGGGCTCCCGGAACGGCCAGAACCTCTTGGATGGTCAGGTGGCCGCTGATGTTGACGAGCAGGTCCGCGCCTGCGGCCACCTCGGCGATCTCCGCCAGTCCGAGCCCGGCCGCCTCGCGGCCGCCGTCCCAGAGCAGGCCGGCCCGATCCTCCAAGCCGAACTCGCGGACCACGGATTCAAAGTAGGAGCGGTTTACCGACGCCGCGAACGTCGCCGCGCCGCCATCCTCGTCGACGCAATCGCCGGCGCCGATCTGCTCGACGAAGTAGGTGTCGAACCCGAGTCTCTGGAGGCCGAGGATCCAGGAGAGCCGCACCCACGCCTCGCCGCCGTTGCGCGGCTTGTTCGCGAGAGCCCCGCTGACGATCGCGGTAGCCACCGGCTCAGCCCGGCCGCGAACGATTGGAGCCGGTCGGCAGGGCGCCTAGCCGGTGGCGGGACAGCAGGGCAACCTCACGCAGCGCGTCCCGGAAGCGGAGTTCGCGCAGCGATCGTCTCGCCTGCCCCGTCAGCTTCTCCCCCAGCAGCTGGGCGAACTTCTCGCCGGCGTCAGCGTCCGGCGCGGGCAGGCCGGCGACCGGGAACTTCCTGGCCACGGCCAGGTCGAAGCCGAGGCCGGCCGCGTCGCCGAGGCGAGGGTCAAAGGTCCGCAGGTGCTCGAAGAGTGAGCGCCGGTAGACCAGCGGCGGCGGGAAGCCAGCTGAGCCGGTCGCGGCGGCGCACTCCGGGCGTTGCTCGAGCGCGCGCAGACCCGCCTCGACCGCCCGTGGCGGCAGACGCTCGGCGGCGTCGAGGAAGGTCAGGAAATCGCCGTTGGTGGCGCGGATGCCAAGGTTCCGCGCCCTGGCCAACCCCAGGTCCTTTTCCCCGCGAACGCGGCGAATCCCCGGATAGCGCGAAGCGATGTCGGCGGCCTCATCTCCAGCGGTGTCGTCGGCAATCACGATCTCCAGCCGCGGGCAGCCCTGCGCCAGCACGCTCTCGATCGCACCAGCAAGCGCATCGGTCCCGCCAGTGCAAGTAATCACGACCGACACCAGCTCGGCGAAGGCCGGGGAACTTTGGCGACGCCAGCGATGGCGGCCGCGGACAGTCGCCAGCTGCGCCCGGCGTCGGTCGGCCAGCACGACGGCGACGTCGAGCTCGAACTCGGGCGGCGTGCCAATCAGGTCGATCGTCGTCCTGAAGCCGGCGGAGGCCGCCTCCGGGTGCTCCGGGAAGGCGTCGGCGAGGTCAGGGCGCCGGGTGCGCAACGGTGCCCGCCAGATCGCTCTGCCGCCGCTGGAGAACTCGACCGCGACCGCCTCAGCCTCGGCTCCGACCGCCCAGCCAAATACGTCGACGACGTTGGCGTCGAGCACGCCTCCGGCACGCGGCAGGTCGAGAAAGCCGTCGTGGAGCTCTGCTGGCAGCGGCCGCGCCAGGTTCACCTCAGCGATCTCGACTAGGGCACCCATTCCTCACCCCATCCGCGACGGCAAACGCAAGAGCCCGCGTGGATCGTGCCGGGCGAGCGTCGCCACCCCCCTCAGCGCCCGTCGCCTGCGGTGCCCACGCCAGTCGGAGGAAATGCGATCGGCCAACGCGCCACCATGCGCTGCCCGAGTGTTGCGGATGCCCCTCCTGCGGGCGGCCGCCTCACGCCGGTCCCGCAGGCTTGGGCGCTGGGACTTCAGCACCCGCAGCTGCGAGGCGAGGACGACGCCTGGGTCGCGGGTGGTGTTGGTGCCGTGGCGGCGGTACTCGGTGACCACGCGCCCATGGCAGTAGATCGGATGCCCGTGCGCGAGCCGCAGGTAGAGATCGTAGTCGTCACCGGCCGCGAGCCGCTCGTCGAAGCCGCCCACCGCCTCGATCGCACCGCGCCGGTAGACGATCGAGGATCCGGACCAGATGTAGCAGTCCTCCAGCAGGTGGAGGAAATGGTCCTGGGTGACCAGCGACTGGCCGCCCTCGCGGATCACGCTGCCGTCGCCGCCGACGTCCCGCGAAGTGCCGGCGACGAAGGCGACCTGCGGCCGCGCCAACAGGCTCTCCACTCCCACCTCGAGCGCCTCCGGAAGGAGGCGGTCGTCGGCGTCGAGGAAGACGACGAGCTCGCCCGCGGATTCCGCCAGCCCGAGGTTGCGGGCGGCGGCGACGCCGCGGTGCGGTTGCCGCAGACGACGCACGCCCGGGTAGCGGCCGGCGACCTCGTAGCTGTTGTCGTCAGAGCCGTCGTCGACGACCGTGACCTTGACCGCAGGATGGCTCTGGCCCAGGACGCTCTCGATCGCCTCGGGGAGGAAATGGCCCTGGTTGAAGCAGGGCACGACGACCGAGACCGGGCTCGCGGGGGCGCCGTACATCAGCCGCGACGAAGCGTGTCCAGGAGGCCGCGGCGACCCGTCCTGACGAGGACCCGGCCGAGTCGCTCGCGGCTCTCGTCATTGAGCCGCACCCGGACCTCGAGCTCACTTTCGCCGCTGCCATGGGCGGCGAGCTCGATTCGGAAGCCGGCGGTCGCCGCCTCCAGCATGTCGGGGAAGAGCTCGGCCACGTCGGGCCGCTCGAGCACGACCGGAGCGCGCCCGGCGACCTCGCCGCCGCTGACGATCTCGATTTCGCTCGCGGGCGACTCGGTGCCGAGGACCCAGCCGACGATCTCCAGCTTCGGGCCCTCGGTCCCGGCGACGCGGAAATGGCACTCGATCCTGTCACTCGAGTCGCGGGTGACGTCCCGGATCTCCACCTCGCCCGACACCGCGCGATTGTATGGAAGCCCAGAACCGGGGTTGAGCCTCTGCTCAGCCGGCATCGAGGGCCTCCAACAGCTCGGCGAGGACCCGCTCGGAGGCGAAGAACTCCTCGGCGATCGCCCGCGCGGCCGCCGAGTGGCGGGGCAGGTCGCGGCCGATCTCCTCCGCCCCCGCCCGCGCCTCCTCGAGGGTGGAGAAGGTCAGCAGGCCCTCGCCGCTGGGCAGCGAGTCGCCGAAGCCGGTGTCCTGCGCCAGCACCGGCTTGCCGCTCGCGAGGTAGCTGGCACTGCGATCGCTGAACCAACCGCCCCGGGTCGCCACATACATCTCCTTGGCGATAGCGATCTCGGCCATCGACCCCTGCACGTAGCTCCGGTAGGAGTCGAGGTCGCCCGCGACCCTTTCCGGGTCGGCGAGCCCCCAGCGGTCCTCCCGCAGCAGCCGCCGATCGGCAACGTCCTCGTCATCGATGTCGAGGGCGAGCTCGAAGGGGGCGTCGACCAGTCCCGGCAGGCCCGCGAAGCGCCGGAACTCGTGCACGCGCAGCCCGTAGGAGCGGCCCCCGTGCTCGACCGGCTCGAACGGGCCACGCCAGCTGCCGACGCTCGTGAAGGCCCTCCCCGGCGCCGCCCGAGGCCAGCGCTCGAGCACGACGGGTTGCCGGGTCGGGATCCAGCGCCGGCCACCGGTCGGGACCGCACACCCGCCAGCGCCGACGTTGGCCCCCACCGTGACGAAGTCGTCGTAGCCCGCGAACGGATCGGCGAGGCCGAGGTCGTCCCACATCTGGGCGAACCCCGGGTCGATGTCCAGATAGACGCGGCGCCTCGCCGCCGCCAGCAGCTCCTCGTCGCCGAGGAAACCGTTGAAGTCGAGTAGTAGCTCGGCGCCGGCGAGGCGGGCCAGCGCCTCGCCGCGCGAGATGCCGACCGTCTCCAGGCCATCGCCGAGCAGCAGGCAGTAGGCGTCCTCCAGCCCGGCCGCACGCATCGTCTCGACCAGCCAGCGAGCGCCGCGTGAGGATCTGGCGCTGGCGCCCGATTCGTTGGCGTCGACCATGCCGGCGTCGAGGCGATCGAGAAAGAGGACCTCGAACCCGAGTCCCCGGAACCCGAGCAGGTAGCTGAGGAAGACCCAGGCGTGTCCCGCGCGCCTGGGTCGCTGCGCGATCGAGCCGGAGATCGCCACGGTCGTCATCGGCTTTTCCGCGCGTCTCGATCAGCGGCCGGCTCGACGTCGGTGGCGTAACCGAACTCGGCGAGAACCGGGGCAAGGATCTCGTTGCACTCCGCGGCCAGCTCGGCCGGCAGGTCGCGGCGCCAGCGCCCGATCGTCCGCGCCGGGTCACTGACGGTTCTGTGCCCGTCCAGCAGCTCGTTGGGACGGTTGGCCAGCTCCAGCGTCTCAGTGACGGCGTCCTCGCCAGCGTCGACATCGAGGAATCCCAGGATCGCGGTCAGGGTCTGACCCGGTTCCAGGATCAGGTCCTCGTAGCGGACCAGCTGCGCACCCTCGCCGCGGCGGCGCCAGCGGCTCAGCAGCCCCTCGGCGTCGCCCCTGACCCGCTCGACCAGGTACTCGGCCTGGCTCATCTCGGCGTCGTGCCCGAAGCCGCGCTCGCCACGCATCTCGTTCCAGGCGAAGACCGAGCTGAGGCGGTCGCGGAAGTCGCGGACGAGGATCAGCTCGCGGGCGCCGGGGAAGACCTCGGTGGTGAGGTCGAGCAGGACCGGGTCGAGCAGGAACTTCTCGGCGAAGTAGCGCGCCCCGGGCTTCTCGCTGTGGCGCCCGACCTCGAGGTAGAAGGCCTCGACCTGCTGTTGGCAGAGCGCCGCCAGGTTGTCGACTCCCTCCGACCCCAACCACTCCCCCATCTCCAGGGCCAGCGGCGCCGGCATCGCCCCGGCGCCGTCGCCGAGCCACCAGCGCGGCTCGTCCCAGCGCTCGGCGTGGATCTGGCGCAGGTAGCTCTTTGGCGCGCTGAGCGAGCGGAACACCGTCATCCAGTAGGTGGCTAGACGCGGCTCGAAGACGAGCGGCTGGAAGCCGACGACCTCCGGGTGACAGCTGAGCAGCCAGGCCAGCCACTTGGAGCCGCTGCGGCCGATCGTGGTCAGCATCAGCGGGTTCAACTTGGGGGTGCGGGACGGCGCCAGCGCGCTGCGCTCGCCGTGCACGGTGGCGAGCGGGAAACTGCCGCCCCCCTCGAGGCCGGCGACGACGTCGACGCTGAACTCCGGCTCCAGCTCGGTCGCCCGGACCAGGGCGCGGAAGCCGCTGTTCTCGGCCCCCTCGACCCCCGGATAGGCGCGGGCGATGTCGGCCCGGGCCTCGCTCGGGGCGACCTCGGCGATCACCTGGCCGCCGTTGACGACCCGCACCGCCTCGACCTTCGCCCCCTCCCCCAGGGCCCAGCCGACGACCTCGAAGTTGTGGGTGTCCGAGCCGCCCCCCTCCGGCGGGCCGTCCAGCCAGCCGCCGTGGAGCCCCTCGCGGGGCTCGTCCGTGTGCCGCTCGACCCGCACGATCTTCACCTCAGCCATTGCCGGCCTCCCCCTCGAGGCCCGCGACTCGGTGGGGGTCGAACTCGGCCATCGCCCGCTCGATCCGCTCGGCCCAGATCGAGGTGTGGAGCCACATGTTGTACTCGCTCGGAATGCGCCTCACCCCGGGCACGTAGGACTGCCCCTCGAGGTGGTACAGCTCGACCGCCGGCAGGTACCAGTTCTCCCGGCCCGCCTCGGCGAAGCGCAGGCACAGCTCGGAGTCCTCGTAATCGCCCTGCACGTAGTGCAGCGGCAGCCCCCCGACCTCTTCGTAGAGGTCGCGGTCGACCATCATGCAGGCGGCGGTGACGGCCGGCATCGGCCGCGCCCGATTCGCCGCCGGGAAGTCCCGGTGCAGGCCCTTGAAGCAGTGGGCATTTTCCCAGACCTCGGAGCCAGGCTGGCGCTGGAAGTACATGCCGGCGTGCTGGAGGGTGTCGTCCTCGTAGAGCAGCTTCGGGCCGAGGGCGCCGATCCCCTCGGTGGCGTCGTGGAAGGCCGCCATCGCGCCGGTCCAGCCCGGCCGGTCGGGGATCACGTCCGAGTTCAACAGCAGCAGCCGCGACGCCGCGGCGACCTCGACCCCGAGGTTGTTGGCCCCGGCGAAGCCGGCCCCCGAGGTGAGGGTGACGACCCGGAAGGGAAGCCGGTAGAGGCCGAACAGTTCCCGCGCCTTATGCGCCAGCTCGTCCGCCTGCTCGACCGAGTCGAGCACGTAGACCAGGTCGACCTCGGCGAACTCGGGGTCGCGGGAGAACTGCAGCAGCTGATGCTCGATGAAGTCGAGGCGCTGGTAGAGCGGAACGACGATCGAGAGCACCGGGGAGCGTGACGGTTCGCCGTAGACGTCGACCGAATCGACGCTCGCTTCGCCGACCAGCCGCTGCTGCAGGCCGGTGAGGGCGGCGCGACCGTGATCGGTGGCGAGGCGACCGCCGACTGTCCCGTGCTGGCCCAGCTCGCCGAGGATCGTCGCTCGGGCCGCCAGCGGATCGCGTCTGACCGCGGGGCACTCGATCTCCAGCTCGAGGCCGTCGGAGGTGCGCAGCTCGGCGATCCAGCCGCTCGCGAGCCGGCTCGGGGCGGGCAGGGTGATGTGGGCGATGAAGCCATGGTCGCGGCCGGGCTCGCCGCCCAGGGCCGAGTAGAACTGGACGACGTCGGGGCGTTCGTAGCGGTAGGCCGATGCGGTCAGCCCGACTCGCGCGCCCTCGGGCGAGACCAGGGTCAGCTCGCCGAGCCCGTCCTGGTCGTGGATCCAGCCGTTGACCCAGAACGAGCGCTCGTCGATCGCCAGGATCTCGGCGACCGCGAGCCCCGCCGGCTGCGTCTCGCTGACCTCACAGCGCGGCAGCCGCTCGCGCAGGACCTCGCGGATTCCGTAGAGGGAAGCGCTGAGCTCGAAGGACGAGCCGCCACCGATCACGGTCGAGGCGGCGAGCCGCTCCAGCACCGCCTCGCGTGTCTCGGCGTCGTGCGGGGCGAGCTCCTCGCGGACCAGCACCTTGAGGTCGCCCTCGGCCGCAGCCCACTGGCGCGGCGAGAGCTCGAGACCGGCGACCGGGCCCACCTCGAGCGCGGGCTCGCCGCCGGGGCCGGGGTCGGCGTGGACGAGCAGCGCGATGTCTGAGGCGAGCTTGGCGGCCCGCCGTGGAGTGCGGGTGGCGGTGGTCTTGGTCTTCGTCTTAGGCATGAACGGCAACCTCGTTGCGGTCAGGCGCGCTCTCGTAGATGTCGAGCAGGCGGGCGATGTGGGCGTCCATCGGGTGCGGCTCGCGGATGCCGTCGCGCAGGGAGCGCCACCGTCGCGGGCTCACCGCCGCGGCCTCGATCGTGCGGGCGAGGCTGAAGCCGTCGCCGACCCGGAAGTGGATGCCGTCGACGCCGTCGCGGACCTTCTCCGCCATGCCGCCGACGTCGCTGCAGATGATCGGACGGCGGTGGAAGAACGCCTCCTGGATCACCAGCGGCGAGTTCTCCCACCAGATCGACGGAACCAGCACCCAGTGCAGGTCGGCCATCAGCTTCGGCAGCTCGGCGTGGTCGTAGGGCCCGCGGAAGGTGACGCGGTCGCGCAGCTTCTCGTGCCGCGCGGCGAACTCGTCCTGGAACTCCTGCGTCTGCAGCTCGAGGTTGGCGCCGTGCAGCCAGAGGTGCGCGTCGCAGTCCTCCTCCAGCAGGGACATCGCGTCCATCATCACCTGCGCCCCCTTGAAGTAGCTGAGCTGGCCGAAGAAGCCGATGTTGGTCGGCGACTTGGTCTGCGCCGGGTCCGGCGCCCGAACCGGCGGGGCGAGCCGGCCGTACTCCTCGACCTCGATTCGCTCGGGCTCGACCCCCCAGCGCAGGTACTTCTCCATCAGCTGCGCGCTCGGCGCCAGAAACAGGTCCACGTTTTCGAAATGGCCGCGGACGAAGCGTTCGCGCAGGAAGAACGACTGCTGGGAGATCTCCGGAAAGCATTCGTTGCA
>JAJKHV010000075.1 GCA_021154855.1 Solirubrobacterales bacterium
GGCATGATCTGGGTAGCGGACGGTGCCGGTGCTCGCATCGGGGAGTTCCGCGAAACGGTCTCCAAAGAATCAGAACGATTCGTCCGCAACGCCAGCACGACGGGCACCGGCAACCCCGGCCTCCTCAATCCAATCGGCTTGGCCACGGACTCCAGCGGCAATCTCTGGGCCGCGGACGAATTCGGCAACCGACTCTTGGAGTACAACTCCGAAGGCGGATTCCTCCAGACGATCGGCTCAAGTGGCGCCGGAAACGGCCAGTTCAAAAACCCGGTCGGGGTGGCCCTCTCGCCGTCGGGCAACGTCCTCGTCGTCGACAAGGGCAATAGCAGAGTCGAGGAGTTCCAGGCCAACGGCACCTTCCTCTACAAACTCGGCACTACCGGGAGCGGCAAAGAAAACCTCTCCGAACCCCGTGGCCTGGCGCTCGGAGCGGGCAACACCGTCTTCATCTCCGACAAAAGCAACAACCGGATTCAGAAGGCGGCCTTCGATCTGCCCTTTGACACTCAGGCAGTCGTGACCGCCTACGACAAACTCGGCCGCCCGGTGAAATACACGGACGCTGATGGCAATACCTCGGAAACGACCTACGATCTGCTTGGGAGAACGATCAAAATAACCGACGGTAAAGGCGCCCAGACCTTCGGCTACGACGCCAACTCAGGCCTGCTGACGAATCTCGAAGACTCCGCAGCGGGCACCTTCACGGCCGCCTATAACGCCGACGGCAGTCTGACCGAAAGGGGCCTGCCGGATGGCCTAGTCGCCAAAACGACCTACGACGAAACGGGCGCCCCGACCAAACTCAGCTATACGAAGGTCACGAGCTGTTCAGAAAAATGCACTTGGCTGGAAGAAAGCAATGAACGCTCTATCTATGGTCAGATCCTTTCGCAAAAAAGTCTGGCCTCAAGTCAGCAGTATTCCTACGACAAAGCCGGCAGGTTGACGCTTACCAAGGACACGCCTACTGGTGGAGGCTGCACGACGCGCGCCTATGGCTATGAAGGCGAAGCTGGCAAGGACTCCAACCGGACCAGCCTGACCACGCGCGTTTCCGCGGGCTCCTGTGTGGAATCTGGAGGCACCCCGCAGACCTACAGCTATGACGCAGCTGACCGACTGACGGACGCAGGGATCGTCTACGACAGCTTTGGACGGATCACCAGCCTGCCCGCCAAAGACGCCGGAGGCAGTGCGCTGACTACTACTTTTTACGGCAACGAAATGATCGCTAGTCAGTCGCAGGGCGGGCTGACGAATAGCTACCAACTCGACGCCACTGGAAGGGTGCGCCAGGTTGCGCAGAGTGGGAGTAAAGAAGGAACCGAAGTCCTCCACTACGCAATGTCCTCCGACTCCACAGCCTGGACCGAACGCGGCTCGGCTTGGACGCGGAATATCGGCGGCATTGGAGGCGAACTCGCCGCGATCCAGCCGAGCACGGGAGAAACTAGCCTTCAGCTGACAAGCCTGCATGGGGACATCATCGCCACAGCGAGTCTTAGTTCGACAGCCAAAGAACCGACCGCAAAATTTGAATTTGACGAGTTTGGTAATCCCAAACAGGGCAGCGCCGGCCGATTCGGCTGGCTTGGTGGCAAGCAGCGCCGGACCGAACTGCCGTCAGGCGTTATCCAGATGGGAGTTCGAAGCTACATTCCGTCAATTGGGCGGTTCATATCGGCTGATCCTGTGCAGGGTGGCTCGTCAAACGCTTACGACTATGCAGACGCTGATCCAGTCAACGGCCTGGATCTCGCCGGAACATGCTCCAAAAAGAAGTGGAGAAGCTGTAAACCGTTGATGTCCGTCAAGAAGACTCGAGCAGGAAAAAGCGGGTCTCGCGGCCGGTTTGTGCCCAGCATTCCCGGTAATCCCTTCAAAAACGCCCAAGCTATTACTTCTAAGGTTGGTCCCTGTACTCTCAGCGGGTACGGTCAAGAGTTCGGTGCGGGGCACTACAACGTCTTTGCAAGCCTTGGATTCAATTGTTCAGAGGACGCTACGGTCGCAGCCCATTTCATTATTCCTGGTACCGGAATCGGCCCCCCGTCTTCTGCCAAAGCAGGCGGCGATGGGGAATATGGTGGCATGGGCCTCCATATTGGCTGGACCGGTCCGGCACATCCCCCAATGGGGTTGTGTATTCTGGTGCTGTGGGGAGACGAAGGAAGCAAGGAAAGTTGTGGCCCGGTCATATGGATATGACGAGGATAAATTCTCAAAGAAATAGTCGGGTTTCTAAGGCTCTGGTATTGACCGCGGGGCTATTCATTGCTCTCGCCGTTGGAGTCTTTGCGCTTTTGGGCATCGGGCAAATGTCTACCTCCAGCGCCCACATCGCTGGAAAATCCGGCTCCGCGCTTAGGGTGCTGGCGGCCGCCCACCATGGCTCCAAGAAGCGCTGTCATTCGGGTCAGCAGGCATCGCTACAGCTCCGGCGCATCCCACCAGGTGCAGGAACTAAGCTTAGAAGCAAAGTGTTGATCCTTGCTTGCGGTTCGGTGCCTCGCTATGGACGGATCGAGATCGTCGGCTACGACACCAGCGATGGATTTTGCTACGCCACGGATAGTCTGACTCAGGAAGCATCAGAAGGTGGCCTCTGCGTCGCGGAGGACTCCGACTGGCAGACATTTTGTAAGGGAGCGGTCTGTCCGGGCAACGTTACTTGGACTAATGTTGACGGAACACCGTACTTCCAGCTAAGCGGCATGCTTGCGCCTGAAGTAACTCAGGTGCGAGTTACAGTCTCCAAACCAGCCGGTGGGACCCGTGTCGTAAGTGGTGTCGTGGGCCGACCCAATTCTAAGCTGCGAAAGTCGTTGAATCTAGTCAGTCGGTTTGCTGTCTTCGCCCTTATCAGCCAGGGCTGTCCCCCCGCTAAGGGCGTCAAAGTAGTCGGCTATGACAAGGCAGGAGATGTGGTGGAAGCCAGCAGAAGTGTGAACTTGCTTCCAGGCTGCTCTCCTCAGTCGCGACCTCATGGCGCTGTGATGGTCATCCGCTCGAGCTAGCCCCTAGGGGGTTACGCTCGCGCCAGTTTCGCCATAACCCCCACTGAAAATAACTTTGTCTTGCAAGACTGGGTCTATCCGAACGGCTTCCAGGAGAAGCACGTGAAGGATTGGGGCGGTCAACCAACCGATCAGACCTGTCCGAAGGTGGCCGGCTCTTAAAGGACCGACCGCTAAAATGTAACCGAGCGGGGAAGGTTGAGAAAGTGGTCTTCTTCTCGCACTGTAGAGCGGTGGCAGGAATCGCGCTGGCGATTTGCCTGAGCGGCTTGCTGCTGGCGGGCTGCGGGGGTTCGGATAGTGGTTCCGGCTGCGCAGCCGAAGAACCGGGGGAACGCATTGAGCTGCACAACAGCGGGATCGAATGCGAAGAGGCCAGCGCGCTCGTCAACGTTCTACCTGACATAAAGCGTCCGCAGAAAGTCGGAAGCGGGAAAGACATTTGGCTCTGCGCCTATTTGCCGGAGCGGTATCAGCCGATCAAGATTAGGTGCAGCCGAGGCAAACGGTTTTTCACGCTTGTGGAATCCGACTAGTTATGACATTCGTGGGGGCGGGGGATAGCCGGAAACGGCGATGATGGGGCGAAACGCCACGCCGACGAGGCTTTGGTCCGGAGTCCGGCTTGCGGCGGTAGCGTTCGCAGTCGTAGTGCTCGGGATTCAGACTTGCATCATGCCGAGCGTCGGGGCGGCTGGCGGGATTTCGCTGGGTAGCCGATACCTACCGCTCGGATGGCCGCCCCCCCGCTAGCGGTCCGTGCCTACACATCGGGTTCGAGCGCGCTCATCGCTCAGCGGAATCCGATCCCCTCGAATCGACAAACTGCAGTCCTCTTCATCCGACCCCCGACCTTGTCAGTCTCGTAGACGAAGTCGACGCCCCTAAGATGACAGCACTCGTCATGGCCTTTCCTCGCAAGGTTCACAGCGTGAAGCTCTACTTCGATAGCCGCGTCGCCGACAGGACCGTCCGGCTGCGCCTACTCTCGAGCCACAAGGCAACCAAGGCTCACCTTGATCCTTTCCGCTACGGAACCTTCGCCTTTACGGGTAACTCCTGCGTCAGCCGATTCGTCGGCCACTCGCCTACGGGTCGGGTGGTGTACGACGGCGGACCTATGAACTGCCGGGTGCGGTCTTAGGCATTGCGGTCGGGCGGATCTCGATCCCTCGCCCGCGATGTCTGCCCGGGTGCAGGAGGGCAAGGCGAGCATCGCGTTCGTCTGCCTCTCGCTGTTCAGCCTCATCGCACAGCGGTACCCCTTCGCTGAGAAAGGGTGGTCCATCAAGCATGACTCGCTGTGCGATTCCGCTGACTGGTGGCCGGAAACCTTGCTGGCTGGGATGCCCATATCTCAACGGTCGCTGAAAACCGACGTTCGAGCGTAGATAGCAGCACGTGCGAGAGGAGGGAAGCGCCGCGCCTCACTTCAGAGCCGACGCCCCTCAATGGTCGCACGCTTCGCGTGCGGGTTCCGGGGCATCGGCTCTCGCGCTCCGCGAGGGCATTCCAAAAGGAGACTGATCCCGGTCAAGGCCAAAGAGGGGATGTGGAAGTACGCCCTTCTCAAGGTCCGATTCCACATCGCCGCGCGCCCGGGGACTTGCGCGGATCCGAAAGAACTTCCGGGCTGGAAACTGCAACGCCAGCTTTAATCGCGACTCGGCGCTTGTGACTGTCGCGGACGACGATGCGGCTGCGGGGGTGCTGAATGACCCCGAAGGCGCAATCAAACCGATAGCGTCGTTCAGCGACGCCGACGCTCGCGCCTCTGGCTCATCGACGGGCAGGATCTCACGCAACTCGGCTGGTTCAACTGCCGGTATTCCGGTCACTTAACGCGCAGCAGTAAAAAAGTCCCGCAATTTGGGTACCGGCAGAGTCGTCCCACTGTTGGCCTCGCGTACGCTCCCGAAACTGCAATCAACCTCGGAGGTGAAGTGTGTTCGACGAACCCAGCAGCGAAGGTGGCGGAACGGCTGTTCTCAACCGTCCTGCGACTGATGCTGATGCAGCCATGCAACGACTCGCTGGCCTGCTCGACCCAACGTGAGGATGAAGCTCGCGGATGCCGAGGAGGGCCCGGGCTTCAGCAGGGACTACGTAGACTTGATGGAGGGTGAGTATCGAAAGTTCCTTGCGCTCCAACTCATGTACCCCGAGGCGGTCATCGTGCCTTGCAAGATGGTGGACGAGATGTGGCACCGCCACATCCTCGATACGGCTGCCTACCGCGAGGACTGCGATGCGATCTTCGGCCGCTTCCTCGACCACTTCCCGTACTTTGGGATGCGCGGCGAGGACGACGCTCAGGCCCTCCATGACGCCTACGCCGACACCCTGGAGCACTGCCAACATGCCTTCGGCGCTCCGCCGGCCGACACTTGGATCAGCAGCGACGCGGTGAAATGCGGGCGGACCGCCTGTAAGCCGCAAAAATGCAAATAGCGGTCAACCGCGTTTGCCCTGAACTACCTTGTCGATACGCAGCCGCGCGAGCTGCGTATCGACAAGGTTCCGCGCTGCTTTGTCAGCGTTGGCGTCATTGGGCAGCGGGGCGATCTGGCTGCCCAAACCCAGGCTAATCATGCGTGATCGAATGGAATCTAAGGCGGCGCGAGACCGACCGTACTTCCCAGCGCAGAGCCGAAAACGCGCTCTCCTCTATCTCGCTTAGGAGGGAGTCGCTCTATCCAGCTGAGCTATCGGGGCGGGGTGGCCCAATCGTAGAGCTCTCGGCCGCCGAGCATCGTCACGCAGTCGCTGGACGCGAACCGCGTCGGCCACCGCCGCGGGACCCTTGGGGCCTCGCCTGTCTGTTTGATCGATGCCACGAAGACACGGTAGCGGAACGGAATGGTTCTTCCTGATAGGGCACTCGTTGTACGCGAAGGACTGTTTTGACCATCTCTCGACAGCCTGTTGAGCTTGGAACCCCGTCCCATCGTCAGGATGTCGTCTTCGTCAATGAGGCGGAAGAGGATCTTTTCGTCTCCAGCGTCCGTTCCGACGTGAAGCAATGAGCAAGTTCCAGACATTGATGTTTATAGTTAGGGGCTCGACGGGACGGTCCTCATGACTGGGGAAGGCGACGCCAGCCCGTCTACCAGGCAGGCATGGACGACGCAGCGCAGCTCCAAGACGGGTTCGTGGACTTCGAGTCGGCATTTGCCCGGCTGCGGATTCGCGTCGAGACTGCCTGTTCCAGCCAACCGGATTGGCCCTCCGGGGCGGCATCCGCCATTCGCGTGGGCTTGGAGTTCGCGGCCGGCGACCCGGCCGCCGCTCGCGCCTTGACCAGCGATGCTCTCGCTGCGGGCAAAACCGGTTACGCGCGTTACGAGCGCCTGGTTTCGTACTTGTGCAGTCTGCTGCTCCATGGCCGCGCCGAAGCCCCTTTTGCCGAGCACCTCCCCGAGGAAACCGAGCGAGCCCTCGCCGGCGGCATCGCGATGCTGGTCGCCCAGCGCCTCGACCTGGGCAGGCATAGTGAGCTTCCGGCGCTCGCCGCCGAGGCGACCCAATTCGTTCTCACCCCTTACCTGGGGATCGACGAGGCGAGGAGGGTCGCAGAGCTTCGCCGTTAACCTCAGTCGGGGATGGGACGAGGCAAGAAGACGGCGGTCGTTGGGGTTGCGGTTGCGCTGTTGGGGTTGATCGTTCCGCTCGCCCATGCCGAGCTGACCGAGGGTGGCGACCTTTTCGTCCGTTTCAGGGGAGGGATAGCTCCGAGCGCTCTACCGCGAACGAAATTGGCGCCGATCGCGGTCAGCATCGCCGGTACGGTGAAAACGCTTTCCGGTGAACGGCCGCCGGCGCTGCGCCGGATCAGAATCGAACTCAACCGCGGTGGCCGGCTCGATCCCAGTGGCCTTCCCAGGTGCCGCTACGGCCAGCTGGTGGCCGCCTCGCCGGAAAAGGTATTGGCTGCCTGCAGAGATGCCTTGGTCGGTGAAGGCGCCTATGACGCCAAGACGGCCTTCCCCGAACAGGAAACCTTCCCCTCGCGAGGCCACATCCTCGCCTTCAACGCTGTCTACAAAGGTAATAGCGTGATCCTTGCCCACATCTATGGCCGTCAGCCCGTTCCGATCAGCCGCATCATCGTCTTCCGCATACGCCACACCAGTGGAACCTTTGGCACGGTCCTGACCGGCAGCCTCCCCGACGCGGTCAACCACTATGGCTACGTGGTGGCCATATCGCTGCGGCTGTTTCGGCGCTTCGACGTTCATGGTCAACAGCGCAGCTACCTCAGCGCCGCCTGTGCCGCGCCCGCCGGCTTCCCCAGCGCAACCTTTCCTTTCGCCCGCGCTTCGATGAGCTTTGCCGATGGCCGTACCCTTTCCAGCACGTTGACCCGCAGCTGCAAGGTGAGCGGCTGAGGGCTAGGAGTAGAGGCTCTCGGAAGCCAGCTCCTGGGCGCGTCGGTTCCAGAGCTTGACCTGCATCAGGATCTCATCGCCGTAATTCTCGAGCGCATCGAGGGCAAGAAGTGTGAAACGACCGCTGGAGACGACTTCCTGGTCGACGGTCTCCAGGTCGAGCTCAGCGGTGGCAGCTACGGCGCCTTGGACGAGTGGTCGGCCCCAGACTAGGGTGACGGCCCCAGCACGTCCGTTCTCGCCACGCCAACGGCCGATCACCTCATCGTTAAGGTCGATTTTCCAGCTCGGGTTGTCCTCGGCGAGGACGTCGGTGAAGTCAACGATGGCAACGAGGTCGGTGGGCTCGCCCGTTTCGGGCTGGACGTAGGAAACGTGGCCGAACAGCTCCAGCGTTCCCGCGGGTCCGTCCGTCCTCGTGGAGCATGGAACCCAGACCCGGCCGCCCCAGGCCCGCTCCGGAAACCAGTCGAGCTCGGTCGGCGCCTCAACGCCCCCGGGGAGTTCTTCGATCTCTGCACAGGCTCGGCGGAACGCTTCGCCCAGTTTCTCGGCAAAGCGACCGTGCGGGATTCCCTCCTGGGTTGAGTCGGCGATGAAGCGAGGAATCGGGCGGGGGTTCGGGGCCACGGCGCCGGAGCCTATCCGGGAAGTGTTAACGCTTATTCAACTGGCAAAACTGAGCAAAGCTGTGGCGCTACCCTCGTACACACGCTGGTTCGCAAAGCGGTGCGGATCGAAGCAAGCAAGGGAGGCAGGGGATGGTTGACTTCAAGGAGCTGTCAGACGGGCTCGCCGACGTTCGTCGGCTACTGCGCACGCCGGTGATGGTCCTCGTCGCATTGGGGCTGATGACCTTGTCGTTGAGCGCGCCCACAGCTCAGGCGGCCCTTGGCTACGAGCCAGATGGCTCGACTCCATCGATCTCTCTCGCCGGCGAACTGCCGCACGGGGTGGCGATCGACCAGGCCGACGAACGCATATACGTGACGATGCTCTCGACCAATATCTCCGCCGGTGCGCCTGGTCAGATCATCCAGATGGAGAGCACAGGGGTCCCAACCCTTTCCTCGCCGTTCGTCTTCGGCACAGACGGATTCCCGATGGGCGTTGCAGTCAATCCCATGACGCATGGCATCTACGCCGCTCAGTTCATTGCCTCGACGCCGTTCGGCCCTAAAGGCACGTCGAAGATCCTCCAGTTCTCCGCGGGGGGCACCTCGGGCACCGAATTCGCCACGTCCAATAATCCTGGCAAGGGCGTTCAGATCGCCACCGACTCGAGCGGCAATGTCTACTTCCCCAGCGATGCGACGAAAGCGGTCCAGGTATTCAACTCGGCGGGAGCGCTGCAGAACACCATCAGCTGTACGGGATGTACCGGCGGTGCGTTCTCCAGCCCCGCATCGGTGGCGGTCGACGGCGCCGGAAACGTCTACGTCGTAGACGTCGGAAACGACCGGGTTGTCAAGTTCACTCACTCAGGTTCCACCTACTCGTTCGCCTCGGTTTTGCAGAGCGGCCTCGGCGCCGCGGCAGTCGGCGTGGACCTCTCGGACAACTCGGTCTACGTCGGTGACATTTCGGGTGGCGGCTATCATGTCGTCGCCTACAACTCCGCCGGCAGCCAGTTCGATGACTTCGCCAACGGCCTGATCGCCACTCCCAGCCAGGGCATTGCCGCGGCGGGACAGATCGCTGTGAACAAGACCACGGACAAGCTCTACGTCAGCGAACCGAATAGCAACACGCTCCTCGTCTTCGCCCGAGTTACGATCAATCCGCCGACCGCGTCGACCCTTGCCGCCTCCTCGGTCGGTCAGGTCTCGGCCAAGCTGAACGCGACCGTGAACGCCAAATCCCACGCCGTGATCGCCTGTCGATTCGAATACATCGACGCTACGGGCTTCGAGGCGAACGGCTACACGAACGCCACCGATGTGAGCTGCCCGACGTTGCCGAACGGCTCGGCGAGCACCCCGATTAGCTCGACGTTGACCGGCCTTTCGCCCGCCAGGACCTACCACTACCAGATCGTCGCGACAAACAACGCGGGCACCACGGAAGGCAGCGACACGACCTTCACCACGCTTCCCACCACGCCGTCGACGGTGACAACCCAGGTGCCATCGGCGGTCAGTGATACCGCCGCTACCCTCGTCGGCAAAGTCAATCCACACGGGGGAAGCGTCACCAACTGTCATTTCGAGTACGGCGTCGGGCTCTCGTACTCGCTCAGCGCTGCCTGCCCGACCGCCGTGGGCGTGGTCAGCACGGATGTTGCTGAGAGTAAGGCGGTGGCCGGACTGTCTGCCAGTACGACGTACCACTATCAACTGGTGGTAACGAGCAATGCCGGGACCGTGATCAGCAACGACAGCGAATTTACGACGCCGACGCCGCCACCGGTCGTGACGCCCGCAACGCCGCCCGCAACGACGCCGGCACCACCAGCTGCGCCCCCGCCTGTCTCGTCGCCCCCGCCCACCGCGCCGAAGCCGCTGAAGTGCAAGAAAGGCTTCCGCAAGAAGAAGGTCCACGGCAAGCTCAAGTGCGTCAAGGTGAAACGGCACCGCCAACGTTGAGGCGACTAGGCCCTAAGGGCGGCACTCAGGCAATCGGCCACAGGGCCTAGTCCTCGCGTAGATCGGCGGCGGCGCGCTCCGGCGGGTAGGTATTGATGTCGACACCGGTTGCGAACTCGAAAGAAGCCTTGATCGTGAAGCGGGGAGCGATGTCGACGTGCCAGTGGAAGGTATCGGCGCCGCGGGGAGCGGTGCGGACCCAGAGGTTTAGCTCGGGTGTTTGGCCGAAGCGCCGGGCCAGGAGGCGCAGGGCGGTGTGGATCATCGCCGCGCCCGCGTCGTCGTCGGCGAAGCTCGCCGCGGCGGTTCGCGGGATGACCCGCAGCTCGAAGGGCGAGCGCGAGGCCCAGGGGCAGATCAGCGCCGCCTCGTCGTCGATCGCGACGAGGCGTTCGCGCCTGCGAACCTCCTCGACCAGAACGTCGCTGAGCAGGCTGCCGCCCGCCGTGCGTTCGGCGTAGGCCCCAACCCGCTCACGCTCACGCGCGACCGCCGCCGGGACGAATTCGAGCGCATAGAGCTGTGCGTGGCTGTGCTCGAGCGATGCGCCCGCCCCGCCGCCCTCGTTGACGATCAGCTGCACGTAGGCAGCATCGGCGTGGGCGCGCATCCGCTCCCGCCAGGTCGCAACCGCGGCGGCGAATTGCTCTCCGTCCAGCTCACTCATCGCGGTTACGTGTTCTGGAGCGTTGACGATCACCTCGTGGGCGCCAGTAGCGGGACGGGTGGCGAAGAGGTCCGGTTCACCGGCGCGCCGGGACTCGAGAAGCGGGTCGCCGGCACTGGCGAAGGCGCCCGCCTCGGCCCCGGTGCTGCCTCCTGACTCAGCCGCCCCCTTGCCAGCGAGGGCCGGATAGAGGTTGGGGACGACGCGCGTGGTCCAACCAGGGCTGTCGGCCGCTGCGCCCTCGGGCCGCCTCGCGTAGACCTCCGGCGGCGTGCGGTCCTCCCGCCCCTCACAGAAGGGGCAGTTCTCTGGACCCTTCGGCTCGCTGGCCGCAGTCCTGAATCCCTCCGGGCGATCGGCCCGGCCCGGCGCGAGGATCGCCGGCAGCCCCGAGAGCTGGTCGATGCGTAGCTCGGGGGAACTCAGGAGCGCGAAGGGGGAAGGTCGGCGTCGTCAGGCAGCGGGGGGACCGGCGGCGGAGGGGGTGGCTCCGTCGGGGCTGGCCGCTTCGGCCTTTTCCTGCCCTGCTCGCCTCCCAGGAACGGTTCGATCATGTCCATCGGCAGCGGGAAGACCACGGTCGTGTTCTGGTTGCTGCCGATTTCGAGCAGGGTCTGCAGGTAGCGCAGCTGCAGTGAGGCCGGGTTGGTGCTGATGATGTCGGCCGCGTCGGTGAGCTTCTGCGCCGCCTGGTACTCGCCCTCGGAGTTGATGATCTTGGCCCGCCGCTCGCGCTCCGCCTCCGCCTGCCGCGCGATCGCCCGCTGCATCTGTTCGGGGATTTCGACGTCCTTGATCTCGACCGCGGTCACCTTCACGCCCCAGGGCTCGGTTGACTCGTCGATGATCTTCTGCAGCTCTTCGTTGAGCCGCTCGCGCTCGGATAGCAGCTGGTCGAATTCGGCCTTGCCGAGCACCGAGCGCAGCGCTGTCTGGGAGATCTGCGAGGTGGCGACGAGGAAGTTTTCCACCTCGGTGATCGCCCGGTTGGAGTCGACCACTCGGAAGTAGGCGACCGCGTTGACGCTGGCCGGGACGTTGTCTCGGGTGATCACCTCCTGCGGCGGAATGTTCAACGTCACCGTGCGCAGGTCGACCCGGACCATGCGGTCGATCATCGGGATCAGCAGGATCAGGCCCGGCCCCTTGGTCGCGATCAGGCGACCGAGGCGGAAGATCACGCCGCGCTCGTACTCGCGCAGGACTCGGACCGAGGAGCCGATCGCGATCACCGCAAAGAAGGCGATGACGACCAGGACCCCAAGTGCAACTGCCATCAGCTTGCTCCTTCCTCGGCTTGGCCGGCGGGCGATCCGGCGCGGACTACGAGGGTCAGCCCCTCCACCGCCTCGACCGTGACTCTATCTCCAAGGCCGACCGGGCCATCGCCGCTCGTCAGGCGCGCTCTCCAGAGCGCTCCCTCGATCCAGACCTGGCCCTCGGGGTCAAGGGCACTGCGCACCTCGGCGATCGCCCCGAGCAGCTCATCCGCGCCGGTGCGCGCCGGGCCCTCGTGCGCCTCGATCACCTTGCGGGTGATGAAGTAGAAGGCGACGAGGGAGAGCACGCCGAGTGCGATCAAGGCGGGGCCGACGTAATCGGCGGCGCCGCTGTCGGACTCCAGCGCGAGGATCCCACCGGCTACCAATCCCAGTGCTCCAAGTGCCGCCAGTACACCGCTGGTGGAGAGCAGCAGCTCCCCAACCAGCAGAGCGATGCCAAGCAGGGCGACGACGATCGCTGCGTCCATGCTCCGATTATCCGCTTTCGGGGCTGCCGCCTCCGCCGAGGGCGTAGCGCTTGATGTCTGCCCGCAGCTCGGCGTCATTGGTATAGGGCTTCTGCTGAAGGAAGACGAGCTTCCCGTGACGGTCGTAGAAGGCGGTGGCGGGCAGGCCGATCGCACCAAGTTCGTTGGCGATTCCTCCGTCCCCATTGGTGTAGCTCGGATATGGGACGGGAGCCTCTTCGAGGAAGGTCTTCGCCGCGTCGTCGGCATCTTGACTGTTGACGCCGAGGAAGGCGACCTGTCTGCCGTAAGCGGCCGAGAGCTTCTGCAGAGTGGGGAACTCGAAGCGGCATGGGCCGCACCAGGAGGCCCAGACGTTGACCACGGCGGGGTAACCGTGCAGTGCCGCGATCCGCCGGTCGAAGGCCTCGGAGCCTCCCGGCAGCAACTGGTCGGCCTGCCGGTGGAGGGCGGCAAGTGGCGCCGGCGACCCGGAAAGCGCTTTCGCGTAGTTGGGGTGCTGTCCCCCGTAGTCGCCCCCACTGCTGCCGCAACCGCTGCCGCTCAGAGCCACGATTGCTGCCAGCGCAACGCAGATTGCGAACTGTCGGCCCGCTTTGATCAATTCCTTGAGTACAATACGTACGTTCGGTTCGTGGCTGCGATTGCGGATCGAACTGCTGAGAGCGCCGGGGGGACGTAGTCAGACCGTCCGGCATCCTCGTCCTAGTGCCTTGCCCACGTTTTACGTGCGACAGGGACGGAACCCGAAAGCCTTCATGGCCAAGACCAGCAACGTTGCCGCGCCAGCGGCAGTTCCATCCAGTACTGACATCGAGCGGGCCGCCAAGTTCGTCCGCGAGCCCTTCCTGCTCGACGGCGAGGGGGCCGAGGCGCTTGCCCCAGGGACGGCCCGGCGACGGGCGCTCGACGCGGCGCTGAAGGAGCTCGATGAGGGCGCCGAGGACCCCTCTATCCAGTGGCGCCGGGACTTCTCGCTGCTTCTCGGCCTCGAGCGGCTGCTCGCCGACGAGCCGCCAAAGTTGCGCGATGGCGCGGAACTCAACCCGCACCAGGTCGATGCGCTGTCGGGAACCCTGACTGAGCTGATGGCCGAGCAGCAGATTGCGATCGACGGTGAGGCGAACGGCAATGGCGCCGCGGCGGCTGCGGCCGAGAAGGCAGCGACTGCAAAGGCCGTCGCGGAGGCCGACGGGGGCGGCGCCGAGACCAACGGCAATGGCGACGCCGAAGGTGATGGCGACGAGCTGGAGGACGAGGACGAGGACCTTGCGCCGGATGAGGAGCCGCAGGACTGGGAGGAGCAGCCCGACGACGACGACGAGGAGACGATCGAGGAGGCACCCGACGACCCTGGCGCCGAGCGGCGCTTCTGGTTCGAGCACGCGACCGGCGCCGGCAAGACCGTCGCCGCGGTCGGCTTCATCGACGCCTCGCGCACCGGCGGCGTCCTGATCCTCACCCACCGGCGCAACCTCGTCGACCAGTTCATCGGCGAGATCTCCGACCGCGGCTACAAGGAGCGCCTGCGCCCGCCGTTGCTCGGCGACCGCGACGATCCCGACGGTCCAGTCACGGTCGAGACCTACCAGTGGTTCGTCCGCAACCACAAGAAGATCTCCGACGCCTACTCGATCGTGATCTGCGACGAGGCGCACACCGCGCTGGGCGAGAAGACGAGCGCCTGCATTCGCGCCTGGGTCGGTCCCGTCTTCATCGGCATGACTGCGACGGGGGCGCTGATCGCCCGCCACGTCGCCGACCTCTTCCCGACCCAGACCTCGCGCTTCGACCTGATCCAGGCGGCCCGCCGCGGCGTGATCTCGCCGTTGCGCTGCATGCGGATCCCCCCCGGCCCAGGGGTCCGCACGATCGCCAAGGTGCCGCTGCGCAAAGGTGAGGTCGACCAGGATTTCGACCAGGAGGAGCTGGCTGCGCTGCTTGACCAGGAGCCCTTCAACGTCGCGATCGCGGACCTCTACAAGACCCGCTTCGACGGTATGCCCGGCGTCCTCTACACCGCCGGGGTGCAGCACGCGAAGAACGTTGCGCGGGCGCTGGTCGCTGCCGGCGTCTCCGCCCGCGCCGTCTCCGGCGAGACGCCGAAGCGCGAACTGGCCGAGATCCTCGCCTGCTTCGAGCGCGGCGAGGTCGACGTGCTCTGCAACGCGATGCTGCTCGCCGAGGGCTGGAACTCGCCGCGGGCGACCCTCTGCATGCACCTCGCGCCGACCGCTTCGCGCCGCATCTATCAGCAGCGGGTAGGCCGCGTGACCCGCCGCGCGCCGGGTAAGGAGGCGGGCCTGGTGATCGACTTCGTCCACCCGGCGACGACCCACGACGAGACGATCGTCACCCTGCACAGCCTGCTCGACCGCGACGTCTACCGCGGCGGCGCGATCGTGATCGGTCCCGTGCGGCGCGCACGCGGGCGGCGGATCCGGGTCGAGCGGCGGATCGTCCCCGTCGCAGACTCCGAGGAGCGCCGCATGCAGGTGCTCGAACGCGAGCTCTGGCGGATCGCGGTCGAGAACCTCGACTACCCCGAGCAGCATGCTTGGGCGGCACTGGCCGGGGCGCGGGTCAACCCGCAGGGCTGGCGCCGCGGGCGGGCGATCCTGCAGGGCTCCGGCTCGAAGGAGCTGCGTCGCCGCTTCCTGCTCACCTGCGTGCAGCGCAACCGCAACTCGCAGCTCAAACTGAAAGCGCTGAGTGAGATCGCCGACCTCGGTGACGCCGAGGCCTTCGACGACGCGATCGACATCGTCGGCACCTGGAGCCGGGAGGACAAGCGGGCGGGGACGAAAACGCTGCTGCAGGCGCTGGTCGACAAGCGGATCGGCCGCCGCGACCAAGCGCAGGCGTGGGTCTGGCGGCTCGCCTCCTACACCCCGGAGCTGCACGAAGAGTATGCGGTGCAGCGCTGGCCGGAGACGAAGCGGCTACTAGGGTTGCTGGTCAATTCTTCTGGCCGGGCGCATGGGCGCAACGCGCGGCGTCTCGTCCACTCGGCCCGCAAACAGGACCGCCGCCTTGCGGTGGCGCTGCTGGCCGGCGCTGTTTCGCACACGCCGGAGGGCGAAGAGGTTCTGCGCGGCGCCCGCATGCGGATGGCTCGCAAGCCTTCGGCGATCGCTCGCGAGCTGCTGCGCAACTTCCCCAAGGGCGGCAAACGCCGCTCCAAACGCGGCAAGCGCAAAGGGGAGAAAGGCGAGGGGCCCGAGGGCCAGGGCCAGCCGAAAGGGCAGGGCAAAGCGCGGCGCAAACGTAAAGGCAGATCAAGGAGTGAGAAGGCGCAGGCCGAGAAAGCCAAGGAAAACGGCGCCGCGGTCGAATCTGGCTCAGAGGCGCAGTTGGACCTCACCGGCACCGAGGCTGACGCGGTCCCCACCGGCGGTGACGACGATGAGATTGCCACGGTCGTCGATGCCGGCGGCGACTCCTGAGCCGTCCTCCCAAGAGACTTCGCGCCCGAGCAGGCCGTCGCGGCGCCGCCACTCGGTGAGGATCGCCTCGTCTTCTGCCCAGACCCAGTGGTCGAGGTGGCGGCTTAGGACTTCAGCAGCGGCGTGGGGAGTCGGGGGGAGTGCGGTCGGAGCAACAGCGGGGAGGCTCCGTCGGGACTCCCCCCGGCTCCCCGGGGTTGTGGCGAAGAGGGAAACCGCCGGCTGGCGAAGGTCGGGCGGGAACTCGTCCGGGGCTATGTAGAGGTTGAGGCCGACGCCGATCACCGCCCAGCCGTCCTGGGGCTTGGCCTCGATCAGGATTCCGGCCAGCTTGCGGCCTTCGAGCCAGACGTCGTTGGGCCACTTGACCATGCATTTCACGCCGGGATGAAGCGCCTCGGCGGCGGCGCAAACGGCCAGCGGCACGGAGAGCGGCAGCAGCAGGTGACGCTGGTCGAGCGGCCGCAGAATCCCCGAATAGAGCAGCGCCCTGCCTTCTGGTGCGGTCCAGACGCGACCAACGCGGCCGCGCCCGGCGGTCTGTTCGCGCGCGGTGACCACGGTTCCGCCAGGAGCACCGGCCCCGGCCAGCTCGCGGGCGCGGGTGTTGGTCGAGTCGGTGACCTTGAAGTGGCGGTGGGGAGCTCCGAAGGTCAACGGCATCGGCTGAGGGGTGGTCGACTTAGTCGCCTATAGAGCGACCAAGTCGACCAGGCTCCGACTTGGCGTCGAGGAGGAGAGCATCAACGAGGCCGTCGATGTCGTGGCGCTCGGCTTCGACGTCGACCTCGAGGCCCGCATTGCGCACGGCTTCGCTGGTGACTGGTCCGATCGAGACGATGCGGGCGCCGCCTGGGAAGCGTTCTCCGAGTGCCTTGGTCAGGTTGCGCACGGTTGACGAAGAGGTGAAGGTGACGTAGTCGGCTCTTTGGGCGTCGTCGATCGCCTCAGGGCTCGGTTCCTCCGGCACCGTTTCGTAGAGGGCGACGACATCGACTTCGGCGCCGCGGCCCTCCAGGTGCTCCGGGATGACGTCGCGCGCCTCGGCGGCGCGGGCGACGAGGACCTTCTTGCCGGCGACGTCGACCGCGGCGAGCGCCTCGACCAGCGACTCGGCGACGAAGCGCTCGGGGACGATGTCAGCGGCGATGCCATGTGCGGCGAGAGCTCGGGCCGTGCCGGGGCCGATCGCGGCAACTACCGGGCCCGTCTTCGTGCCAACATTGGATCGCCCCTCTTCTATCTGCTGCTTTTGCGGCCCCGCGAGCGCTCTGGCATCCAGGCCGCCCGCGCCTAGAGCCTCGAATAGCAAATGAGCCCCGTTCGGACTCGTCACGCAGATCAGCGCGTACTCGCCGATCCTCTCAATCGCACTTCGCACGGTCTCGCTATCGAGCAGCGGCTCAATTCGGATCGCGGGAAGCTCGACCACCTCCGCGCCGAGTCCGCGCAGCGTCTTCGCAAGGCCGCTCGCCTGGGGGCGGGCGCGAGTGACGACGACGCGGCGGTCGTTGAGCGGACGGCGCTCGAGCCAGGCAAGGGCCTCGCGCCGCTGCACAACCGGGCCGATGACGATCAGGGCGGGGGCGCTGACGTTCTCGCGCTCGACCGTCTCGGCGAGCGTGCCGAGGGTGGCGATGACGGTGCGCTGCCCGTCCATCGTCCCGCGTTCCACTGCGGCGGCAGGCTCGCCGGCCTCGCGCCCGGCCTCGATCAGCGAGGCGGCATTGGCGGCGAGCCGCTTGACCCCCATATAGAAGACGAGCGTGCCCGGAAAGCGGGCCAACGCCTCCCAGTCGAGTGCGCTCTCCTCCTTGTCGGGGTCCTCATGGCCGGTGATGAAGGCAACGGCCGAGGCGTCATCACGGTGGGTGACGGGAATTCCGGCGTAGGCAGTGGCCGCGACGCCCGCAGTGATGCCGGGCACAATCTCGAACTCGATCCCGTCCGCGCGCAGCGCTTCTCCCTCCTCGCCTCCGCGACCGAAGACGAAGGGATCGCCGCCCTTCAGGCGCACGACGCTCTTGCCGCTCCGCGCCGCCTCGATCAGCCGCTCGCCAATCTCCGCCTGGGGCACGGATGAAACGCCGGGCGCCTTGCCGACGTAGAACAGCTCGGCGTCGTCCCGAGCTCCGTCGAGCGCCCCGGGAGGAATCAAACGGTCGTAATAGATCGCGTCCGCCGAGGCGATCAGCTCCAACGAACGCGCCGTCATGAGTCCCGAATCACCTGGGCCCGCACCGACCAGGTAGACGACCCCGCTGCGCGCGCTCACATTGCCGCCCCAAGGGGTGTGTCTGAGCTGAGCCGCCATATGCGGCGGGTTAGCTCAGACACGTCCGCTCCACTTCTCCGCCCGGTCGAGGATCTCGCGGGCGCCGGTGTCGAGCAGGCGCTTGGCGAGTTCGGCGCCGAGGAGAGTCGGTTCGGATTGGTCGCCTTCGACCCGATCGCGGAGCCACGCGCTCCCGTCGGGAAGGCCGACGAAGGCATCGATTCGCATCTCATCGGCGTGGGCGTCGGTCTTGGCGTGAACGCCGAGCGGGCTGTCGCAGGTCGCCCCCAGAAGGGAGACGACGGTGCGCTCAGCGGTCAGCTCACGCAGCGATGTCTCGTCGACGATTGCGTCGACGGCTCGCAGCGCGTCCTGGTCATCGCTGCGAATCTGCAGCAGCAGTGAGCCCTGCCCCGCGGCTGGGGTCATCGACTCGCTTGGTATCGCGAAGGAGATCTCATCGGCCCGGCCCAGGCGCCGCAGGCCAGCAACGGCAAGGACGATCCCGTCGAGATGTCCCTCGGCCAGCTTGCGCAGCCGCGTGTCGACGTTGCCGTGCAGCTCATTTACCTTCAGGTCGGGTCGTGCCGCGAGCAACTGAGCAGCTCGCCGCCGGCTGGCGGTGCCGACCTTGGCGCCTTCGGGCACGTCGTCGAGTGATGCACCGGCGCCGATCCAAGCGTCGCGCGCGTCCTCGCGGGAGGGGACCGCGGCGAGCATCAGTCCGTCAGTCAGCTCAACCGGCACATCCTTGGCGGAGTGGACCCCAATCTCGGCTTTCCCATCAAGCAGCGCCCGCTCGACCCCGCGCACGAATCGCGCCTTGTCGCCAACCTGCCCATCAGAAGCGACCTCGACAAGCTCCGCCCCGCCGAGCATCTCGGCCACCTGACCTGCCTGAGCTAGAGCAAGCTTGCTACCGCGTGTGGCAATTCGAAGCATCAGAGTGTGTGAGGGTCGATCCCGGTAGGGATGAAACGTCTTGTACTTTTTGGGCGTCCACCTTGCGGCGTCAGCAGGTTCGTTTCCATCCAAAAAGTTAAGTGGAACCCCTACCGGGATCGACCCTCCGAAGTGGGGTCACCTTCGAAGTGCCCTCCGCCTCCTCCGGTTCCGTTTCGACGTCAAGCCCGAACAACTCTCGCAAGGCGCTGACGTAGAGATACGCCTCGTCGCCGCCGGCCGAGCGCTTCATGCGCAGGGTCGGCTCGTGCAGGAGGCGAGAGGCGACCGCCTTCGCCATCGCGTCGAGGCGCTTGCGATCGGCCTCGCCAAGACTCTCCCAACGGCCCTCGTTCTCGGCCAGCACTCGGCGCACGACCTCGTCGGCGCGCTCGCGCAGGGCGGCGATCGTCGGTACCACCTCGAGCGAGGCGAGCCAGCGCTCGAAGCGGTCCTGCTCGGCGTCGAGGATGCGCTCGGCCCGACGGGCCTCGGCCTCGCGGCCGCCGGCATTGCGGGCGACGATTTGCTGGACGTCATCGATGTCGTGCA
>JAJKHV010000076.1 GCA_021154855.1 Solirubrobacterales bacterium
CCTGATCAAGGAGGGCGACGACTACATCGTCCTCACCGACATCGCCGGCGTCGAGGACCACCTCGGCGACATGGACTTCAAGGTCGCCGGCACCGCGGAGGGGATCACCGCTCTGCAGATGGACATCAAGATCACCGGTGTCACCTTCGAGATCCTCACCGATGCCCTGGAGCAGGCCAACAAGGGTCGCCAGTTCATCCTCGGCAAGATGGCCGAAGCGATCGACGGCCCGCGCGAGCAGCTCTCCCCGCATGCGCCGCGGATCGAGTCGATCAAGATCGACCAGGAGAAGATCGGCGCAGTGATCGGCAAGGGTGGCGAAACCATCCGCGCCCTCTGCGAGGAGTTCGAAGCCGAAATCGACGTCGAGGATGACGGCACGATCCGCATCTACGCCCCGACCGGCACGCTGGTCGAAGCCTGCGTGGCGCGGATCCAGTCGATGACCAAGGAGGCCGAAGTCGGCGATCGCTACGAGGCCGCCAAAGTCGTCAAGACGACCACCTTCGGCGCCTTCGTCGAGCTGGTCAAGGGCACCGACGGCCTGCTGCACATCTCCAACGTCAAGCCCGGCGAGCGGGTCGACTCGGTCGACGACGTGTTGAGCTCCGGCGAGGTGATCGACGTCACCGTGGTCGAGGTCGACCGCGAGCGTGGTCGCATCGGCCTGCGCCTCTCGGAGGACCCCTCGGTCGCCGGGAAGAGCCCCGAGGAGCTGGCTTCGGTCGGTTCCGGTGACGGTGGCCCGCGGCGCAACGGCGGCGATCGCGGCGGCCGTGGTGGCCGCGAGGGACGCCGGCCCCGCGGCGGCGACCGTGAGCGACGCGGCTGAGCACAAGCATTGAGCGCACCGCAGCTAACTGAGCAGACCACGGGCGTACGGGTCGTCACCGAGGAGGTCCCCTCGGTGCGATCCGTCGCGCTCGGGCTCTGGGTGCGCACCGGCTCGCGCAACGAGACGCCGCCGCAAGCGGGTATCTCGCATTTCCTCGAGCACCTGCTCTTCAAGGGAACGGCTCGCTTCTCGGCGATCGAGATTGCCGAGAAGCTCGATGGCCTCGGCGCCTCGGTCAACGCGGCCACCGGCAAGGAGACGACCCACCTCCACGCCCGCTTCCTCGATGAGCACACCGAGGAGGTCTTCGACCTGCTGGCGGAGATGCTGCTGGCGCCGACCTACCCGGAAATCGACTCCGAGCGCGAGGTCGTGCTGGAGGAGATCGCGATGTATGAGGACGAGCCGCAGGACCGCGTCCACGACATTCTCGCCGAGGCCGTATTCGGCGACCATCCGCTCGGCCGCAGGGTGCTGGGCGAGGCCGAGGTGATCAGCTCGGTCCCGGTGCCAGATATCGAGGCCTACCGCAGTGCTCACTACACCGGCGCCAACATCGTCGTCGGCGCCGCCGGCAACGTCTATCACGCTCAGATCGCCGGGCTCGCGGAGCGACTGGTCGCGCCGGCAACGGCGGGGACGAACGGGCAGGCCGCGATCAAGCCCGAGGACGCGGCGCGGCTGTGCTTTTACGAGAAGGACACCGAGCAGTTCCACATCTGCTTTGGCGCGCCCGGAATCACCCGCGACGACGATCGCCGCTACAGCCTTGCCGTGCTCGACTCGATCTTCGGCGGCTCGAGCTCTTCGCGGCTCTTTCGCGAGGTGCGCGAGAAGCGTGGACTCGCCTATTCGGTCGGCTCCTACAGCGAGCAGTACACCGACTCGGGCCTGATCGCCAGCTACGTCGGCACCAGGGAGGACAACGTCGAGGAGGCCTGCTCGATCATCGGTGCCGAGCTAGCCCGCCTGCGCAGCGAACCGGTTTCCGGCGAGGAGCTGGACCGTGGCAAGGAGAACGTCAAGGGCCGGCTGGTGCTCACCTCCGAGTCGACCGCGGCACGGATGACGCGGATCTCACGAGCAACCCTCTTCGGCCTGCCGATCGACAGCCTCGACGAGATGCTGGCCAAAGTCGATGCGGTGAGCGTCGACGACCTGACCGCCCTGGCGCAGGACCTCTACCGACCCGAGCGCCTCTCCGCCGCCTGCGTCGGACGCGACGAGGGCCGCTTCCGCAGCGCCCTAGCACCGGTCAGCGAGGCATTGGCCGCCGCATGATCCGCGTTGCCGTGTCCGGCGCTGCCGGGCGCATGGGCCAAGCGGTCTGCGAAACCGTCGACGGGGCGGAGGACACTGAGCTCGTCGGCAAGGCCGACCCGGCCCTCGATGTCTCGCTCGCCGACGTGCTCGGCGAAACCGACGTCGTGGTCGACTTCACGACCCCCGAAACGGCGCTTGACAACGCCAAGGCCTGCCTCGACGCCGGCGTCCACGTCGTCGTCGGCACCACGGGCTTCGACCTCGAAGAGCTGCGCCGGGCCGCGGAGGCCTCGCAGGCAAATTGCTTCGTCGCTCCCAATTTCGCGATCGGCGCCGTGCTTTTGATGGAGGTGGCGCAGAGGATCGCCCCGCACATGCCCGAGTGCGAGATCGTCGAGCTGCACCACGACCGCAAGCTCGACGCGCCCTCGGGTACGGCAAAGCGGACCGCAGAGCTGATTTCCGCCGCAGGCGGCCACGTTCACGAGCCGATCCACTCGGTTCGCCTGCCCGGCCTGGTCGCCCACCAAGAGGTTGTCTTCGGCGGTGCCGGACAGACGCTGAGCATTCGCCACGACTCGATCGACCGCCAATCCTTCATGCCCGGCGTGCTGCTTGCGGTGCAGAAGGTGAGCGGACTGAGCGGGCGCTTCACGGTCGGACTGGAGAAGCTGCTTTGAGTCTCCACCCAGCCTCTCGCGATACGCTGGCCCGATGAAGGAGATTCGTGGCGTCATAACGGCGATGGCGACCCCCTTCGAGCAGGATGGGGCGGTCGACGAGGCCGCGGCGCTGAAGCTGGCGACCTACCTGCTCGAACACGGGTCGCACGGCTTGGTGATCTCGGGCTCGACCGGCGAGGCGCCGACCCTCACCGACGAGGAGGCGCTGGTCCTGCTGCGCGCCCTGCGCCGGGAGGTCGGTGAGGAGACACTGCTGATCTGCGGCACCGGCACCAACGACACCCGCCACTCGATCGAGTTGACCAAGGGCGCCGCCGACGCCGGTGCCGACGCCGCGCTGATCGTCACGCCCTATTACAACAAGCCCAACCCAGCCGGGATCCAGGCTCACTTCGAGACGATCGCCGCCGCCATCCCGGAGCTCCCGATCATCGCCTACAACATCCCCTCGCGCGTGGTTGTCAACGTGCCGCCCCCACAGCTCGCCGAGCTGGCCAAGATCGAGAGCGTCGTCGCGGTCAAGCAGGCCAACAACGACGAGATGCAGCCGATCGAGGGCATGGAGATCCTCGCCGGCAACGACGACGTCTTCCTCAAGACGCTTGAACTCGGCGGCGCCGGCGGCATCCTCGTCGCCTCGCACTTGGCCGGTCCGCAGATGCGCGAGATGTGGGATGCGGCCCAGACGGGGAACATCGACCGCGCCCGCGAGATCGACGCCGGGCTGCGCCAGCTCTACGCCGCGATCGGGGTGACCACCAACCCGATCCCGGTCAAGGCCGGCCTGGCGATGATGGGCCTGATCCCGACCGACACCTTGAGACTTCCCCTAGTGCCCGCAGATACGGAGCAGCGGGCGACGATGCAGGCGGCGCTGGAGAGCGTCGGCCTCACCCCGGTGACTCCCTAGTGCCGGGCCGCAAGCTCCGCGTGCTGCCGCTCGGGGGACTGGGCGAGATCGGCAAGAACATGACCGTGGTCGAATATGACGGCCGCATCGTCGTTGTCGATACCGGCCTGATGTTCCCCACCGCCGAGATGCTCGGCATCGACCTCGTCTTGCCTGACTTCTCCTATCTGCGCGAGCGCGCCGAAGATATCGAGGCGATCGTCCTCACCCATGGCCATGAGGACCACGTCGGGGCACTGCCCTATGTGCTGCGCGAGATCGGCTCGCCGCCGGTGATCTATGGCGGCCTGCTGACGATCGGCATGGTTCGCGCCAAGCTCGACGAGCACAAGCTCAAGAATGCCCCGCTGCAGGAGCTGCCTGCCGGCGACAAAGTCCAGCTCGGTCCCTTCGAGCTCGAGCTGGTTCACCTCTCGCACTCGATCCCCGATGCTCGAGGGGTCCTGCTCACCACAGAGGTGGGGACGATGCTGATGACCGGCGACTACAAGTTCGACCAGACTCCGGTCGACGGCCGCCCGGCCGATATCTCGCGCCTCGCCGAAGTGGGCCGCGACGGACTGCTGCTGCTCTGCGGCGACTCCACCAACGCCGACCGCCCGGGCGTGGCGCCGTCGGAGTCGAGCGTCGGGCCGGCTCTGCTCGAGACCTTCTCGAATTGCCAAGGGCGGATCATCGTCACCTCCTTCGCCTCCAACATCCACCGCGTCCAGCAGGTCATCGACGCCGCCGTGAAGCTCGATCGACGGGTGGCGCTGGTCGGCCGCTCGATGCGCAAAAACTTCAACATCGCCTCCAACCTCGGAATCGCCAATGCGCCCTCGGGGCTCTTCATCCAGCCACGCGAGATCGAGAACTTCCCCGACGAGAAGGTCGTGGTTATCTCGACCGGCAGTCAGGGCGAGCCGCTTTCGGCGCTGCGGCGGATGGCCAACAACGACCACCGTGACGTCGAGCTGCACTCTGGCGACACCGTGGTCTTCTCGGCGACCCCGGTGCCGGGCAACGAGCGCGCCGTCAACGAGACGATCGACCGTATCTATGAGATCGGGGCCAGCGTGGTGACCGCGAAACAGGCGCCGATCCACGCTTCCGGCCATGGTTGGCAGGAGGAGCTCAAACTGATGCTCAACCTGACCAAACCACGCTACGTCCTGCCCGTGCACGGGGATCACCAGCGCCTGCGCCTGCACGCAGAGCTCGCCGAATCCGTCGGGGTGGCCCCGGAGAACATCTTTCAGGGACGCAATGGCCTACCGCTGGAACTGGACGAGAACGGCGCCACTTTCGGCGAGGACATCCACGCCGGCGTGATCTTCGTCGACGGCGTCAACGTCGGTGAGCCCGACGACGTGGCGCTGCGCGACCGTCGCGAGATCTCCGCCGACGGGATCTTCATCGTCGTCGCGACGATCTCTTCCGACGACGGCCAGGTTGTTGCCGACCCGGAAGTGCTCTTCCGCGGAGTCGCCTTCCTCGAGGAGGCCGGCGCCCTGGTCGAGGAGCTGAAGGACGTGGTCGAGGACTCACTCGAGGACGCCGCTAATGCGGGCACCCGCGAGCTGCACCTCGTCCAGGAAGACCTTCACGACGCCGTCGCCGGCCTCGTCTACAAAAAGCTGCACCGGCGACCGATGATCATCCCGGTCGTCGTCGAGGTCTGAGCAAGCGACCAGACAAAAAAAGGTGGGCTCACCGGAAGACGTTGGGGAGAGTTCCGGTGAGCCCTGTGTCTCGTCCGTCTGGGAAATTACGGCGGCACGCTAAAGGCGCTCTAAAGCCGGCTTAATTCCTCGCTCAGACTTGTTCAGGGGCAGGCGGACGCGGAAGAGAGCGCCACCGGCAGGCGACTCGCCGACCTCGACCGTGCCGCCATGGGAGTCGGCGACGGCGCGGACGATCGCCAGGCCGAGGCCACTGCCGGGACCGACGGCGGTGTCCGCCGGGCCCTCGCCTCGGACGAAGCGATCGAAGATCTGACTGCGGATCTGAGCCGGTATGCCGGGCCCGTCGTCGGCGACTTCGACCAGCGCCTCGCCGCCGCTATCGCGGACGCGCAGCTCGATCTTTGCTCCGAGGGGCGTGTGACGGCCGGCGTTGTCGAGCAGGTTGAGCACCATCCGGTGCAGCTCGTCCGGATTGCCTTCGACCGGGAGTGAGTGCTCATTGTCGATCGCCAGCTCACGGTCGCCGAGCACGGGGGCCATCTCGACCGCGGCGTTGCCGGCGATCTCGGCCAGGTCGCAGGGGCGGTGCTTGCCGATCCGCCCCGCGTCTGCGCGGGCCAGCAGCAGGAGGTCGGTGACCAGGCGACTCATCCGCCGCGACGATCGCAGGGCGGAGTCGACCATGGCTCGGTCGTCTTCTCCGCTGTGGCCGTCAAAAGAGGCCTGCAGGAGCTCGAGATTGGCGAGCACGCTGGTCAGCGGGGTGCGCAGCTCGTGCGAGGCGTCGGCGACGAACTCACGCTGCTTGTTCATGGCTGCCTCGCGCTCGGTCCGTGCGGCGTCGAGGGAGCGAAGCATCTGCTCCAGGGTGCGGGCGAGCTCCCCGACCTCATCGGAGGCTTTCGGGTCCGGCATATGGCTGGAGGGGTCGCCGGTGTCGGCTATCTGCCGTGCGGTTGCGGTCAGGGTCGAGATCGGCCGCATCGCCCGGGCGGCGATCGCGACGCCGGCGAGGATCGCGAGCAGAGTCCCGCCAAGAACCCCGGCGGCGATGAAAAGCCACAGCCGATCGACGGTCGACTCGAGGTGGGCGATGTTGCGGCCGTACTGGATGAACCCTGTGGTGGCGCCGGATTCGCCGCTGATCCGGGTGGTCGCTACCCGCATCTGGCCGTAGTCGGATAGGCCCAATGAGGAGGACGACCCCATCTGTTCGGCGCCGGTGCTTTCTTTGATCAGGTTTCCTTCGGCGTCGAAGACGCGCGCCGAGGCGCCATCGGACCGGACGAAGTCGTCGAGTTCGGGGCCGCGAAAGTGAACGCCGAGCAGGGTGCTGAAGACCCGGCTTTCCGCCGCCAACGTCTGGGCCGCGCCGCTGACCTGGCGGTTGAAGTCGTCGCGGATGCGGCTGGTGGCCACCTGGCCGATCACGGCACCGAAGACGAGCAGGATCGCCAGGGTGAGTCCGGCGGAAACCGCAGCCAAACGCCAGCGCACCGGCCACGATGAAGGTCTCAGGCGACCGCCGCTCGGCGCCCTCGGCCGCCTGGATGGCGCCGCTATTCGGACTCCCTGCGTCTTTGGGCGACGTCTGAGCCTCGTCACGACTATTGCTTGAGCACGTAGCCGGCGCCGCGTTTGGTGTGCAGGAGGCGCTGCTCCCCGCCGGCCTCGAGCTTGCGCCGCAGGTTGGAGATGAAGACGTCGATCGTGTTCGTTGCAGCGGTGGGGTCGTAGCCCCAAACGTCGTCGAGCAGCCGCTCGCGAGAGACGACCAGGCGCTCGTTGCGCATCAGGTACTCGAGCAGCTCGAACTCGCGGTTGGTCAGCTCCAGCTCGCGCTCGCCGCGCTTCACCTCGCGAGTATCGGGGTTGAGCGTCAGGTCGCCGACCGCCAGGGAGGCCGCGCCGCGAGGTGGCCGGCGCCGCAGCAGGGCGCGTATTCGAGCCAGCAGCTCCTGGCGCTCGAAGGGCTTGACCAGGTAGTCATCAGCACCGCTGTCGAGGCCGCCGACACGGTCCTCGGTCTCGGCCCGTGCGGTCAGCATCAAAATCGGAACGTCGCCATCGGCTCGCAGCCGGCGGCAGACCTCGACGCCATCGAGGCGGGGCAGTCCCAGGTCGAGGACGACAAGATCGGGAACGAAGCCGGTGGCCACGTCGAGGGCGTCGATGCCGTCGGCTGACGTCCTCACCTCGTAGCCCTCCTGGCGCAGCGAGCGGCGCAGGACGTCGGCGATCTCGGCGTCGTCCTCTACTACCAGGACCCGGCCACCGGCAATCTCGGGATCGCTCGTCAGCATCTGCATCGATGTTCGAGGCGAAAACGTCGCAGCACAGTGAGATTTACTTCGAATTTATGCCGCTAGCAGGCCCAAAAAGCACAAGACGCTTCGCCCCCTGTCGATTTCCCCTCTCCCATGCGCAGGGGAGCTTCTTTGAATGTCGAACCCGGGCCTATGTTCGTGCGTAAAAAGCGCGGTAGTGCCGCGCGGCGAAAGCCCACAGGCAAGGCGAAAACCTCTCGAGCGAAGGGCCGTGGCGGCGGGCTTCGTTTGCCGCACGCTTTGGAGCAGCGCCATCTGGATCTGATCGGGCTCTTCTTGATTGCTGCCGGGGTTTATCTGAGCTTCGTTCTCTTCTTTGGCTGGGAGGGGGGCAAGGTCGGCTATGGGCTTGAAACGGCGCTTGTGTATTTGGTCGGCGCCGTTGGGGCTCGGATCTTCACCGTCTTGATGCTCGTGGTCGGGGGGCTGCTGGTCACCGGGACTTCGATTTCGACCCTGTTCAAGGGGATCGGGCGCGGGTTGCGGCGGGTCTTTCTTGGCAGTCGCGGAGCTGCCCAGACTGCGATTCAGACGCGGCGCGATCGACAGAGCGAGGAAAAGACTTTCGCCTTTGAGAGCGAGCCTGGGCCAACCGACGTAATGAGCGCTTATCCCGAGGAGGACGAGGTCGAGCCGACCGTTGCTCTGATCGAGGAGCCTGAGCCGGCTGACGAGCCCGTCACCCAGGACTTCGACGAGGAGCTTGCGGCCATCGAGGCCGAGGAAGACGCTGCGCTGGCCGACGAGGAGCCCGTCGTCGAGCAGGCCGCGCTTACGCCGCAGGGCAACAAGCGGGGCGTGACCACTTCGGAGGAGATCGACTACCGGCCGCCGCCCGCGAAAGCGTTGGAGCGGGGCAAGGCCGACAAAGGCGTCGACCCTCGCGATCACGAAATCGTTGGCCGCAAGCTGGTCGAGGCGCTCGGGCATTTCGGGGTCGAGGCAAAAATCGTCGGCATCGTCAGCGGGCCACACGTTTCGCGCTACGAACTGCGCCTGGCTCCCGGCACCAAGGTGAAGAAGGTCACCGAGCTGGCCAACGACCTCGCCTATGCGCTGGCTTCGACCGACATCCGCATCCTCGCGCCGATTCCCGGCAAGCAGG
>JAJKHV010000077.1 GCA_021154855.1 Solirubrobacterales bacterium
GGATCGGAGACGATCGCCGGATCGGCCGCGGCCACCGGGCCCGTCGGCCCGATGATCGACGGCGCCGGGTCGACTCGATCGAGCGCATGCAGAATCGGCCCCGAGGGCGGCAGCACTTCATTGAGGCTGCGCAGAATCACCGAGCGCCGCACATCGGCCCGTAGCTGCGCCGTCCCCGGCGCATGCAGGGCAACGGCGCCAAAGACCCAGACGACTCCAAGCGCCACAGAAGCAACCAACGCCGCCCCGCCCGCTCCGTCAGCCAGCTGCAGCACCCCGGTCCCGCGGATCAAACGCGAACGCAACCCCAAAGCCATGCTCTCCAGGGTCACCGCAACAAGCGCACCTCCAACAAGCGCCCCAAGCGCTGCGCAAAGCGGCGCATAAGGCGACTCGGCGCCCTGATTGAGCAAAAGCGGCCCAATCCGACTCCCGGTAAACGCCCCGAGCGCGAATCCGGCCAGCGTCAGCGTTCCAACGATCAACCCCTGCCTGTAGCCCCAAAGCCCCAGAGCCAAGGTGAAAGCGACGATCGCAAAGTCGAGCACTGTCATCGGCTCCCAATCATGAAGGACGCGCAAGCCGCGAGGCTCGAGGACGGCCCGTGCGGGCGGGCGCGGAGAGGCACCCGGACGCTCCATTACCTTTCAAGCAAAATGAGCCCTCTCCCCCCTGAGGTGGAACGGCGCCGCCGTATCGTCACCCGCGCGTTGCCCCTCTCCCTGATTGCCTTGGTCGCCTTCATCGTCGGCGCGGTCGCAGGCGCACCCGGCTCGCCTGACAAGGAAGCCGCCAAGCGCTTCGCCGACGCCTGGGAGCGCAGTGAATTCGCAGCGATGTATGCGGAGCTGAACCCAGCCTCGCAGCGGTTGATCGAGTTGAACGACTTCGCCCTCGCCTATCGCGACGCCGCGATGATCGCGACCCAACGCTCACTTGACACCGACTCGCCGTCGGACGAAACCTCCAGGAACGGATCGACGGTGGTGCCGGTTCCGGTCCTGGTCAGCACCGTCGCCTTCGGCAGCGTCGAAGACACGGTCGATCTCCCCTTCGACGAAGGTGGTATCGCCTGGAACCCAAGCCTCGCCTTTCCGGGGCTGCGCAGCGGCGAGCATCTCGAAAGCCAGATCGAGCTCGCGCCCCGTGCGCCGATCCTCGCGGCCGACGGCACGCCGCTGGCCGAGGGCCCCGCCGAAGCGCGTGCCCACCCGATTGGCAGCTCGGCGATCGACGTCACCGGAGAAGTTGGCACTGCCGAGGAATCAGACGCCGAAGCACTCGCTCGCAAGGGGTTCGCGCCCGACACCCCGGTCGGAGTCAGCGGTCTCGAGGAGGCTTTCAACGCGCGACTGGCCGGCAAGCCGGGTGGATCGCTGATGGCCGTGAGCGAAGACGGCAGTGGCACTCGCACGATCGCCGAGGCCGATCCCAGCCCCGGAGCGCCGGTGAAGACGACGATCGACCCAGATCTACAGGAATCGGCGGTCTCGGCGCTGGCCGGGCGCGTCGGCGGCATCGCCCTGCTCGATTCGCGAAACGGCAACGTGCGCGCGCTCGCCGGCCAGGCCTTTTCGGCACCGCAGCCGCCCGGCTCGACCTTCAAGACGATCACGACGACTGCGGCCCTGGAAAAGGGAGTCGTCTCGCTCAATGACGAATTCGAAATCACCGACGGGGTCAACGTCGGGGGGCGCTTCATCGAAAACGCCAATGGCGAGTACTGCGGCGGCAGCTTCCGCGAGGCCTTCGCCGAGTCCTGCAATGCCGACTTCGCACCGCTCGGGCCGAAGATCGGCAACGATGACCTGGTCGAGACCGCGGAACGGTTTGGCTTCAACTCGCCGCCGACGCTCTACGCGCCCCGAATCGTCGCCGAAGTGGACCCGGAAGAATCGACGATCCCGACCGAGATCGGCGACGAACTCGACCTCGGAGTCAGCGCGATCGGACAGGGCGAAGTCCTTGCGACACCACTGCAGATGGCGAGCGTGGCGCAGACGATCGCCAACGGCGGCGTGCGGGAACCGACCTCGATCGTGGCCAACGAGAAGCTGCGTCCCGAACCGAAACCGGTGCGCGTGATGTCGAAGAAGACCGCCGACGAGCTGACCAAGCTGATGATTGGCGTGGTCACGGGTGGCACCGGAACCGCGGGGGCGATCGCCGAGGCGCAGGTGGCCGGCAAGACCGGCACCGCCGAGCTTGGCCCGCGGCCGGGCGAAGAGAACTCCGAACACCCTCAACAGCGCAAGGACGCTTGGTTCGCCGCTTTTGCCCCGGCGGAAAAGGCGAAGCTGGCGATCGGCGTCCTGCTGATCGAAGCCGAAGCGGCGGGTGGCGAAGTGGCGGCGCCGGCGGCAGCTCAGGTTCTTTCCGCTGGCCTGTGAGGTGGAGGGGAACGCGCGGACGGCGTCTGGTCCGCTCCATGGCTTGAAGGAGATCGCTACAGGTCGAGCGTAACTTTGGCCGGCCCTTCGGGCCCGTCGATCGAGAGCGTCAGCGGCCTGTTCTCCGAAGCTGAAGAAGGAAGTTCGAAGAGGACCAGCGAGCCCTCTATCGGGCCCTGCTGGGGGGTTGAGTCGGGGGCGGGGATCGGTTCCTGCGGTTCTACTTCGCCACCGAAGGGAAAGGCGTAAAGGCTTTCGCTGGGGACGGCGTCGAAGGTCTGCTCGTCGGCGTCGGCGATCGTGAACGTTTCGGCAAGCTTTTGGTTCTCTTCGCTCTTGTTCTGGACTTCGAGGAAGATCCCGAAATAGCTCGAGCCTTTTTTCGCCGGGGACTGGCCGACCAGGTAGGCAGAGTCCTCGTTGTCGTTGGGGTTGAGGAAGCGTGAGAAGACCACCTGGTATTTGAGATCGCCGAGTTCGACGACCTCGCCCTCGACGACGTCCTTGGAGTCGCTGGAGTAGCCGCAGGCCGAGATCGTCACGCTCAGCACGGTCAGCGCGAGCGCGGCAAGCATCGGCAGGACGAGTCGGGTGCGGCGGGGCATCGGCGGCGAGAGCCTATAAGACCGGCTCAGGGAATACCGGTCGCGTGGCGGTTGCCCCCGGCGAGTGCCAGGCGATGCTGATCAAGCTCACCCGACTCGAGCTGCTCGCGCAGCCGGCGCAGCGCCTCGCGCCAGCGCCTTTCGTAGGGAATAGAGGCCCCGGAGAGCAGCTCGAGCGCACGATCGACCGGGTTCGAGGGCTCGGTCCAGTACGAAACGCGCACCGTGGTGAGCGAGCCTGGCCCCTCGGTCAGCTCCCAGACGGTCGTCGACGGGATCCGGTTGAGGCGACCGCCGCGACCGTGCTCGACCAGGCGATGGGGCGCCTCCGCCTCGGCAATCGTCGTGTCCATCCAGACCGCGCGCGGCCAGACCGCAAAACGAAAACGCGCCCCCGCGCCGATCCCAGAGGACTCGATCCGGGTCAGATGGAAATCGGTGAGGAAATGATCGGCGAATGCGGGGCGCAGCGAGAGGTCGGCGATTGCCTCGAAGGCGCGCCGCCGCGGCACGTCGATTTCGACCTCTGCGCTGACCGGGCCCATGAGGCGGGCGATTCTAGTCCTACCGCCGGCCCCGGGCCGCAGCGACCAATTTGCGACAAATTGCTTGTGCGAGTTGGCGCTTGAGCCGCTACCATAAATTGTGGAGGCGCCGGGAAAGGAGTCACCATCATTACCAGTGTCAGCCCCGGCATCAGCAGTGACAGCTTCGCCGTAGGAGCAGTCCCCGGTTCAGGAACGTTTTCCTGCGTCTCGTGCAGATCGCACCTCTCCCTGCGGGAGAACGATCGACTGCCCGAGTGCCCTCGCTGCGGGGCGGGCGAGTTCCAGCGCGACTCGATCTTCGAGTCGATGCAGGAGCACGGCCAAACCGCCGAACACGCTATGCCCGAAACGACCTCGAGGCCGAAGTGGCTGGATTTCGCCCGAGCTCTGCTGCCACAAGCCGGCCGTTATCTGGTTTGTCGGCAAGACGATGGCGAGATCCGGGTCTTTCCGATCGGACAGGGCTGGACGCGGATCGGCCGTAGCGCCAGCGCGGACATCCGGCTCGACGATCCCAGCGTCTCCCGCCGCCACGCCCTGATCGTCTCTGAACTGCCCGATTCGTTGCGTCTGCTCGATGACCGCAGCCTCAACGGGGTGTTCCTCAACGGCGAGCTGGTTGACTGGAGCCGACTGAACGACGGGGACGAACTGGCAATCGGCCGCTACCGCCTTTTCGCCCTCGAAGGCTAAACACGGTATTCCGGCCTCCGCCGCCCGTAGCATGGGCGTTGTGGACAGGTATCCAACCTCTGACGACCCGCCTCCGGAGCCCCCCGAGGTCGCCGCCGAGCATGCTCGTGAACGTCTCCACGAAGAGATCGAGCGTGTGCGGACGGGTGTCGAGGAGATGCTCGCCGAGCAGGAGAGGGGCCTCGATGAGCCCGCCCTGCGCCGCGAACTCGACGCGATCCGCGACGAGAACAACATTCTGCTCAAGCGCCGTGTCCGCAAGACGGAGAGGCGGCTCAACAAGCGGATCAACAAGATCGACGCCCGCACCGAGGCCCTGGAGCAACGCCTCGACCAGGTTGAGCAGGAGCGCAAGTACGCGGAGTGGCGGATTCACACCAGCAACGAGCAGATGCTCGATGGGCTCTTGCAGCAGATCCGGGGGATAGCGGATCTGCTTACTCGGACGCGGTAGAGGGACGGGTGGGAGCCCCTCCCGCTGAACCCGCCGCCCGCACGGGCTGCAGGGTTCACCGCTAAGTGTGGCTCACAAGTTCCGCGGGAGGGGCTCCCACCCGTCCCGCGTCCATGTCCGTGTTGGACGATCGCCGACCACCGCAAGCTTCAAGCGCGCGTCTTGCTTAAAAAGCTTCCCCCCACTCGGAGCGTCCGCTGAGCTTTTCGACTTGGAGCGATCTCGCAGAAGCTTGCTGACTAGGAGGTCCCTGCCTGGGAGGGCCGATGCCCCCTCCGGGGGAACTTGTGAGCCAACTTGACCTCCGATGCCTGCAGCCGTGCGGGCGGCGGGTTCCGCCGGAGGGGGCATCGGCCCTCCCCCGCTGGTCCCTACTCCGTAGAAATGCTGGGATCCGCCTGCACCTTGTGCGGGACGACCATGAGGAAGTTCGCGGCGGGATCCGCGGCCAGGCCGATGACGCGATCGGCCTCCTCGTCCTGACCGGTCGCTCGCAGTTCGCTCGCGTAGCTGCCAAGCAGATCGTCGACGTCGAGTAGGCCCTCAGGATCGATCTCTTTCAGCTCGACCTTGGCGCCCTCGCCCAGTCGCCGCACGATTGCCTCGCGATCGATGCCGAAGGCGTTGTGGCGGACGTAGACGCGGCCGCCGGTCATCCCCGCGCAGGCCCAGGGGCCGAGGTCGCCGAGGACGATGGCGCGGCCGGAGGTCATGTACTCGAAGGCGAAGCCCTTGGCGTTGGCTCGGTCGACGATGCAACCGCGGCTGTCGTCGATCGGCTCCTCCGGCTCACCCGCCAGCACCACGTCGGCGCCTGAGAGGCGGATGCAGAAGCGCGAGTCGGCCGAGCCCTGGACGTAGAGGCGGCCACGCTGGGCGCCGTAGGCGAAGGACTTGCCGACCGAGCCGTTGAGCCGCTTGCCCTTGGCGCCCTTGCCCTTGAGCACGGCGACGGAGCCACCCAGCATCGTCTTGCCGACACCATCCTGAGCGCCGCCCTCGACCCGGATCGAGACCCCGTATGAGTTGAAGGCGCCGAGCCCCTGGCCCGCCACCGAGCCGCCGTTGAACTCGAGACTGGCAAGCACGTCGTCATTGGACTCCGGACCGTCCTCGAAAATGCGTGACCGGGCAATCGCTCCCGACAGCTCGGTGCCGAGCACGCGGTCATTGGCGTCGGTGGCACGGGGGAACTCGTTGCGGATCGTGCGGCCGGAGCAGATGTCGCCGGCAAGGCCGCCGATCTGCGCCGAGGCCTGCTTGGCCTCCATGCGGATCGGGCGGGCCGCGACCAACCCCGCCTCCGCCCGGCCCTCGACCATCTCCTCCGCCACCGGCAGGTCGAGCGGCTCGAGGTCGAGAAACTCCTCCAGCGGCGTGATCAGCGGCGCCAGGTCGATCGCGTCTCGATGGGAGACCTGCTCGAGCAGGTCGTAGCGGCCGACGAGGTCCTGGGCACGTTCGTAGCCAAGCGAGGCGACCACCTGCTTGACCTCCTCGCCCATCGCCTGGAAGAAGCGGGCGCAGCTCTCAGCGGCGCTGTCGACCTCCTGCGGAGTGAACTTCTTCAGCCCGTGCTCCTGGGCCTGCTCGACCGTCTCGATCTGGGTCGCGATGCCGACGTGGCATGTGTCGAGCTGACAGCCACGGCAGATCGTGCAGCCGAGGCTGACCATCGCCAGGGTGCCGAAGCCGACCCGGTTGGCGCCGAGGCAGTGCAGCTTGAC
>JAJKHV010000078.1 GCA_021154855.1 Solirubrobacterales bacterium
GCGCAGGCGTGGCACCGCCATGATCACGGTCTTGCCCTCCTCGAGGGCGATGCGACGCGCGTAGGTCTGCGGGGAATCGGGGTTGGCCTTGATCACCCTGGCGCGCTTCCAGAGTCGTTGCCCGGCCAGCTTCTCGGCCGCCATTTTGGCCCCGGCAAAGTTGGGGATTCGGCCCTCGGCGCCGGGGAACCGGGAGACGCCCGCCCGGTCCATCGCCTTCCAGACCTCCTTGCGGACATCGTCCTTGGAACGCATTGCGCTGAAAGATATCCGGCGGGAACGACCGGAGGGTGTGCCTAAACTCTGGCCATGGGGCGCGGAGCCAAAATCGCGGTAGTCGCCGTGGTGGCTTTTCTCGTGCTCATCGTTGGGGTGGGCTATGCCTACGACAGCTCACAGAAGGACAAGATCGCCGATGGCGTCACGATCGGAGGGGTCGACGTCGGCGGCATGGACGAAGCCGAAGCGAGGCAGGAAGTGCGCCGCAGGCTGCTCGGTCCGCTGCGCCACTCGCTGCGGGTCGGCTATGACGGCAAGAGCTGGGAGCTGCGCGGCAAGAAGCTCGAGGTGCACGCCGACATCGAGGCTGCGGTCCAGAAGGCCTTCGACGAAAGCCGTGACGGCGGCCTGCCCGGGCGTCTCGTTCGCTACGTCACCGGCGGCAATCTCGATGAGCAGATTGCTGCTGACGTCAGCTACTCACAGCCCGCGATCAACCGCTTTGTTCGTCGTGTTGCTCACGCAATCGACCGCGAAGCGCAGGACGCAACGGTCGAACCGACCGCCGATTCGCTCGAAATCGTCGCGGCCAAGAACGGCCGCAAGCTGCGCGACAAGCTACTCACTCGCCAGCTCGAAGCGGCCGTCTTGAACGCTGACGCCGACCACACGATCGCCGCCCGCACCCACTTCACGAAGCCGAACGTGACCACGAAGGAAGTCGCTTCCGCCTACCCGTCCTACCTGACCCTCGACCGGGAAACCTTCACCCTGCGCCTCTGGAAGGACCTGAAGCTGGCGAAAACGTACACCGTCGCGGTCGGCCAGGAAGGGCTTGAAACCCCGGAAGGGCTCTACCACATCGAAGAAAAGCAGGAAAATCCCTCCTGGCACGTGCCCGATTCGGCCTGGGCCGGGGACCTCGCCGGTCAGGTGATTCCACCCGGTCCCGAAGACCCGATCAAGGCGCGTTGGATGGCGATCTTCGAAGGCGCCGGAATCCACGGCACCGAAGAGACCGAATCGCTCGGCTCCGCCGCCTCGCACGGCTGTGTGCGGATGTCGATTCCCGACGTGGAAGAGCTGTACGACCAAGTCGAAGTGGGAACGCCGATCTACATCGGCTAGCGAGCGGTGCGAGAACCGGCGCATATCGGCGTCCTCGGGTCGCTCGCGTGGAGCACGCCACGCTCCCTGCGTTCTTGATCTGCTTGGCCCTCGCGCTGCTCGCAGGACGTGGATGGGCGAAGACGAATCCAGTTTTGTGAACTGGGCTGAATCTCTAAACGCTTACGACCGCGATCTGAGCGGCCGAGGTGCGGCCGAGCGGACCCGGCGTGCCTATGCCGTTGACCTTGGGCAGTTCGTCGAGTGGGCCGGGGACCGGTCGCCCGCCGAGCTTCGCCATCGCGATGTGCGCCGCTACGCGGCCGGGCTCTCTTCGGCCGGCGCCGCGCCGGCAACGGTGGCCCGCAAGCTGGCGGCGATCCGTGGTCTTTTCGACTTCCTCGTCCGCACCGAGCGGGTCGGCCAGAATCCCGCCGATCTCGTCTCCAGTCCGAAGCGGGAAGAAAAGCTGCCGCAGGTCCTCTCGGTCGCGCAGATGCAGGGGTTGTTGGAGGGAATCCCGGCGCGCACGCCGCTGCAGTTGCGCGACCGGGCGATGCTCGAGCTCGCCTACTCGTGCGGGCTGCGCTGCGAGGAGATCGTCAACCTCGACCTCGGCGCGCTCGACTTCGAGAGCGAGCAACTGCGCGTGCTGGGAAAGGGTTCGAAGGAGCGCATGCTGCCGGTCGGCGAGCCCGCCCAGCGGGCGTTGCAGCGCTACAACGAGCGGGGCCGGCACGCCCTCGCTGCCGATCCGCGTGAGCGGGCCCTCTTCCTCTCGAAGAGCGGCCGCCGCCTCTCCAACTCAGACGTCACCCGCCGTCTTGGCCTCTGGGTGCGCGAGGCGGCCCTGGCTGCCGGCGTCTCCCCGCACTCGCTCCGTCACAGCTTCGCCACGCACCTTCTGGAGGGCGGCGCCGATCTGCCCACGATTCAGGAGCTGCTCGGCCACGCATCGATCTCGACCACGCAGGTCTACACTCGCGTCGATGCGGCCCGGCTGCGCGACGCGTACGCTGCCACCCACCCGCGCGCATGAGCAGCAATAACTTGTCAGCGAGCATAGAATCGGGCGAAGGGGCATGGAAACCGGCGTAAAAGAGGTGGAGCTGCGCGACCTGTGGCGCCGCTACAAGGAGGAGGACGACGCGAGCGCGCGCGAGCGCCTGGTGGTCGCCTACTCGCCGATGGTCAAGTTCGTCGCCGGCCGTCTTGGCGCCGGCCTGCCGTCGCATGTAGACGATGCGGACCTGATCTCCTACGGGCTGATGGGCTTGATCGGCGCGATCGAGCGCTTCGAGCCTGAGCGGGGGATCAAGTTCGAGACCTTCGCAATGACCCGCATCCGCGGCGCGATCATCGACGAGCTGCGCTCGCTGGACTGGGTGCCACGCTCGGTCCGCTCTAGGGCCCGCGAAATCGAGGCTACCCAGGCCGCGCTCGAGCACCAGTTGCAGCGAGCGCCGAGCGAGGCCGAGCTGGCGGCGAAACTGGGCATCAGCGAGGACGAACTGCAGACCTCGCTGCTGGAGATCGCCAACTCCTCGGTCTACGCCCTCGACGAGCTCTGGACGGTCTCCGATTCCTCCGGCGATCAGGTCTCGTTGCTCGACACGATCTCCGACCCGCGCGCCGCCGATCCGCAGGAGTCGCTTGCCAGCAGCGAGGTCAAGGACCGCCTCACCGAGGCGATCGCCTCGCTGCCCGAGCGCGAGCAGCTCGTCGTCGCCCTCTATTACTACGAGAACCTCACCCTGCGCGAGATAGGTGAGGTGCTTGGCGTCACCGAGTCGCGCGTCTCGCAGCTGCACACCAAGGCGGTTATGCGCTTGAAGTCCGGTCTTCAGACCGCCGCCTGAACCCGTACTTCGCCCCGTTTGAGATACGGCCGGCGGGGTGTACCTTCAAATGCGTGCCTCATAAGGCCGCAGACCGGATTCGCAATGTCGCCCTGGTAGGGCACCGGGGCTGTGGCAAGACGAGCCTGCACGAGGCGATGCTGTTCGAGGCGGGGGCAGTCAAGCGGCTCGGCAGCGTCGACGATGGGACGACGGTCTCCGATCACGAGCCGGACGAGCAGGAGCGGGCGATGTCGATCAACGCAGCCCTGGCCTGCTTCGAGCATGGCGGGCGCGAGATCAACCTGATCGATACGCCGGGCGAGCCGAGCTTCGTCGCCGATGCGGTCGCCGCCCTGCGGGTCGCCGATGCGGCCGTCGTCGTCGTCAACGGCGTCAGGGGGGTGGAGGTCCACACCGAGCGGCTCTGGCAGCGGGCCGACGCCGCCGGCCTGGCGCGACTGATCTTCGTCAACATGCTCGACTGCGAGCGGGCCGACTTCTTCCGCAGTCTCGATTCGCTCAAGTCCGCCTTCGGTCCGCACGTCGTCGCCACCGAGATCCCGATTGGCGCCGAGCACGACGTGCGCGGTGTGATCGACCTGATCGATCAGAAGGCGTTCGTCTACGAGGCAACCGGTCCGGGGGCGGCCGAGGAAGTCGAGATTCCGGTCGGGCAGCAAGCCCAAGCCGAGGAGTACCGGGAGAAGCTGATGGACGAGGTGGCCGAGAACTCCGACCAGCTGATGGAGCGCTATCTCGAGGGCGAGCAGATCGACCACGACGAGATCGTGCGGGTGCTCAAGCAGGGCGTTACCGCCGGCCGTATCTTTCCCGTCACCTGTGGGGTGGCGACGCGGAACCTCGCCACCGGCCGCCTGCTCGAGGCGCTGGTCGAGGATCTGCCCTCGCCGGCTATGCGCGGCGCCGTGGAGGCGGTCGGAGCCGGCGGTGAGGCGCTCGAGGTCGAGCCCGACGAGGGCGGGCCGCTGGTCGCCTACGTCTTCAAGACGCTTGCCGATCCGTACACCGGCCGGGTCAATCTCTTTCGCGTCTATCGAGGCGCCGTCAGCTCCGACTCCCAAGCGGTCAACGTCACCCGGGCTGAGAAGGAGAGGATCGGCCAGCTCAGCCAGCCGCTCGGCGGCAAGTTGGTGCCCGCGGTCGAGCTCGGTGCGGGGGACATCGGCGCGGTCGCCAAGCTGAAGGAGACGCGCGCCGGCGACGTGCTTTGCGCCGCTCAGGAGGAGATCGCCTTCGCGCCGCTCGAGTTGCCCAAGCCGGTGATGGCCTTTGCCTACGAACCGAAGTCCAAGGGCGACGAGGAGAAGGCAGCCGCCGCGGTGCGCCGCCTCACCGAGGAGGACCCGACCCTCGACGTGCACCGTGACGCGCAGACCGGGGAGCAGATCATCGCCGGCTTGACCCAGGTTCACGTCGAGGTGATCGTCGCCCGGATGAAGCGGCGTTTCGGGGTGGAGATCGAGCTGCATCCCCCGCGTGTCGCTTACCGGGAGTCGATCCGCCGATCGGCGAGTGCTCGCGCTCGCTACAAGAAGCAGTCAGGCGGCCGCGGCCAGTTCGCCGATTGTCAGATCGAGATCGAGCCGGCCGAGGACGGCGTCGGGCTCGACTTCGTCAACCGGATCAAAGGGGCTTCGATTCCCGGTGGCTTCATCCCGGCGGTCGAGAAGGGCGTCGAAGAAGCGATGGCGCACGGCACCGTCGGGGGCTATCCGGTCAAGGGGATTCGGGTGCGGCTCGTCGACGGCAAGCACCACGACGTCGACTCCTCAGAGATGGCTTTCAAGATCGCCGGCGCGATGGCATTCAAGGAGGCGATGGAAGGGGCTGACCCGGTCCTGCTGGAGCCGATCGTGCGGCTGCTGGTCAACTGCCCCGGCGATGTCGTCGGCGACGTGATTGGCGACCTCAACGCCCGCCGCGGCCATCCGCTGGGGATGGAGCCGAAGGGCACGATGACCGAAGTGACGGCCGAGGTGCCGATGGCCGAGGTGCTCGACTACACGCCTCACCTGCGCTCGATCAGCGGCGGTCGCGCCGATTTTGAGATCGAGTTCGACCACTATCAGGAGGTGCCGGCGCACCTCGCCGAGAAGGTCCTGACGGCCGGGTGATCAGGCCGGCCAGCCGATCATCTAAGTTGGGGCCGTGAGCCCCGATGAGAGCTGTGGCATCTGTGGCCGGACGATCTTGGCTGGGGAGCGCACACGGACCTACATGAGCCCCAAAAACGGGCCGCGGTTGGTTTGCGAGCTCTGCCGCGCGCGTGCCGAGCGGCTCGGTTGGGTCGATCCGGCGGCGCCTGGAGCCAACGTCGGGAAGCGGCATCCGCAGCCGGGCGAGGCGCCTCACACGCGGCTCGAGCGCGCCGTCTCCCGCTTCAATGCCGGCGAGGCCGCTCGCACCGTTGCCGGTCTGATGCGGAGCCTGGGGGAGCCCTGGGTATCGGTCGGCGCTGCCGCCGGCTCGCCGAGTGAGGTGCGGATCACGGTCGCCTGGGAGCTCTCTTGGTACCAGTGGGGAATCGATCTCGGCGATGAGCTTCGTCCGGCTTTCCAGATCGACAAGGGCAACGAGGTCGAGCAGCTCGATCGCTCCGCACGGCAATGGAACGCGAGTGCGATCGAGGGCGGACAGCTCGTCCTGGGCGCGCCGGCGGGCGGCCGCGAGCGCAACGGAGAAGCAGTTGGCTGAGGCGCCCGAGAAGGTCGTCGTCAATGTCGACGGTGGTGCTCGCGGCAATCCTGGCCCGGCGGCGATCGCCGCGGTCGTCCAGGCTGCGGATGGCGCCGTGCTCGAGGAGCATGGTGAACGGATCGGCCATGCGACCAACAACGTCGCCGAGTACAGGGCACTGCTGCTCGGCATCGAACGGGCAGCGGCGCTGGGCGCACGCGAGCTCGAGCTGGTTGGCGACTCCGAGCTGATCGTCAAGCAGGTCAGGGGTGAATACAAGGTCAAGGACTCGACCATGCGCGAGCTTCACGCCGAGGTAAAGCAAGCCCTGGGCGACTTCGAGCGCTGGTCGATCCGCCATGTTCGCCGCGAGCACAACGGCGAGGCCGACCGGCTGGTCAACCGCGCCTTGGACGGTCAGCTGGGGGGAGCTGAAGCCGGCCCCCAAGCGCCGCAAACGCCAAGCGGGCTTTCCAGCACGATCGATCCCGGCGTAGACATCGGCCACGTCCACCTCAAGGTCGCTGACATCGAGCGCTCGCTCGAGTTCTACTGCGGCGTGCTCGGCTTCGAGTTGCAGCAGCGCTACGGCGACGAGGCGGCCTTCGTCTCGGCGGGCGGCTACCACCACCACATCGGCCTCAACACCTGGCAATCGAAGGGCGGCTCTGCGCCGGCGCGGGGTACGACCGGCCTCTTTCACTTCGCGATCCGCTACCCCAGCCGTGCCGCTCTCGCCGATGCGCTGCAGCGCCTGATCGAGGCCGGTGTCCGCCTTGGTGGCGCCTCCGACCACGGCGTCAGCGAGGCGCTCTACCTCAGCGACCCCGACGGCAACGGGATCGAGCTCTACTGGGATCTGCCCAAGGCGGAATGGCCGGCACCGCAGCCGGGCCAGAAGGTCGAGATGTACACGCGGCCACTCGACCTCGAGGCTCTGCTTGCCGAGGCGCAGCGGCCCTAAGCAGGTCCCCGCAATCGCAATTCCGAGCCGCCCGCGGGCCTCAAAGACCTGGATGGACGGTCGCTTGGCTCGGAGCGCCCCGCCGAAGCGGCAGAGGGAGGGGGACCGCTGCGACGAGGAGCGCGTAAGCCAGGCGACCGCCCTCCAAGCTGCGTCCAACTCTACCAAATAATAAGTAGGACCCCGGAAGGCTCCAGCAAAGGCTAGAATCCGCCCCCGTGCGGCTGTAGCTCAGCTGGCTAGAGCGTCTGCTTGCCATGCAGAAGGTCGAGGGTTCGAATCCCTTCAGCCGCTTCACGCGAAAGCCCGCTCTACAGCGGGCTTTTGTCGTTCAGCGGGCGCGTTCGGAAAATCAAACCACCCCCGCATGTCGCCTCCATTTCAGGCACTAGTGCCTGAAATGACGCTGATGTGCGGCGATTAGCGTCGATTTCGGCCGATTCCGCCTCGCTTTGTGCCAGCGTCGGAGATACGGTCGGCGCGCCGACCTAGCAAGTGCCTCGGTGGCGTTGGAGTGCCTCACCTGCGAGTAGCGCGATGGCTGTACGAACTGGTTGCAGAGCTGGGAATCAAGAGGCAGTCATGCAACACGTCGTGACAGCAATGTCGTATCCGCAGGCGCTGCCGTCTCTGGGCAACTTGGCCTCGAAGAAGCTGGGCTCTCCTCACTGCCACGGGTTCGGATCGCGGTGCCAGCCGCATTGACCTTGCGCCTTCCGGTCTAGCTGTCCACCCGACTAAAGAGAATGACCTTCATGCTCAAGTCGAGAGTTCCCATTCAGCACGCCGCCGATGTCTGGTGAGGTGAGCGAGCAGGGTCCGCCGCAGGCTCTCGCCAGAGTTAAAGCCATCCACAACGGCGGTCAGCTTCTCTATCTCCAGTTCCTCAACGGAAACTATCTCTGGCTTGCGATTAAAGACTCGATGGAGTTCGAGGTGGGCGACTGGGCCCTAGTCGGCGACGAACGCATTGACTACGCCCCCGAGGAGCTTTGGCCTGATGAGCGCTGGCTTGGGATCGTCAAGAGCAAGCTCCCCGACCTCACCATCCTTGACGCCAGCGGTCATCTGCGCTTCGTCCCCACCAACGAGGTTGACTACGAGATCGGCAACACCGTCCTGGTCACCGACCATGGGGTCGATCGTGTCATCGACGAGCGACCCCTTCGTCGCGACTCCGACCCGCTCGATGAGAGCGCCCTCGCCCCCTACATCGTGCCCCCTTCCGGCAATCTCGACTTCAGCAAGTTCGGCGGCCTCAAGGATGTGGTCCAGCGGGCGATGCAACTGGTCGAAGCGACGCTGGTCAAGCGCGAGAAGCTGAAGGCGATCAAGGCGCGCCCGATAAAGGGCGTGCTCTTCACCGGCGACCCAGGTACCGGTAAGACGATGCTCGCCCGGATAATCGCCAAGGAAACCCAGTCGGTTCTCTACCGGATCCGGGGTCCCGAGTTCGTAAGCAAGTGGGTCGGAGAAAGCGAGGAGGTGCTCCGCATGATCTTCGACGACGCTGCCGAACAGAAGCGTGCGATCGTTTTCTTCGATGAGATCGACAGCGTTGCCGGGCGGCGCGAGGAGAACGACCACGACGCCTCGCGGCGAATCGTCGCGACGCTCCTGACGATGATGGATCGCGCCGAGCCCGAGGAAAACGTCCTCGTTCTCGCGACGACCAACCGCCCCGACGACATCGATGAGGCCCTGCTGCGCGCTGGGCGTTTCGACTGGACGATCGAGTTCCCGAAGCCCTCGCACGAGGATCGAGTGGAGATCCTCGCGATCGGTGCGGCCCGCCACACGGTCAAGGGCGATCTGCCGCTTGCCACCGTCGCTGCCCAGACCGAGGGCTGGACCGCCGCCGACTTGGACCTGATCTGGGCCGAGGCCTCGCTCTTCGCCGTCTCCGATGAGCGCGAGGCAATCATGGCCGAGGACTTCGTCGCCGGCTTTCAGCGGGTGCAGGAGCAGTTCAACCTCAAGCGGGTCAATGAACGCAGAAGGGTGGCCCAGGAGTGAAGAAACTGATCGCCTGGGTGCGAGCCCAGCGAGTCAGCCCTGACCGGGCCGGAGACGGCCTTGGGCCGCGGCGAGAGTTCGTCTACCTCGACGAAGTCAGCGTTTACAGCCTCCTCGCTTCCCGACTCGGCAGCATCCCTGAGCAGCTGACCAAATCGGCCTCGGAGTCGCTGCAGAGCGAGATCAACTCCGCGATCGGAGTCAACTACGGCCTCAAAGCTGAGATTGGTTCAAAACTCGCCACCACTTCGACCTCAGCGACCCAAGTTGTCCGCAAATCGATGGTTCAGGGGGCCTTCAAAGAGCTAGTCGACGTCGAGCGCGGCAAGTTGGCGCTGTCCGAGCCGCCTGCGGACGGCGAGCTGCCTCCTGCCGCCGACCTCGCCTCGCTGAAGGCGCTTGCCGAGGACCCCGGGTCGGGTTTGGTGCTGGCTGCCGATCAGCCGGCGCGCGGCCAGCTCCTCGAGATGGAGATCGAGCTCGACGCCGATCCGACCTTTGCCTTCAACACCGTGATCTCCGAGGTAGTCAAGTTCATGGACCAAAACCCCGAGTTCTTTCCGGAGGGTCTCGAGGGAATCGCGGCCGGCGAGACCATGAACAGGATCATCGGCCAGCTGATGGTCGGTCTCGTGCCGCTGCGCTGCCGCATTCTCGATTACCAGGCCCTCGAGATTGAGGAAACAGAGTTCCTTGTCCACCGAAGCCTGTTCTCCGACGCAGAGTTGCCCTCCGGCGCGCAGCTCCGCGACGTCCACCTCGTCGGAGTCGCCGAGGAAGGCCTTTTCTGGAAGGACCTGCGCAGAGTGCTCTTCTCGCGCTCGCGCTTCACCGTCATGTGCCGGCTCGGCAAGGATGGGCTGCAACCGACCTGGAGTCCAGTCAAGCTGATTGACGTCTTTGGGAAGGTCATTCCCTTCATCGGCGTGCAGCTTGAAGAGATGATCGGGGGGATGATCAGCGGCTTTCAGAGCGGCGCCGCCGAAGCCCTTGAGCAGCCTGCAGTTGACGAGAAGATGCAGGCTGGCATGGAGCATTACGCGCGCCTATATGCGGCCGAATTCCGCCAAGAGCCTCTCAGTTCAGCCGAGTTGGCGACGCTCGACGGACCGGTCGCGGGCATCGACTATGGGCGGCTGGAGTACCGCCGAAGCGCACTGGAGCAGCTCACGCTGCGACTCCGCGAGATCCTCGGCAGCGACGAGGATCGCGAGCTGGAGGCGAGGCTCAGAAACGAAGCAATGGAGACCGCCGGCTTCGGCCTTGGCGGCACCGATGAGACGCCGATGCCCGGGACCTCCCCGCCGGCAAGCGCCGCAGAGCGCTTTATCGACGTCGAGTTCGTTGCGATCTACTGGTAGCGGGCTCGCTGATGCTGGA
>JAJKHV010000079.1 GCA_021154855.1 Solirubrobacterales bacterium
AGCTCGCCGGGCTCGACGTCCAACTTCGCAACTGCGCTCGTGTCAACGGCCAACTGAGTCCTCCGCGGTCTTGGGGAACGGGCGGCGAATCCTAGCCCCAAGCCCGCCTGACGCGGCGCATGCCCGCCTTCTCCTTCGCTTGCCTGCAGAGCAGGCGGTGCTCGGTGCGTCCCTGGCCTGCTTGGTCAGGCGACCTTGGAAGCGGCATCGGGCGCCTCGCGCAGCTCCGGCGCCGTGATCTCACGAACCGTGATCTCGACCGGTTCGGGCGGCTCGATCGCTTTGCTCGGAGTGACGCCAAGCGACTCGACCTTGCGCAGCTGCGGCAGCAGGCGGCGCTCCATCGAGCCGACCGCCGAGTCGTAGGCGTTGGCTGCCGAGGTCAGGCCCTTGCCGACCTTGTCGAAATCGTTGAGGAACTTGGCGAAGCGGGCGTGCATCGTCCCGGCTGCGTCGGCGATCTCAGCCGCCTCGGCGACCATTCGCTCCTGCCGCCAGCCGAGCTCCATCGTGCGCAGCAGACCGATCAGCGAGGTCGGGCTGACCAGCAGGACGTTGAGCTTCAGGGCGTAGTCGAAAAGCTCGGGATCGGCGGTGAAGGCGGCGTGCAGCGCCGGCTCGTTGGGGATGAAGCAGATCACCAGGTCCGGTGTCTCGCCGGTCTTGAACTGCCCCTGGTAGTCCTTCGAGCTGAGTGCGCGCACGTGCTCGCGCGCCTGCCGCGCGTGCCGTTCGAGGTGAATGCGCCGCTCGGATTCGACCTCCGCCTCCTGGGCATCGAGAAAGGCGTCGAGCGGAACCTTTGAGTCGGCGACGAAGCTGCGCCCCTCGGGCAGCATGAAGCGAGCGTCGGGACGCAGACGGCCGTCCTCGGTGTGGATCGTCTCCTGCAGCTCGAAATCGACGTGCTCGGTCATGCCGGCGATCTCGATGCAGCGGCGCAGCTGCAGCTCGCCCCACTGGCCCCGGGTCTGCGGTTGGCGCAGGGCCTTCTTGAGGCCGGCCGTCTCAGCGTTGAGATTGCCGACCGTCTGGCCCATCTGTTCGAGCAGGGTGCGCGTCTGCAGGTCGCCTTCGCCGCGTTTGCGCACCTCGGCTTCGATCTTTTCCTGGCCCTTGGCGATGCGTTCGGTCAGCGCCTTGATCTCCGCTTGGCGCTTGTCGAGCGTCGCCTCAGCCGCCTGGGTGTCGACCTTGCGCGCCTCCTCGTTGATCCGCAGCAGGTCGGCGACAGCCTGCGACGCCGCTTCTTGCATGGCCGGGCCCGGGTCCACCGGAACCTGCTGCGCGGGCCGCGAAGCGATCAGATAGACCAGCGCCGCGACAAGCGCGAGCACGGCCATGGCGAGAACGACGGTCACGCGACGATGGTGACGGGCCGAGCAGACGGACCGCAGCGGTCAGAAAGCCGCTCTTAGGGGAGAAGCACGTCGTTTTGGGACGAGCTGCGGTATGGACCGACCGTGAAGTGAACCGGCTTGGCGCCTGCGATTCCGGCGGCCCGCACGGTGTAGGCGCCGGTCGGCAGCGATGCCTGAAACGAGCCGTTGCCGTTGGCGACGAGTGGGCCGGAAGTTGCATCTTTGGGGCCGTGCAGTTCCAGCTTCGAGTTGGAATTGGTCAGATTGGCGGTGACGAAGACGACATCGAGCGGCGCGTTGGAGCGGACCGGCGGCTGCCCCGCGTGTTGGTTCTGCGGGATCTGCTGGCTCGCTTCCGGCCCGATCGCGATCCGCGGCGGCTGCACGGTGATCGCCCGGGGGGTGAGCGTGACGCTGACCCGGGTGGGCGGCTGTCGGCGGGCTTCGTTGGGGTGCTCTTGGGCACCACAGCCAACGGCACCCAGCGTCAGTGCGCCGAGGGCGCAGCCCATCGCGACAACTCTGCCTCTCCCACGACCCATCGCGGCGGAATCTAACCGAAGGGCAAGTCGACCACTTGAGCCGTAACGCCATCTTCACCTACGCTGAGCTCGCTGCCCGGCTCAGCCTCACGACGCAGGATCGCCAGCGCGATCGGTCCATGGATGGGCGAGACGCAGCTGCTGCCGAGCGTGCCGACCTCCTTTTCGCCAGCCCGCAGTGCCGTGCCGGGCCGCGCCTCAGCGCTCAGTCGCAGGCCGCGCAAGCGCCGGTTGGGCTTGCCCCGGTAGTGAAGCCGCGCGACCGTCTCCTGGCCGATGTAACAACCCTTCTCGAAGTTGACCGCGGCCTCGACGATGCCGGCCTCGGCGGGCATCGTCGAGGAATCCATCTCGGCGCCGAAGCGCGGCGTCCCCCTCTCGATGCGAAGGATCTCGACCGCCGCGGGGCTGACCTCGACGGCCCCGGCAGCGCCCAGAAAAGCGCGCAAACCGTCTGACTCCTCGGCCGCGACGATCAAGTCGATGCCGAACGCGGTGCCCACCGCGAGGCACTCGACTCCGTTCACGGCCACCTCCTCGCAGAAGTGCTCGGGAAGTGGCGGCGCACCAGAGAGCTCGGCGCTGCGCGGGCCGATCAGCGAGAGCAGGCCTCGGGCCTCGCTCACGTCCTCGACCTCAACCTCGCGGCCGACCTTGTACATCTCGAGGTGGCGGCGAGTCGCTGCCAGCGCGTCGGCCTCGGTATCGACCCAGATCGCCGCGCTGTTCTCCTCCGCCGACGCTTCAGCGAAAGGAATGGCGGAGACATTGAGGACGCGCATGTCCGCCTGCATATGCCCCTTGCGGTCGAGCAGCGCCGCGTAGCAACCTTCCCCCCCGGCAAGCGCCTCGATGTCATTGGTGAGCTGTCCCTGCAGATACTCCGCTGCTTCCGGTCCCCTCAATAGAAGCTTGCCCCGGCCCGAGCGATCGAGCAACCCGCACTCTTCGCGCAACTGCCTGTACTGAGCGTCGAGCTCGACTGCCACCGCTTCGGTCATATGCCAATTCTAGGAAGCGATCGCTGTGGGCGACGGGCATGACCCCGACCGAGCCTCCCCGCCGTTGCTCGATCGGGGTCATCCCCGTCGTCCAGCCGCTCTTCTTTTAGATATGTCAAACTCTTTTAGACGTGTCAAAACCTTCAGAGGCCATAGAGGATTACGCAAAGGCGATCTACGCGCTTTCGCAGCAGCGACCGGGCCCAGTGCTCAACGGCGAGGTGGCGGCCCGGCTGAAAGTGACGCCGGCGACTGCGACATCGATGTTGAAGCGGCTCGGCGATCTAGGCCTGGCCGATTACCTGCCCTACAAGGGCGCCACCCTGACCCCGGCGGGGGAGAAAGTCGCGCTCGAGGTAATTCGCCATCACCGCCTGATCGAGGCCTACCTCTCCGAGGCGCTGGGAATGCCCGAGGACCGGGTCCATCAGGAGGCCGAGGTGCTCGAGCACTACATCTCCGAGGATCTAGAGCTGCTGATCGCCGCGAAGCTCGGAGAGCCCAGCCACGACCCGCACGGAACGCCGATTCCCGGACCGGACTTGACCCTTCCGGCGAGGGAGGACGAGCGCCGGTGAAGCTGCCGCCCGTGATCGAGGCGCCGATCGAGGAGCCCCGCCCCACCGGGGCCGACGTCGAGGCCGTCCTTCCCGGCGAGGCGGCCGTGGCCCGAGCCGCCCGGCGCTCCCTCGACGGCCACGCCCGCGGCCTCTCGCGGATCTGGCCCTTCCTCGGCCCCTCTTTCGTCGCCGCCGTCGCCTACATCGACCCCGGCAACTTCGCCACCAACATCGCCGGCGGGGCCAAATTCGGCTACCTGCTGCTCTGGGTGATCCTCTCGGCCAATCTGATTGCGATGGTCGTACAGACCCAGTCGGCGAAGCTCGGCATTGCGACCGGCAAGAACCTCGCCGAGCTCTGTCGTGAGACCTTCTCCCGTCGCACCTCGATCGGCCTCTGGCTGCAGGCCGAGGTGGTGGCGATGGCAACCGACATCGCCGAGGTGGTCGGCGCCGCGCTCGGCCTCAACCTGCTCCTCGGCATCCCGCTCTTTCCCGCCGGCGTGATCGCGGGCGCTGGCGCCTTCGGCATCCTCGCCCTGCAGCAGATGGGCTTTCGTCGCCTGGAGGCGGCGATCACCGCCCTGGTCGGCGTGGTCGTCGCCTCGTTCGTCTTCGAGCTGATTCAGGCCAAGCCGGACGGGGGGGAAGTGGCCAAGCACCTCTTCGTTCCGGGCTTCGCCGGCACCGAGAGCATCCTGCTCGCCACGGGGATCATCGGCGCGACGGTGATGCCGCACGTCATCTACCTGCATTCCGCCTTGACCCAGCGGCGGATCGTCGGTCGCGACGCCGACGAGAAGCGGCGGATCCTTCGCTTCGAGAAGATCGACGTCGTTGTCGCGATGTCGCTGGCCGGCGTGATCAACCTCTCGATGATGATCGTCGCCGCTGCGCTCTTCCACGAAGGCGGCCTCGCCGGGATCGATTCGATCGACGGCGCTTACGACGGACTGAAGTCGCTGGTCTCGGTCAATGCGGCGACCGTCTTCGGCATCGCCCTGCTTGCCTCCGGCTTCGCCTCTTCGTCGGTGGGGACGATGGCTGGACAGGTCGTGATGCAGGGCTTCATCCGCCGCCGAATCCCGATTTTCCTGCGCCGGGCGATCACCTTGGCGCCGGCCCTGGTCGTCCTCGGTCTCGGACTCGACCCGACCGATGCGCTGGTCGGCAGCCAGGTCGTGCTCTCGTTCGGAATTCCGTTTGCCCTGGTGCCGCTGCTGATCATTGCGGCCAAGCGGCAGGTCATGGGTGAGCTGGTCAATCCGCGTTGGGTGACTGGGGTCGCCGGGGTGCTCGCGGCAATGATCATTGGGCTCAACGTCTTCCTTTTGCAGCAGGTCTTCTTCGGCTGAGCCTGAGGCCGGCCTTTCAGGGGGCGGGTATGCCGCGCCGGTTAGCTGGGGGGCTCGGAGGCGAGAAGGCGGTCTACCAGCTGGGGTAGCTCGCGGGACATGCGGGAGCGGGGGACGGCTTGGTCGATGCCGGCTGCGTCGGAGGCTTCTTTGGCCTCGACGTTTAGGTGGGAGTAGTAGCCGAGGATTGGGATGCCCAGGCCCACCAGGGCTTCGGGGTTTATGGCTTCCAGGTCGGCGACAACCAGCTCGACGTCGTCGAGGGATGTCTCTTGCAGCGACGGTGCGAGGGTTGTGTCGTGGCCGGCGGCTTTGAGCATCGCCTCGACCTTGCTGCCCAGCAACAGGTCGGAGGAGAGGGCGAGGATCTTTGCCACGGCCGCGGGACCTCTAGAGCGAGCGGCGTTCGCGGAACTCTTCGCGAACGCTCTCCGGCCGGCCCCACATCTGCACTATCTCGGAGCGTCCCTCGCGAACCTCGCGAACCACCATCTCGCCGCGGGTCCCATCCGCATCGAGCTTCCTCAGCACGCCCATGACCGTCTCAGCGGCAGCGGCGTGCCCAAAGCCATGAGCAACGATCAGCCGCCAATCCCAATCAGACTGCGAGTAGGGCTGAGCATTGATCTGGCTGACTGCCACAGCCGTATCGATGTACCGACTCTCATCCTCGATGCGCAGATCCAGCTCCAGATCCGTCCAATCGGGCGGCAGAGAATCGAGCACTTCTTTGAAGTCGTCAGCCAAGCTCAAGAGCCAAAGCGTATCTGGGGAGGGCACGGGATAGCGAGGCCGCCCCATGCCACCCGGCCTAAGGTTGAGGGAACGCCGCCTCGACGTCGAGCGGCCGTTCGAGCAACCCATGCGCGAAGTCCCAAGCGGCCCATTCGCGCAGCACCGCAGTATCGAAGGGCAGCGGATCAAGATCCGGCAGCAGTGCTTGCAGCTGCCCCTTCTGATCGACCGGCTCGAGGCTCGGCACTTCGGCGAGAAGATCGGCGAGGCCCTGTTTTGGGTTCTCAACCGTGAATTCGTAGCCACGCCTGGTCGCATCGACCATCGATCGAACCAGGTCCGGATCGCGATCAAGCGTCTTGCGCGTCGTGGTCAGGACCAGCTCCGGATAGGGCGGAGCGCCGTATTCGTTGACCTTGAAGATGCGGATCGGGATGCTTTGCTGCCGCAGCGCCACTCCCTCGGCGTTCCAGAATCCGGTCGCTGCATCCACCTTGCCGGCCGCCAGGGAGCTGATCGCGTTGAATCCAATCGTCACTCGCTTGACTTTGACCGGGTCGCCGCCGTCGGCGCTGACCTCGGAGTCGACCACCGCTTCGTCGGAGGGCAGGCCGGTCACTCCCACCATGTGATCTTCGAGTTCGCCCGGCCGCTTTACGCCGCTGTCCTTCCGGGCAATGATCGCGGCGAGGGGGCGCTGGACCAGGGGCATCACGCCGACCACTTCGAGTCCGCGCTCGCGGGCGATGCCGAGGTCGTGGATGTCGAGGATGGCGAAGTCGGTGCGGCCCGCCGCCAGCAGCTTCGGGGCGTCGGTCGATTCGCCGGGTTGGCGGACCGTGAGGTTGATTCCCGCATCACCGTAGTAGCCCTGCCGCTTTGCGGCGTAGATGCCGGAGTGGACGGCGTTAGGTGTGAAGTCGAGCACCAGCGTCGCGCCGACAGGCGCGCCCGGTTCAGCGCCGCTCCCACCGCAGCCGGCGGCGCCGGCGAGCAACAGGGCGGCCGCCAGCAGCGCGGCAACCAACTTCATAGAGCGGGGAACCTATTTCATTCGCTCAATATGGGTAGACTGGCGCCGCCCCAGTCGAATTCAGGGAACTAGGAGGAGAGAGAGTGCAGGAACGAGGACTTGCGGCATACCTTGCTGAGCTAATCGGCACCTTCCTGCTGGTGTTCTTCATCACCAGCGTTGTAGTGCTATTCGTCTCGACGGGCGAACAGGCCACTTTCGGGTCGGATTTCGCCGTCATCGGTCTCGTCCACGCCTTCCTACTCTTCGGCCTGATCGTCATGTTCGGCGTGGTCAGCGGTGGGCACTTCAACCCCGCGGTGACGTTGGCGGCGTGGGTGATCAAACGGATCGGCTCGGTCGATGCGCTGATCTTCATGCTCGCCCAGTTCATTGGTGGTGTCGCTGGTGCTTTTCTATGCAAGGGACTGCTGCTCGACGAGGGTCGTGCCACTCACTACGGCGCTGCGACCGTGAGCCCGATTCTCGGCAGCAACTTCCGTGGCTCGATCATCGAGGCGATTGGCACTTTTTGTCTCGTCCTCGTCATCCTCGCGGCGGTCTATTCGCGAAAGAGCTTCAAGGAGTGGGCACCCCTCGCGATTGGCACGACGCTGGGTTTCATCGTCATGGTCGGCGGCCCGTTGACCGGCGGTTCCTTCAACCCCGCCCGCTGGTTCGGCCCGGCGCTGGTCGGCAATGAGTGGGGCGGCGTTTGGCCCTACCTCATCGGCCCGATCGTCGGCTCGTTGCTTGCCGCAGTCGTCTTCCGCTTCGTGCTCGAAGGCCGCGGCCTGCCGCCGACGGAGCCGGCAGAGCCGGTGCGGCCTCCCGTGGAAAAGTACTCCGAGGGCGCGCGCTAACTCCTATTTTGACTTGGGTACTCCGCCGGGCCATGGGGCCCGGCGGATCGTTGCAGTAGCTTGGCACTGTGCGAAGAGTCACCTTCTCGCGGAACTACACGCTCTCCCTCTCGCGCACCTGCCAGTGCTACTGCAAGTACTGCGCATTCGCGACTCACCGGGCGCATATTCATGCTCCCGATGAGGTCGAAAGGCAGCTCGACCGAGCGCTGAAGAGGAATGCCAAGGAGCTGCTCGTGCTGACTGGCGAGCGGCCTGAGGTCAACGCCGACGTCGCCTCCAGGCTGGCTGACTGGGGCCACGCAGACTTCACCTCGTACGTGGTCTGGGCTTGCGAGCGCGCTCTCGAGCGTGGGATGCTCCCCCACACGAATATCGGCGTCCTCGATCGCACCGACCTTGCTCGACTGCGTGAGGTGACTGCGTCGCAGGGACTGATGCTCGAGTCAGTCTCGGAGCGGTTGATGGAGACGGTCCACGCTGGTTCTCCAACCAAGCACCCGACGCAACGGCTGGCCACCATTGAGGCCGCGGGTGAGTTGAAGATCCCGTTTACGAGCGGCATCTTGGTTGGGATCGGCGAGACCGAGGACGAGCAGGTTGCGTCGCTGGAAGCCCTAGCGGAGGTGCACGGTCGTCATGGGCATCTGCAGGAGGTGATCCTCCAGAACTTCGTTGCGCACCCGAAGTACTACGGGCAGGAAGTGGCTGACATTGCCGATGACGCGGCGCGGGAGCGGTGGCAGACCGCCGGGGTCCAATCCGGCGTGACCGCCGGGGTCCCCTCCGGCGGGGCTCCCCGACGAGAGCTGGATGACGGGGTTGGCGTCGGTGTGGGTCGCGAATTCCCGGCGGAGGGGGCCCCGGCGGTCACGCCCGGTTGGGCCACTCCTGTATCGGTTGACGACATCAAGCGGTTGATTCTGGAGTGCAAGAGGCTCATGCCTGATGTGGGCGTCCAGGTGCCGCCGAACCTTTCAGATGCTTGGGGCGAGCTGGTCGAGGCTGGAGCTACGGACTTGGGCGGTCTGTCCGCCAACGGAGACCACATCTCGCCGGAGCACGCGTTTCCGAGTCCGCACGAGGTTCGCAAGGAGCTTGCGCCGAAGGGCTATGCGTTGACGGAGAGGCTCTGCGTCTACCCGCAGTACATGGATAGCGAGTGGATGGAGCAGGGCGTGCTCGATGTGATCAAGTTGAAGTATTGGAGCTTCATTCCGCGCAAGGGGTCTGGGCGACGGAACGACGAGGCGATCGAGGACGGCCTTGCCCCCCAGGCAATCGAGAAAGGTCGCGCGGGCCAGGAGCTCAGCGAGGATGAGCTGACAGCCTTGTTCGCCGAGACGCGGCCTGACGTGATCGAGGAGATGCGGGTTGCTGCGGATCAACTCCGTAGGGAGCTTGCGGGGGACCGGGTCACCTTTGTCGTCAACCGCAACATCAACTTCACCAATATCTGTGTGGTCGGCTGTGCGTTCTGCGGCTTCGGACAGGGGAAGAGGTCGCCTGATGCTTATGAGGTCTCCGAGGAGGACTTCGCCGCGCGGATTGAGGACGCGGTGGCTTTTGGGGCTACAGAGCTCTGCATGCAGGGTGGGATCCATCCCGATCTGACCTTGGAGGAGTACGGGAAGTGGCTGAAGCTGGCAAAGGACGTGGCGCCCCAGCTGCACCTTCATGCCTACTCGCCGATGGAGGTCCACTACATGTGCGAGCGATCGGGGAAAGGGCCCGATGAGGTCTTCGAGTACCTGATCGAATGCGGGCTGGGGTCGACGCCGGGGACGGCGGCCGAGGTGCTCGACGATGGCGTGCGACAGCGGATCTCTCCAAACAAGCTGCCGGCCCAGCGCTGGGTCGAGATCATCGAGGCTTCGCACCGGGCGGGCCTGCGCTCGACCTCGACGGTGATGTTCGGGCACATCGAGGAGCCGCGCGAGCTGGCCCGCCACATGCGGGTGGTCCGCGCCCTGCAGGAGCGCACCGGGGGTATCACCGAGTTCGTCCCGCTCAGCTTCATCCCCTTCAACACGATGCTGGGCCGTACCCACGGCATCGAGGAGATCTCCGATGCGGAGAACCTCAAGCACACCGCCGCCTTCCGCCTCGCGCTCGGCAAAACGATCCCCAACCTGCAGGCAAGCTGGGTGAAGATGGGGCTGGGCGCCGCCACCGAGGCGCTGCGCTGGGGCGTCAACGACCTCGGCGGCACGCTGATGGAGGAGAACATCTCGCGCATGGCGGGCTCTCAGCACGGGGTCAAGTTGGAGCCCGAACAGCTGATCGAGGCGGCCCGCGCCGGGGGCCGCGAGCCGGCCCAGCGCACCACCCTCTACGAGATAGTTGAGACCTACTGAGCGAGCGGTATGGTGGGGCATCGCTTCGCGCTGGTCAGAAGCAAGGGGAGGGTTTCCGGGGATTGCAGTGTCCTCACTGCTCGGTCTGCTGCTCTTGCTCGGTGCCGTTGCTCTGGTCGGCCTGCGGCCGTGGGCGACCTCCGCTGTTGCGCCCGATCTGAGTGTCGCGCCGGGGATCGGCGTCGCGATGGGCGACTCGTCCGTCGTCGCTGGGGCACCGTCGCCCCGGGTCAGCACCGGATCGCCGGCCGTCGGAACCGGCGGTATTGGCGCTCCCGCCTCACCGGAGGCGGTGTCCGCGCCGGTGGTCACATCGACCCCCGGACAACCCGATGCCCAGCCGACGCTGGCCGTCTCGCCGGCCCGGCCGCTGCAAGGCTCCCCCGCGGTGCCGCCGC
>JAJKHV010000080.1 GCA_021154855.1 Solirubrobacterales bacterium
GGCCGCCTCCCCAAGCGCCGGTCCTCCCGGCAACGGCGTCCTGCAGGTGCCCCCGCCGCAGGAGGCGCCGGAACCGGTGCCGCCCACCTATACGCAGGGGGAGTAGCGGATGGCCGAGGCAACCACATTCGCCTTTCGGGCCATGGACCTCGCCGGCGCGGCGACGGCCGGAGAAGTCGAGGCCGAGTCCAAGGCCCAGGTCACCGAGCAGTTGCGCCAGCGAGGCCTGATCGTCCTCGACGTCAGCGAGAAGAGCGAGCCGTTCCAGATCGAGAACCTCTGGCGCCAGTGGAAGGGCGTCGACATGCGCGAGCTATCCGTCTTCTCGCGCCAGTTCGCCACCCTCGTCTCCTCCGGCATGCCGATGCTGCGGACTCTGCACTCGCTCGAAGAGCAGACCCAGGACGAGGAGATCCGCGAAGCGACGGCTGGCATCCGGGCCGACGTCGAGGCAGGCAGCACCCTCGAGCAGGCGATGGGTCGCCACCCCAAGGTCTTCGACCGGCTCTTCCGGGCGATGGTTCGCTCCGGCGAGGAATCCGGCCGGCTGGAGGACTCGCTCGACCGCATCGCCTTCCAGGTCGAGAAAACCGACGCGCTGAGGCGCCAGGTCAAATCGGCGCTGATGTACCCGGCCTTGGTTTTCGGCTTCGCCGTCGTCGTCCTGGTCGCGATCGTCGTCTTCGTGATCCCGGTCTTCGTCACCGTCTTCAAAGAAATCGGCGAAGAAAATCCCGGTGAAAGCACGGCGTTGCCGGCGCCGACTCAGCTTTGTGTCGGCGTCTCCGATGCGCTCACCAGCTACTGGTTCGTGATCATCCCCAGCCTGGTTCTCCTGGCGGTCGCCTTCTTCCGCTGGAAGCGCACCGAACGCGGCAAAGAGACCTTCGATCGCTTCACTCTCCGCATCCCCTTCAAGATCGGCGACGTGATCCAGAAGGTGGCGCTGGCGCGCTGGTCGCGCACCTTCTCCGGCTCGGTCTCCTCCGGGGTGCCGATGCTGCAGGCGATCAAGCTGACCGGCGAGACGGCAGGCAACGTGGTGGTCGAGCGAGCCATGGACGACGTCTACGCCTCGGTCAAGCGCGGCGGCTCGCTCGCCGGACCGATCGAGCAGAACCCGATCTTTCCGCCGATGGTCGGCCACATGGTCGCGGTCGGCGAGGAGACCGGCCAGCTGGAGCACATGATGACCAAGATCGCCGACTTCTACGAGGCCGAGGTCGACGCCAAGGTCAAGGCCCTCACCGCCCTGATCGAGCCCCTGATGATCGTCTTCGTCGGCGGCATGGTCGGCTTCATCGTCATCGCGATGTACCTGCCGCTGCTCAGCCTGTACGAAAAGATCGGCTGAGCCCGCAGGGTTGGTCCTGCCCAGCTTCAGCTGGAAGGCCAAGGAGCTTTTCAACACCCTTCAATCGACCCCGCAGACCTGCGAAGTCTCGATGACCTGCACCTAGCGACCACGCTCAGCATCCGGGATTAGATCGGCCTGTTCGTCACCTACGACGAGCGTCTCGGCAGTGCTGCGGCCGACCATGGCTTGGCCATGTCACAGCCGAGCTGAACGCTTACTCGACGACACACCTGCATGTGACAAGTGCGATCTCATCTGCCCGCCCCGAACCAGCCCGATCACTCATTGGCGAAGGGCTGTTTGCTGACTATGACTGGATCTCATGATGAACCCCAACTTTTGGGGAGATGAAGTCCTAGTTTCGGGGATCAAGGGATTTGGGGGGACGGTCGATTAGCAGAGGGTGATGAATCTGCCAGCGCTTCGGTGCTCAAAGGCAAACCCGCTGCGAGGCGGGGGCGCAAAGCCTTTCGGGACTCTCTTCGGAGTCGGCCGGGCTACCACCGGGGTCGACAGACACCACGTGGCTGCAACGCGACGGGGCTCTGGCGAAATCGATAGGAACCTAGGAGGTCCCTGAATGTTTCTCCAGAATCTCCGGGCCAAGGTTGGCGCCCGGCTCAACGGTGATAGCGAGGCCGGCTTCACGCTGATCGAGCTCCTCGTCGTCATGCTCATCCTCGGAATCCTGGCCGCGATCGCGCTGCCCGCCTTCTTCAACCAGCGCGAAAAGGCTGGCGACGCGAAGGCCAAGGAGAATGCTCACTCGGCGCAGGTCGCCATGGAGACATTCGCCACCGAGAACAACGGCGCCTACACAGGTGCCACCGTCGCGGAACTCAAAAAAATCGAGCCCACGATCGTCGAAGCAACAACGACGGGCACAGGTGAATCTGCGAAAACCGGCGAGGGAATCAAGGTAACCAAAGCCACCGCTAACGAATACACGATTCAGTCGTTCTCTTCGAACGGTCGGGTGTTCGAAGTCATAAATGACAAAGGCACATTGACCTACCCCTGCTCCACGGTGGGCGGAGGTTGCTCAACGGGCGGTTGGAACAAATAATCCATCTAGTCCTATCGCCCTGGCCCAGCCAGGCGTGACGTGCCAAGGGGCGGGCCAAATCGGCCCGCCCCTTGCTCGTTTGGCCAGTGCCTGGCCTCAAGAGCTAAACGAATCCCTGATCCAGCCGATAGACCAGAGATGTACCGGACAATCGCCTCTCTTCTTGGACTTGCTGCGGCGCTGATATTGGCGGCGCCTACGAGCGCCTCGCCCTCGAGCTACAGGGGCTCCTCGGCCGACGGCACAGTCGTCTTCTTTGAAACCGACGAACAGCTCGTGCCCGGCGATACCGACACCAAGCGCGACGTCTATGAGCGCTCCTACGACGCGGACCCAGGGATCAAAAGCTACGTGACCCGCGAGGTATCGCTCGGGCCAGCCGGCGGCAATGACGCCTACAACGCGCTCTTCGAGAAAGCGAGCGCCGACGGCAGCGTCGTCTTCTTCTCGACGGGCGAGGGCCTGGTCGAGGCGGACACCGACCTCGCGAGCGATGTCTACATGCGTGACCTGGCGAGCGGGACGACGACCTTGATCTCGGTGGGTGAAGCTGGCTGTGCGCCCGCGTGCGGCAACGGCGCCATCGACGCGGGCTTTGCCGCCTCGACCTCGGACGGGACGAAGGTCTTCTTCGTCAGCGGAGAACGCCTTGCGACGGCCGACACCGACGGCTCGGCTGACGTCTACGTTCGCAATCTCGCCAATCTCGGCAACCAAACGACCAGCCTCGTCTCGGCCGGCGGCTCCTCTTGCGCTCCCGCCTGCGGCAACGGTGCTTTCGACGACGTTGCCCTGCGCGGTATCTCCGCCGACGGCTCCCATGCCTACTTCACCACCGCTGAGCCGCTTTCCGGCGCCGACATCGACACGGCGCTGGACGTCTACTCACGGGATCTGAGCAGTGGTCTCACGACCCCGGTCTCGCAGGGGGCCGAAGGCTGCGCACCGGCCTGCGGCAACAACGGCGCGGTGCCGGTCTTCGAGGGAAGCTCCGAAAGCGGCAAAAGGGCTTTCTTCAGCACCAACGAGGCGCTGGTGGGTGACGACAAAGACACCGCCACCGATGTCTACGCGCGCGACCTGCCGACGGGTCCGACGACGCTCATCTCCGGCGGAACGTCCGCGACGCAGACCGCGAGCTTCGCCGCGGCCACGGCCGACGGCACGCATGTCTTCTTCACGACGCCCGAGGGTCTCGTGCCCGAAGACAAAGATGGCTTCAACGACGTCTACGAGTGGGACGGCGGCACGCTCGTCCTCGTCACCCCGGCCGCCTGCTCGAGTGCCTGCAGCGCCACCTTCGATGCGGTCAGCGCGGACGCCGGCACGGTCCTCTTCAGCAGCGCCGAGCAGCTCTCCGGCAGCGACACCGACACCAGCGTCGACGTCTACTCGCAGGGAGTCGGCGGCGGGGTGCCATTGCTGATCTCCCAAGGGACCGGTTGTGGCCCGTGCGGGAACGGCGCCGCTGACGCTCGCTTCGACCGCGCCTCCGCCGACGCGTCGCACGTCGTCTTCACCAGCGTCGAGGTTCTCGCGGCCGACGACGGCGACGGCGAAGACGACATCTACGAGCGCGACGTCCTCGGCGGGACAACGAGCCTGATCACGACCGCCCCCAGCTACTGCCCGCTGAAAAAAGGCAACTGCGGCGCCACCTTCGTCGGCGCCTCGGTGGAAGGCAGCCACGTCTACTTCACCACGGTCGAGCGCTTCAAGCTCGAAGACGGGGACGACGAGGTCGACGTCTACGAACGCTTTCTCGGCGCGACACCCGGCGAAGACGTGACCCGACTGGTCTCCACCGGCAACTCGCCCGATCTCGAACTTGGCCCCCCGTCTCCAAAACTGACGAGCACCAATCCTCTCTCTCCCGCATCGTCGACGACTCCGAAGATTCTCGGCGAAGCCGAATCGGGCTCGACGGTCAAGATCTACACGACCTCGAACTGCTCCGGCGAACCGGTCGCGCACGGTTCCGCCGCGCAGCTGACCTCGCCCGGGATCGGGGTGTCGGTGGCGGCCGGCGCGACCGCGAAATTCTGGGCAACCGCTGAAGCCGAAGGCTTCGTCTCGCTCTGCTCGAGCGCGATCTCCTACACCCAGCAGAGCTCCTCCGGTGGTGACGGATCCGGAGGCGGTGGCACGGGGGGCGCCTCGCAGGAAGGTGCGAAGAGGTCCCCGACCGCCCACCCGGAGACCGCCTACGTCATTCCCCACACGCGGATCACCTTCGCGCCGGCCTCGAAGACCCGCGAGCGCAGGCCCGTCTTTCGCTTCACCGACTCAACGGGCCAGACCGGCACCAGATTCCGTTGCAAGGTCGACAGGCACGCCTGGAAGGCCTGCCGCTCGCCGCTGCGCCTGAAGCGGCTCGACGGTGGCCGTCACGTGCTGGCGATCAAAGCCGTGAACGCCATTGGCATGGCCGAGCCGCAGACAGCGAAGCGCAGCTTCAAGGTGGTGTCTGGATGAGGACGCGACTGCGGTCCCGCCTGGGACGAATCGATGACGAAACCGGCATGACACTGATCGAGCTGCTCGTGGCGATGAGCATGGGGATCATCGTCGTCGGCGGCGCCACGACGATGCTGATCAGCGCCGTGCGCGCCCAGCCGCAGCAGCAGAAGCAGGCCGAGAGCATCTCGACCGCCCGTTTCGAGCTGGAGCGGATGACGCGCGAGATCCGCAACGGCACCAGCGTCACCGTGGCGAATCCGAGCAACGTCTCCTTCGTCGCCCGGGTCAGGCGAACGACGTGCGGCGGCTCGGTGCCAACGAGCGCCTCGGCGCCCTCGATCCAGTGCCAGATCGTCTACGGCTGCACGACCACCTCGTGCACGCGGATCGAGCGGGCGGTCGGCAGCACGAGTGGCGGCACGCCGACGACGATCGTCAGCGGCATCGACTCCTCCTCGGTCTTCTGCTTCGTCCCCAGCGCCAATACGGACCCGACCGTATGCGGCCCGGCAAAAGGCGGGACTTCACCGACCTACATCGGTCTCACTCTCAGCGTTCCCAACCCGCGAGGCAGCGGGCACCTGACCATCTCCGACGGCGCCAGCCTGCGCGGCGCAACGCTCTCCTCCTGAGATGCGACGAATCGGCGAAAGTGCTTCTGGTGGACTCCGCGCCCAGGGCGGCTTCACGATCATCGAGGTCCTTGTTGCCGCGCTCATCCTGACCCTTGCCTCGGCGGCGCTGTTCGGGGTGCTCGCCTCGTCGGTGCGCAACAACGCCCGGGCGAAGTCCACCCAGATCGCCCTCGACCGCGCCCAGCGGGAGCTGGAGAAGCTGCACAGCCTCAGCTACGAAGAACTGGCGCTGACCGTCACGCCCTCGCACTTCACCAGCCCGCTCGACCCGAACAACCGGGTGGTCAACGGCGACTTCGCCCTGCAGCACGACCCGGACGGGGAATTGGCAACGATGGTGGTCGACCCGAGCAAAGGGGTGGTGAAACCGGGACCGATCAAATTCCAAGACGGCGACGTTGTCGGCCACCTCTACCGATACATCGTCTGGCGCAACGACAAAAGCTGCCCGGAAAGCGAAACCGGCGAAGACATCTGCCCGGGCCTCCATGACTACAAGCAGATCGTCGTCGCGGTCAAGCTCGACTCCACCGGCAGCGAACCACGCGAACGCAACTACATCGAAGTGCAGTCGGCGGCGCTCGATCCAAAAGCGCTGGGCCAGAACTCGGGTGGCAGCGGCGGAACTGGAGGCACCGGTGGAACCGGCGGTACGGGTGGCACTGGGGGAACCGGAGGCAGCGGCGGCCCGGCGGGCACCGGCACGCTCGTGACCGCGCAGCAGTTCTTCCTCACCGACATGCCCTGCTCGGCTACGGGCGCCACCATACGCCAGGAAATCAGCGGCGATCACCTGCTGCACAACACGCTCGGCACCTGCGCCAGCGGGCCGCAGACCGGCACGACGATCGGCGCACCCGACGCCCTGATGCTCGGCGCCCCGCCCGACCCCGACCCCGAAGACGAAGCCAACCCGGCGCTCTACGACTACGCAAACGACGGCTACCTCGAGCCCACCCCGGACACCGACAAGGGCGTGCAGATAAGGCACGACGACACCAGTGGCTGCAACTACACGCCGACCGGCACGGTTCATCCGGAGGCCCAGGTGCACCGCTGGGTCACCGACCCCTTCGCCGCGGACTTCAAGATGAACGGCAAGGTGACGCTCGAGTTCTACACGCGGACGCTCGACGACGCGCTCTACCACGGCACGCTCTGCGTCTACCTCTTCGACCGCCACCCGATCGCAACGGGCGAATCGAAAGTCGAAGACGCGCGGCTCGCCGACAAAGCGACCGGCCTCAACTACTGGACCTACACGCCGCAGGGAAATGGGTTCTGGCCGCGAAACGCCTGGACCAAGGTGCGGCTGACGATGGAATTTCCCGGAGCCCCGTACACGATCCCCGCAGGTGACCGCCTCGGCGTTGCGCTCAGCGTCGAC
>JAJKHV010000081.1 GCA_021154855.1 Solirubrobacterales bacterium
GCGGCTGCCCTTTGCAGCATCTTCTCCAGCTTGTCCATGCGGTTGTGGCGGAAGGGCCGCAGCTTGGCGCCGGAGAGGCGGCAGCCGTCGAGGATCGAGGCGTGATCGCCCGAGTCGACGATCGCGGTGTCAGCCGGGCCGAGGATCGTCCCGATCGTGCCCACGTTCGACTGGTAGCCAGTCGAGAAGACGATCGCGTCCTCGGTCTGCATCCACTCCGCCAGCTCGCGCTCGAGCGCGACGTGCAGCGGTGTCGTCCCGTTCAACAGCCGTGAGCCGGTGACGCCGGTGCCGTAGGTCTCCAGCGCGTCACGTGCCGCCTGCTTGACGCGACTGTCCCCCGTCAGGCCGAGGTAGTTGTTGGAGCCGAGCATGATCGTCTCGCGCCCCTCCATCTCGACAACCGGCCCGGCCTCTGAGGTGAGCAGGCGGAAGTAGGGAAGGAGGTCGTGCTGCTTGGCCGCTTCGAGTTGCTCGAGGCGGTCGTGGCTGCGCGCCTTCTCGAATACGTCTATCGGGGCCCTGGCAGTTTCGCTCATGGCCAGAGTGTAGGTTCCGGCTCCCATGCCAAGCGTGACAATCAGGCCGGTTCGCAACCGCCGTGAGCTGAAGCGCTTCGTCAAGGTGCCCTTCCATCTGCATCGCGAGCGGCCGCAGTGGGTGGCGCCGCTGATCTTCGAGCGGATGGAGTTCCTCAACCCGAAGAAGAACCCCTGGTTCGAGCACGGCGAGGCCGAGCTGATCGTCGCCGAGTGTGACGGCGAGGCGGTTGGCCGGATCAGCGCCCACATCGACCATCGCTGGGACAGCTACCAAGGCGGCAGCGACGCAATGTTCGGCTTCTTCGAGACCGCCAACGACCCAGAGGTGGCGGCTGCTCTGCTGGTTGCCGCCACTGAGTGGGCACGGGACAAGGGTCGCAGCCGCATCCTCGGCCCGATGGACTTCACCACCAACGACGAGATCGGCATCTTGATCGAGGGCTACGAGCGGCGACCGATGATCCTCGAGCCCTGGCATCCGCCACACTACCGCGAGCTGATCGAGGCAGAGGGCTTCGAAAAGGCGATGGACGTGCAGATGTGGGAACTGCAGTTCGGCGATCTGAAGGAGGGAGAGCGCTTCGACCCCTCGATCCACGCCGCCGCCGAGAAGGCGCTGCACGACGAAGGGATCGCGATTCGCAACATGCGCAAGCGCGAGATGGCCGATGAGGTGCGCCGCTTCATGGACGTCTACAACGAGGCATGGGGCGACAACTGGGGCTTCGTGCCGATCACCGACGCAGAGGTCGAGTTCCAGGCAAAGAACCTCAAGCAGGTGATCGACGAGGAGTGGGCCTTCATGGCCGAAAAGGACGGCGAGGTCGTAGGCGCTGCCCTAACGCTTCCCGATATCAATCAAGTCTTGGCCAAGCTCAATGGCCGCCTGCTTCCCTTCGGCTGGCTTCGCTTTCTGCTCGGCAAGGGCAAGATCGACCAACTGCGCGTCTTCGCCCTCGGTGTCAAGCACGAGTACCGGCACAGCGGCGTTGCCGCCGGCCTCTACCTGAAGCACCTCGAGACGGCAGCGGCGCCTGGCACGATTGAAGGCGGTGAGATGGGCTGGATCCTCGAGAGCAATGGGCCGATGAACCGGGCCATGGAAGGCATGGGGGGGACGGTGGTCAAGAAGTACCGGCTCTACGAGAAGGCGCTGGGAGAATGATCCGAATTCCCACGCCCACGGATGACGTGTCTGGCGCGGCGCTGGATCGCCACGCACGTCCTCACGCGTAGCGCTGCTACGCGCAGCGGCCGCGCGCGTCGCCCGGCTTGGCCAGTCACGCCCCCGCGGGCACGTGAATTGCGAATCAGTCACCCAGCGCCTTCGAGTTCTGCGGAAGGTGCGGGGGTGCTCGCTGTTCGCGGCCGCGGGCACCGCTACAGTCGGCTGGGTGAGCAATATGGAGCTAGAGCCGGTGGCGGTCCGAGTTGTTCCTCGCGAGAGCTCCGGTTCGCTTGCGGTGCTTGGCGAGGCGCGAACGGCGGCGATAGCTGCTGCCGGGGGCGTGATCGCGGGCGCCGCCACCGTGGCGGCTGTGCGTGCCGTTGGCGCTGCTGCCGGGCGCAAGAGATCCCCGCGTCGTCTATCTCGCCGTGAACGACCCAACGTTGTCGCCAGCCGCTCCTTTCTGGTTGACGTGCACCTGCTCGGGCGGTGAGCCTCGAGCTGGAGGTCGCGCCGCCCTCGCCCTATCGGCTGCCGCGCTATGGCAGCGAGGACGGGGTGATGCGAGTTGAGGGCGGTATCGCCACCCGGCTGCTTCACGTCGACGGCTGCCCGGTCCTGACCAAGGCCTGGGAACCGGGCAAGGGGCGGGTGGCGCTGCGGGCCGAGCCGCTCGATCCGGGCTCGATTGCAGCGCCCCGCGCGCTCGACGGGGCTTGCGCCGGCGAGGCCGGCGAGGCGGAGCTGGAGCTGGCGCTGGAGCGGATGCGCTTCGCGCTTGGCGTCGATGACGACCTCGGCGAGTTCTTCCGGCGCTTCCGTCGCGACCCGTTGCTTGGGCCGCTGTTGCGCCGTCGCCCATACCTGCGTCCCCGTCGCCGGCCCTGGCCCTGGGAGGCACTCGCCTGGGCGGTCGTCAAGCAGCTGATCGAGACCGGTCGCGCCGCTCGCATCCAGCGCCGCATGGTCGGCCGCTTGGGCAGGCGGCTTGGCGAGGGCCGTGACGGCTTCCGCGACGTCCCGACCCCGGATCTGATTGCCGGCCGGGCACCGGTCGAACTGGAGTCGATGGGCCTCGCGCTGCGCAGAGCGATCGCACTGCGCGCCATAGCCGGCGACATCGCCGCTGGTCGTTGCGACCCGGCCACGACGAGCGCCGATCGCCGCCTGCTCTCCGTTCGTGAGATCGGCCCCTGGACCGTCCAGTGCCTGGGGCTCTTCGGCCGCGGCGACCCGGACTCCCTGCCTGCCGGCGATTTGATGTACCTCAAGCTGGTAGGGCGGCTCGCTCGTCTCGGCCGTCGCGCGACGGTCGAGGAGGTCGAGGAGTTCTACGCTCCTTACGCGCCCTTCCGCGGTCTTGCCGCGGCCTGGACCAGCGGCCTCTGAAAGCCACTTCCCGAGCCCGCTTGCGTGCCTAACTCAAGCGTGCCTTCGATCCGTCGATAAGGCAGCCATGGAGCGGTCCAAGCGGGACGACAGCTGGCCCGAGAAACGAGTCAACGAGTTCCTCGACCAGATCTCCGCCGGGGGGGAGGATTATCGCCGCCTGGTCGAGCGCTTGCCGGCGATCGTCTATGCATCCGAGCTCGGTGAAAACGGGCGCTGGCGCTATGTCAGTCCCCAGGTCGAGAAGATCCTCGGCTACACCCCCGAGGAATGGGTCGCCGACCCGGAGCTGTGGGCGAAGCTGCTGCATCCGCAGGACCGCGAGCGGGCGCTTTCGCAGGAGACCCGCAAGACGCTTGGCAATCGCAATCCTCCGCCGGTCGACTACCGGATGATCACCCGCGACGGCCGTACCGTCTGGATCCTCGACGAGGCCGTGCTCGAGCCCGACGAACTCGGCACGCCCGTCTGGCATGGAGTCCTCTATGACATCACCGAGCGCAAGATCGCCGAGCAGGATCTGCAGCGCGCGGCGGCACAGCAAGCGACGGTAGCCCGCCTCGGCGGTTGGGCCCTGAAGGACGGTGACCCCGACTTGCTGATGGGCGAGGCGGTCTCCCTGATGAACGAGATCGAGGGGGTTGAGGCGGCCTGCATCTGGGAGATCGGCCGCGACGGCCGCCGCCTCGGGCTGCGCGCAGGCCTCGAGGATCGCGTCGTCGGCTCCGAGCGCGCCTCTGCCGCGCGCGATTCCCACGCCGGCGCGGCGCTCGATTCACGCTTGCACGTGATCGTCGACGACTGGGAGTCGGAGCGGCGCTTCTCGATGCCACCGGCGCTGCGGGTGATGGGCGCGCGCAGCAGCCTTGCTGTGCTGATCGACGGCAAGCAACAGCCCTTCGGCGTGCTCGACATCCACTCGACCGAGCCCAACCGCTTCACTCCGCAGGACGTCCACTTCGTCCAGGCTCTGGCCAATGTGCTTGCCGATGCGATCGAGCGCCATGCGACCGATCAGGCGCTGCGCCACCGCGTCCTGCATGACCCCCTCACCGGCCTGCCAAACCGCCTCAGCTTCATCGATTCCCTGGACGATGCGCTCAGGCGCAGCACCGTCTCGGGAACACCGGTCGGGATCCTCTTCCTCGACCTCGACAACTTCAAGCTGATCAACGACAGCATGGGCCATCACGCCGGCGACGAGCTGCTGCGCGCAGTCGCGCCGCGGTTGCGCGGCCACCTGCGCCCCGGCGACATCGTCGCCCGCTTCGGCGGTGACGAGTTCGGCATTCTCGTCGACCGCCTCGCCGACGAGGACGAGGCAGTGGCGATCGCCGATCGGATCGCCGCAGCCTTCGCCGAGCCCTATGCGACGGGCGGGGCCGAGCACTTCGTCAGCGCCAGCGTCGGCATCGCCGTGGCGCGACCCTCGACTCGCGAGCCGATCGGGGCCGACATGCTGATCCGCGACGCCTACGCGGCGATGTACAGGGCCAAGGAACGCGGTCGGGCGCGCTGTGAGCTCTTCGATGCCGAGATGCGCGCGACGGCGCTGCGTCGGCTCGAGATCGAGCGTGAGCTTCGCAAGGCACTGGAGCGCGACGAGCTGGAGCTTCACTACCAGCCGTTGATCGCGCTGCGCAGCGGCGAAATAACCGGCCTCGAGGCACTGGTTCGCTGGCGCCATCCCGAGCGTGGCCTGCTCGACCCCGGCGACTTCGTCTCAGTTGCTGAGGACAGCGGCCTGATCGAGCCGATCGGACGCTGGGTCCAGGAAAACGCCTGTCGCCAGGCTCTCGAGTGGCATCAGCTGCGTCCTGACCAGCGACCCTTCGACGTCTCGGTCAATCTCTCGGCGCGCCAGGTCACCCACCGCGACCTGGTCGGCTCGATCAGCGAGATCCTGGCAAGCACCGGCCTCGACCCGGTGCACCTGCGGTTGGAGATCACCGAGAGCGTCCTGGTCGAGGAGTCGGCGACCGCCACCGGCACGCTGGAGGCGCTGAGCGACATCGGCGTCGGCCTCGTCCTCGATGACTTCGGCACCGGCTACTCGTCGCTCGCCTACCTCAACCGCTTCCCCTTTGACGGACTGAAGATCGATCGCTCCTTCGTCGACGCGCTCGGGGTCGAACAGGAGCGGACCGCGATCGTCGAGGCGATCATCGGCATGGCGCGGGCGCTCTCCCTCGACGTGATTGCCGAGGGGGTGGAGAGTGAGCCGCAGCTCTCCGAGCTGAGCCGCCTCGGTTGCGATTATGCGCAGGGGCACCTCTTCTCACGCGCGCTGCCGGCAGAGAAGATCTCCGCCTTACTGAGCGAAGGCGCGTCGCTCTATTCGGGAATCTCGCCCGGCAGGTAATCGTTGCTGAGCACGCTGTCCGTCGGCGGCAGTGAGGAGATCAGCCCGTTGTCGCGCATCCAGCCGGTGAACTTGCTCCACCCAGCCGCGTCCATGTAGCCGAAGGGGTGTTTGCCACGAGCCGGCTTGAGCAGCGGCAGAGTTGCCGCCACCTCGGCCTTGGTCAGCTTAGGGTCGAGGTCAGGGTTTGCTTCCAGCAGCGCTTTGGTTGTCGCCTGAGGATCGCTCGCCGCCGCCGCTGTCCCTCGCGCCAAAGCCGCGAGGAATAGGCGGATCTCCTGCGGTTCCTCTTCGAGCCGCTTTCCCTGGGCGACCACGACCAACTCGTCGTAGCTGGGCACGCCGAGCTTGTCGACCGGCGTGACGAGCGGATTGGAGCCCCGCAGCCGCAGATCGACTCCCTCGATGTTGCTGAAGCCGCCCAGCATCGCCTGCGCCTGCCCGCCGAGGAGCGCCGGCAGGAGCCCGAAGCCGACGTTGACCGCTTTCACATCGGACGGGGAGAGGTGGACGCGGGCGAGGATCGTCTTCAAGTAGGCGTCCTGGTAAGGGATGCCGGCAGTGGCGACCGTCTTGTCCCGCAGCTCGCTAACTCCCTTGATCCCTGATTTCTTCAGCCAGATCAACGAGGTCAGCGGCCGGTCGACCAAAGCCCCGACCGCGAGCACGTCGAGTCCCTGTTCCTTGGCCAGCAGAACCTCGGGCTCGTAGGAGATCGCCAGATCAGTTTGTCCCGCGGCGACCAATTTGATCGGTGCCGCCGGGTCCGCGGGCGTGTGGATGCTGACGTCGAGGCCGGCATCTTCGAAGTAGCCCAGCTTCTGCGCCATGTATATCCCGGCGTGGTCGGGGTTTGGATAGAAGTCGAGCGTGAGGCTGAGCGACTGCGCCTTGGCGGTCACGTCCTCGCTCTTCTCTCCGCAGGCGGTGAGTCCCAGCGCCAGTGCGAGCAGGGCCACAGCGAGGGCGATTGCCAGGGAGGAGGAGCGCTTCATCCCCTGCTTTCTATCGCCAAGTGACGACACGGCGCTCTGCGAGGGCGATGAGGCCGAAGAACCCGATCGCAATCGCCGAGAGGACGACGACCGCGGCAAAGGCCCTCGCGGTTTGCAGCTGCGCCATGTCCTGGAAGATCAGGCGCCCTAGGCCGGCGCCGGAAGCTGCCAGCTCACCGAAGACGGCGCCGATCACGGCCACGGCGACGGCGATCTTGGCGCCGCTGAAGGCATAGGGGAGGGCCGCCGGCACCTCGACCCGCCAGAGGATCTGGCGACGCGAGGCATCGAGCGTGCGCATCATCTTGGTCGCCTCGACGTCGACCGAGCCCAGGCCGTCGAGCGTGTTGACGGTGATCGGAAAGAAGCAGATCAGCGCGATGATCGCCAGTGTTGGGCCGATCCCGAAGCCGAGCCAGACGACCAGGATCGGCGCAATGACGAAGATCGGGATCGTTTGCGAGGCGACGATCAACGGCTGGAAGGCGAGGCGCAGCGTCTCGAAGAGGTGCATCGCGACGGCGAAGCCGAGACCGGCGACGAGTGCGCAGCCGAAGCCGAACAGCACCTCCCGCACGGTAACCCAGGCATTTTCGGCGAGCAGCGAACGGCTTTGCCAGAGCGATTCGGCGATTTCGGCGGGAGACGGAACCAGGAAGCTTTCGATGTGCAGGGCCTCCGCGATCGCCCCTGTGCTGGCCGCGATCTGCCAAGCGCCGATCAGGACGGCAAGTAGGAGAGTGGGGAGGAGCCAGCGCTTCACGGGGCGCTTTCTTCCTGGACGCGAGCAGACGGGTCGACCCCCTCGGTCATCTGGCGCTGCAAGTCGACCCGCTCGGTCATGTGGCGCTGGCGCCTTCGCGCAGAGCGCGCATCGCACGCTCGCGAACGGTGACGAACTCTTGGGCAGTGACCGCTGCGTTGCGGTTGGCTGCACGAGGCGAAGGGGCGCGCAGTTGCTCGAGCACGCAAGCGGGTCGCGCCGAGAGAACGGCCACTGCGTCGCAGAGGTAGAGCGCCTCCTCGACATCATGGGTGACGAGGACGACCGTGCGCGGGTCGGCCCTCAGCGCCCCCGCCAGCCACTCCTGCATCTCGGCCCGTGTGATCGCGTCAAGCGAGGCGAATGGCTCGTCGAGCGCCAGCACCGGCTTCTCGGCGACCAGCGTGCGCAGGAAGGCGACCCGCTGCCGCATGCCGCCGGAGAGCTCGGCGGGCGAGGCGCTCTCGAAACCGCCGAGCCCAAAGCGCTCGAAGAGGCTGCCGGCTTCGCGTCGCGCCTGGGCCCGGCGAACGCCGCGGTTACGGAGGGCCAGGGCCGCGTTGTCGATCGCCGACAGCCAGGGGAGGAGCAGGTCGCGCTGGGGCATGTAGGCGCACCTGTCCAAGCGGCCGTGCGGGTCACGGGCGTCGCCCAATTCGATCGCGCCGCTCTCGGGCTCTTGCAGGCCGGCGATCAGCTCGAGCAAGGTCGACTTGCCACATCCAGAGGGCCCCACCAGGCCCAGCACCCCATGCGCCGCGACCGTCAGATCGAGGCGCTCGATCGTCTGCAGATCGCCGTAGGAATGGCTCAGGCCTCGGATCGAGATTGCCGCGCCGATCGCGCCAGTGCCAGATGGCGAGGCGCCTTCGGTAGCGAAATCTCTGGCTTCTGCAGTGGGCATCTTGGTATCCTGGCGCACTCCGTGCTCCTGACCAAAAAGGTCAGGAAAGTCGATAACCACCCTGCACGGCATTCATATGGACCCGGCAATCATCGTCTTCGGACTAGGAATCGGCGTACTCGTCGGCATGACCGGCATGGGCGGTGGATCGCTGATGACCCCGTTGCTGATCCTGATCTTCGGCATTCAGCCGACGACGGCGATCGGCACCGACATCTTCTACTCAGCCGTGACCAAGACCGTCGGAGGCTGGCGTCACTTCCGCATGAAGACGGTGAATATGGAGCTCGTCAAGTGGCTCTCCTTTGGCAGCGTCCCGGCCGCTGTGCTGGGGGTTGCGATCGTCTCGGTGCTGCAGGAGCACTTCGGCGAAGACCGCCTTGACTCGCTCGTCTACGCCGTGCTCGGCGGCACCCTCCTCATGGTCGGGATCATCACCCTGACCCGGGCCCTGATCCTGCGCGACCTCGTCGAAGAGCGTGATCGCTTCGACGTCGAGCGGCGCCACAAGGTCGCCGCCGTGCTGATCGGCGCCACCACCGGCTTCGTGATCGGAATCACCTCGGCTGGCTCCGGGACGGTTATTGCGATCCTCCTGATCGCGGTTTACCGCCTGGCGCCGAAGAGAGTCGTCGGCACCGATGTCTTCCACGCGGCAATCCTCCTCTGGGCAGCCGGAATCGCCCACTGGGTCGGTGGCAACGTCGACTTCATCCTCGCCGGCAACATCCTGATCGGTTCGATACCCGGAGTGGTTATCGGGGCGGCGCTTTCCGATCGGGCGCCGCAGGGCTTCATCCGCACTGCGCTCGGCCTCGTCCTAGTCGGCTCGGGCATCGTCACGATCCAAAAGGGCGACCCGAACGTATGGCCGATCGCGGCAGCGGTAGCTGCGCTTGGGCTCGGCTCGATTCTCGCCGCCCCCCGCTGGCTCCACCGCCGTCGCCAAAGAGAAGCAGCGGCGTTGTCGCTCGAGTCAACTGGCTGAATCCGCTTCTCGGGCGGGTGGCGCGGGGAAGGCAATCGGGGACGTGACTGTGACCCGCTCCCAGGTGCCCCTCCTCCGCGACAGGACCCGCGCGCCACTTGCCCTGATTAACTCCGTCTATGCGCGTTTCGGCGAAGGCGGACTATGCGGTGCGGGCGGCGGCGGAGCTGGCGGCATCGGCAGAGGGCCCGGTCAAGGGCGAGAAGCTTGCCGAGGCGCAGGACATCCCGTTGCAGTTCCTCGAGCACATCCTGCTCGAGCTGAAGCACGCGGGCATCGTTCGCGCCCGCCGTGGCGCAAAGGGGGGCTACTGGCTGGCACGACCGGCCGAGGATGTGACGATCGCCGACATCGTCCGTGCGGTCGAGGGGCCAATCGCCCACGTCCAATCCGCCCCACCGGAGTCGATCGAGTATCGGGGTAGCGCCGAACATCTGCAGGAAGTCTGGATCGCCGTTCGCGCCAGCCTGCGCACGGTGCTCGAGCACGTCACCCTGGCCGACCTGGTCAGCGGCCAGCTGCCCACTGAGGTGGAGGCGCTGGCCGCCTCGCCAGACGCCTGGGTCGCCCGCTAGGGCGAGAGTCGGAAGGGCGGGTACTGGTCGGTGACCAGGGCGAGGGCGTAAGCGAAGACGCGGTTCTGCCAGCGCAGCGTGCCCTCGACGAATTTGAAGACCCAGCGTGGGTAGCGACCGGTGAAGAGAATCGCGAACCAGGCCCAGATGACGGCGAAGAAAGCGCCGATGTAGAGGAAGAAGAGCACGATGTAGTGGGGAATCGCCAGTAGCCACTTGACCAGCGGCAGGCCTCGCTCGAGTCGCTCTGCGTCTGGGTAGGCAAAGTCGAGGTGGACCGCCTGCTGCTCGTCGGTCGAGGGGTATTCGTCGTCCATCAAGGCGAGGTAGACGCTGATCCGGTTGCCGAAGCGCATCAGCTCGAGGTTCCAGTCGTACCACCAGCGCGGGTACTTCTTCCGGAAGAGGAGCATCAGAACAATTGGCGCGAAGATGATGCCGCCAAGGGCCACGGCGCTGCTGGCGCCGGATCCGCCCCACCGCATGGCGAGCTCGCCGCCAGGCAGAAGCCCCGCGACGATCGCGATCGGGATTACGGTGAAGGCCCGGAAAAAAGTCGTAAGCCGGTTGAGCTTGCGCTCCGGATAGTCGACAGAAAACGAGACTGGATAGGACGGCGGCATCTCTCTCCCTTGGACGGTTGAAGATGCGTTCCAGCCGCTGCCCCGCAATCCTCTCGGGTGCAACGTTTTGTCCACCCGGCAGGGGGAGAAAGCGTTGCACCGCGGTTAGTCGGCCGCTGGCACTCCGCCTGCGACGACGTTGACGAAGTTCTCCAGGTGACGGGTGGTCCAGCACTCGAAGGCGCCGTCGCAGTAGCGCTCGTAGGCCGCCATCACCGAGTCCCCGTAGTTCCAGTAGAGCTTCGGCTCGGGATTCAGCCAGAAGAGCCGACCCGCTCGCTCAGAGACCTGGGCAAAGACGTCGGCGTGGGGCTCTCGGCCGTTGGTGCGGGCGTCGCCGAGCACGATCACGGTCGAGCGCGGGTCCAGCTCGTCGGAGATCTGGCCGAGGAACTCGAGCCAGACGCGGCCGTAGTCGGTATAGCCGGAGACGTCGGCGACGCCGCCCTCGCTGGAGATGCGCTTGGCGATGACGCGGAAGTCGCGCTCGTGCTCGAAGACGTCGGTCACCTCCGAGATGCGCTCGATGAAGACGAAGCTGCGCAGCTTGCGGAAGGAATCGTGGAGTGCATGCAGGACCGAGAGGAAGAAGACGCTGGCCGAGGTGACCGAGGTCGAGACGTCGCAGAGGACGTAGATCTCGGGGCGGCGCGGGCGTTTCGGTCGGTAGCGAAGGTGCATCGGCACGCCACCGGTCTCCAGCGAGGCGCGCATCGTCCGCCGCACGTCGATGCTCTGCCCCCGGCGGCGCCCACGCTGCTCGTGTCCCAGCGTCGCCAGGCGCCGCTTCATCTGCGAGACGGCCCGGTGCACGGCGGCGAGGTCCTGGGTCGGGTTGGTCGGCAGGGCGCGGTCGAGCTCGGCCAGCGGCCGCGACGGGGGTAGGGTCGAGGTGCGCTCGATCAGGTCGCGCTCGAGCTCGCGGCGTAGGTGGCGCTCGAAGCGGTTGAGCTGGTCGCGATCGATCGGCACCTGCTCGGCGGCACTGTCCTCGGCCGGCGCCTGGGTGCCGGCCGAGAGTCCCAGGGTGCGGCGGATCCGCTGTACGTCGACGCCAACCACCCCCGAGCCCTCGCCCTGGCGACCGAAAGCGGCGATCGCCAGGCGCGCCAGGTCGCGCATCTCTCCCTCGTTGCCCTCGATGATCGCCTGCCGCACCTGCTCGCGCAGCTCGTCGATGTCGAGCCGGTCGCCGCCCGCCTGACGCTGCGCCGTCTCGTCGATTCCACGCTCGATCGCCGCCGCCTCGGCGGAGCGGAAGAACCAGCGCTCGAAGAGCAGCTCGAAGAGGCGGCGGTCCTCCTGAGACTTGGCGATCGTCGCCGCCAGCGCCTCGCGAAAGTCGTCCTGCGAGGTCCACGGCACCTGTTCCAGGGCGGCGAAGGCGTCGAGAATCTCCGAGGTGCCGACGGCGACGCCCTCACTGCGCAGCTCCTCGCAGAAGCCGAGCAGCTTCGCCGCCAGCCCCGGCGGGCCGGCCTCAGCCTTGGGGCCGTACGGGCTCGGCAAGCTTCACCCCAACTCGCTCGGCCACCAGATCGATGTCGGTGCGGTGCTTGACGATGATCGACATCGACTGCTCGAACGTCTTGCGGTCGATGTCCTCGGCGCCCATCAGCAGCAGGGTCCGCGCCCAGTCGATCGACTCGGCGATCGAGGGCGGCTTCTTGAGGTCGAGGGCGCGGATCATCTCGACGACCTCGACCAGGCGCCGCGCCAGCGCCTCGGGCAGCTCCGGTGTGTGCAGGCGGACGATCTCCATCTCCCGCTCGAGGCCCGGGTAATCGAGCCAGAGATAGAGGCAGCGTCGCTTCAGCGCCTCGGTCAGCTCCCGCGAGTTGTTCGAGGTGAGGACGACGATCGGCATCGTCGTCGCCGAGACCTGGCCCAACTCGGGGATCGTGATCTGGAAGTCGGAGAGCAGCTCGAGCAGCATCGCCTCGAACTCCTGGTCGGTCTTGTCGATCTCGTCGATCAGCAGCACAACCGGCTCTGGGCTGGCGATCGCCTGCATCAGCGGCCGCTCGAGCAGGAACTCCTTGTCGAAGATGTCGCCGTGGACGTCCTCCCAGCAGTCCTCACCGCCGGCCTGGATCCGCAGCAGCTGCTTGCGGTAGTTCCACTCGTAGAGCGCCTTGGCCTCGTCAAGGCCCTCGTAGCACTGCAGGCGAACGAGCTGTCGATCCGTTGCGCGCGAAAGCGCCTTGGCAAGCTCGGTCTTGCCGACGCCGGCCGGACCCTCGACCAAGACCGGCTTGCCGAGGCGCTGGGCGAGGAAGGAGACCAGCGCCGCGGACTCGTCGGCGAGGTAGCCCGCCTGGGCCAGTGCGTCCTTCACCTCTGCCACGGAGCCGTCGGCCATGGAGGCGATGATAATCGGCGCTGTGCTCGACCTCGTCCTGCCACTTGCCTCCCTGCTGCCGCATAGCGCCGGCCCCTACATCGCGCTGGTCTTGATCGGCTTCGCCGTCGGCATCCTCGGCCACCTCAGCTCCGCTCGCTGGTTGGTCGCCGCCGGCGTGATCCTGATCTTCCTCGGCGCATTGCTCTTTCCCTTGGCGCTGAACCTGACCGAGGAAAGCCCCCGCTCACTCGACGCTCCAAAAGAAAGCGTGCAGCCGCTCGAAGCGGTCCCATGAGCAATGGCGCCAAGGACCAAAAGCCGCCCCCCACACGCTAGCTTTACGGCTACGCCCATCCCGCTCTCGCTCAGGAGGCCCATCGCTTTGAACCGAGTTCGCATTCTCACCGTCTTTCTGGCGCTGATCGCGCTGACGTCCGCGTTGGCCGCCTGCGGTGGGGGCAGCAGCGACAGCCCGCAAAGCATCGTCGACGAAGCGACTCTGCAGGGAATCGAAAGCGGCGAAATCGACCTCGCGCTGGGGATCGGCGCGAAAGGCGAAAAAAGCGGCCACGTCGACGTCAGCCTCTCCGGCCCGTTTCAGAGCGAAAGTGAAGCGGAACTGCCTGAACTCGACCTGAGCGCCACGGCCAAGGGCTCAATCGGTGGCGAAGACGTCGACTTCAACGGCGGCTTCACGCTGCTCGGCGGCAACAAGGCCTACGTCGGTTATGAAGGCGCCGAGTACGAAGTCGATCCGACCACGTTCAGCTTCGTCAAATCGGCGATCAAGAAACAGGGTGGTGGCCAGTCGAGCGAAGCAAGCGCATGCACGGATGCGGCCGGCGAGCTGAAGATCTCCGACTTCATGGAAAACCTCGAGGAAGGTGGCAGCGCTGACGTCGGCGGTACCAGCACGAGCAAGGTCAGCGGTGATCTCAACGCCGCCGCTGCGCTCGACACAGTCAGTGAACTGATCGAAGATCCGGCCTGCAGCGAACAGCTGAAAGCGGCCGGCCCACTTCCCTCTGCGGCCGAACTCGACGCCGCGAAGGGCATGGTTCAGGACTCGGTGAAAGACGCCCACGTCGATCTCTACGTCGGCGACGATCACATCGTGCGGCGGATCTCTGCCCAGGCGACGATCGAACCGCCGGCGGGCTCCGCCGGCAAGGGCGCGAGCAGCGTCGTCACGCTTGACCTCGACCTGAAACTCAGCGGGGTCAACGAAGACCAGACGATTTCAGCGCCGCAGTCCTCGAAGCCGCTCAGCGATCTCTTCCTCAAGCTTGGAATCAACCCGCTTGAACTGCTCGGCGCGTTCGAAGGCCAGGGCGCCGCCGGGCTTGGCGGCCTGCTGGAAGGCCTCAACGGCATCGGTGGTTCCTCGTCGGGCGGCGGCGGGGGCGGTAGCTCGGGCGGCGGTCAGCAGGACTACCTCGAATGCCTGCAGGGCGCACACACCGCGACCGCGATCCAGAACTGCGTGGGGATGCTCCAGTAGTCGCCTTTCTCCGCACTCCATATGGTTGGCCGTACCTGCTGGCGCCGCTGATTCCGCTGGCGGTTTTGCTGGATTTGGTCGGCGCCGCGGCCGGAATCGTCTTCGCCGTCTCGGCGCTCGGCATCATCCCGACGGCGGCGCTGATGGGACGCGCCACCGAGGAGCTGGCGGCCCGCTCGGGGCCCGGCATCGGTGGCCTGCTCAACGTCACCTTCGGCAACGCGCCCGAGATCATCATCGCCCTGTTCGCGCTCGCCGAGGGCCTGCAGGAGGTCGTCAAGGCCTCGCTGGTGGGA
>JAJKHV010000082.1 GCA_021154855.1 Solirubrobacterales bacterium
AGGTCCGTGGTGCGTGTAGACGGTCACGATGTAGGGCTTCGCAGCGTTGTTGTCGCCGTAGCCTGTAACCGTGTAGGCGGGTTCGGGTTCTGGCGCCGCCTCCTCGACCGTGTGCTCCTGAACATCGCGTTCGCGCTCTTCTTCGGCCTTCTCGCTGATGAAGTCGCACCGGCCGGCCTGTAGCTCCTCCTCAATTCGCTGGACCAACTCGTTACCGGCCAGGTCGCCGGGAACGGTGATGCGCCACGTCTCGTGGACAGTCGCCTCGCAGCTTGTCTCGAACTCATACGTTCGTTCGTTCATGGTCTTCCCTTCGGCCGTGTTAGAGGGGACACGGCGCAGCTTTGGGCGAGAGCCTGGGTGTCCAGACCCTCCCCCGGTGATTGCGATGGTTACTTCCTGCTCTTCCGGCGTTGACGCCGGGGGCGCACCGACTTGATGTCAGCGCTGAGCAGCTTTTCCGCCTCGGGGTCGTAGATGCCGCCGCCGACCCGCTTTGACTGCGGCAACTCGTTTTCGTCCGCGAGGAAGGAGGCGACAACGGCATCGCCGACGGCGAGCTCGAGGACCTCGTTGACCGAGCGGGCCTCTTTGACCCGCTTTTCGAGGTACTGGCAGCACTCCTCGACTCCGGCGTAGCTGACCTTCTCCTTGGTCTTGCCGGTGGCTGTCAGCTGCCTTACCTCGACGTCTTGCAGCTGCTCCATCACCAGCCGCAGGCCGCTCGCCGCGAGGGTCGGGTTGTCCTGAATGAGCATCAGCGCCAGCGCCTTCACTCTGGACAGGGCGAACTCTTTGCGGCTCGAACCTCCGCGCCGCTTGAGGAGTTCGCGGCCGACCTCCTGGTTCCAGTCGCGTGCCTCTTCGGCCTTCTCCTGCCGCTCCTGGTAGGCGGATTTCTGAGGGGCTTTCCCGTCCTCGGGGCTCGCACCGTTGCTACTGCGGGACGCGGCGGCCTGGCGCTTCTCCTCTTCCTTCTTGCGCTCGATCGCCACCTTCTCCTCGCGCTCGACCGCGCGCTCTGCGAGGTCTGCAGCGAGAGCGGTGTCTGTGATGAAGGCGTGGGTCTGCCTCCATTCACCCTGGTCGACCACATGCTCGACCAGGCATCCGGCAGCGCGCGCCGCGTCGATCTCGTCCTCGTTGAGCCGAACTGCCGGCTCGCTCGGACTGTGAGGATGGAGGACGCGATAGCGGTCTCCGAGGTCGCGCCGCTTCTTCGGATCGTCAACGACCTGGCTGATCCGCACAGCTTTGGGCGGAATCATTGTCGGCGGGTTCTCGAAGCGGGACTCCGCCGTTAGCTGGAAGAGGCCATCGAAGTGGCGAACGAAATCGCTGCCCTTGACCTTCCTCCGCACCGCCAGCTCGCATATGCACTCCGCGACTCGCGGCGACACTTTGGCGACCTTTCGCAGCGCCCGCTCTCCGTCGACCGGGATCTCTCCCTTGGCGATGTATGCCTGAACTCCCTCGGGGAGCTTCAGCAGCCGAAGGTGCGCGCTGACCCAGCTCGCGCTCTTTTTCTTGCCGATCCGATCCGCGATCTGCTGATGGGTGGTCAGATTCTCGCTTGCCGCGAGGTCTGCAAGACCCTGAGCCGCGTCAACCGGGTCGAGGTCATCGCGGATCAGGTTCTCGACCAGCGTCGCAGCCCGTGAGGCTTTGAGCGTCGCGTCCTTGGTGCCTTTGACTGGCCGGATGACGGCGGGGGCCTCGGTGAGGCCGGCGCGCTTCGCAGCGATCAGGCGGCGCTCCCCGGCAATCACCGTGTAGCGGTCGCCTTGGGGGACGACCGTCAGCGCCGTCACTAGGCCGTCCTGTCGGATGCTCGCCTCCAACTCGGCAAGGCTTGCCTCATCGAAGTGAGTACGTGGGTTCACGCCGCCCTCGACGTCGATCTTGGATAGATCGAGAACTGCGGTGGTGGAACTTGGCTGGCTCATGGAGCCCTCCTTTTGCTCTTGCCCCCACCCGATGCGGGAGCCGGTGCCCCCCGCATGCACGGCGAAGCCGTGCGAAAATGCGGGGGCCGGCGAAGCAAGGCCCTTCAGCTTCAGTAAATGAGCTTCAGAGTTCGAAGAAGGCTCCAATTCAGGGAGCGGCCTGATCCGAATCCGCGACCTCCGGCAGAGCAGGCCGGGTCATCCCCGGTCCGAGCATCGCGTCCAGAACGTCCTCGGCGTCTCGGACCACGCAGGCTCCGCCCGCGAGGAGATCGTTCGTCCCGGCCGAGCCGCGCGAATTGACCGGACCCGGCACAGCCCCGAGGTCTCGGCCGAGGTCGGTGGCGAGGTCGGCGGTGATGAGCGAGCCGGAGTGCTGCGCCGCCTCAACGACAACCGTCATCCCGGCCAACGACGCAACGATCCGGTTGCGCGCGGGAAAGGTCCAGCGCCACGGGCCGGCGCCAAGCGGCATCTCGGAGATCACTAGGCCGTTCTCAGAGACGCGCCGCCACAGCGAGCGGTGGGAGGCCGGGTAGCAAATGTCGGCGCCGCAGCCGAGGACCGCCGCAGTCGTTCCGGCTTCCAGGGCACCGCGGTGAGCGCAGCCGTCGATGCCGAAGGCGAGCCCGCTGATCACCGTTAGTCCGGCATGGGCGAGGTCGTAGCCGAGCGTGCGAGCGACTTCGCGGCCATAGGAAGTAGCCCGCCTGGAACCGACGATCGCCACGGCGCTGTCGGTGCGAAGGCGGGCAAGAAGGAGCGGGTCTCCGCTGCCGAACAGCGCCCAGGGGCCCCCTGGAATCTCTCGTAGCGCGACGGGGAACTGGGAGTCATGTCGACAGCAACACCAGTACCTCGACTCGGCGATCTCGGTCAGCAGCTCGTCCTCCGAGACAGCGGCGACCCGCGTGAGCAGCTGCGCGCTCGCCTCAGGGGCGGCTGCGGAAACGAGGTCCTCGTTGTCGAGCCCGAACAGCTGGATCGCGCCCCTGCCCTTCGCCGACCGCGCTAGGTGTCGCTCGATGTAGGGGGCGAGGTCGGCCAGAAGGCGTGCGCGACGCAGGCAATCCGGACAGGCAGTGGGCTGGTAACTCATCTCGTTCTCCTTCGTCCAGTGGCCCGCCCGATGCGGAGCCGATGGACGACGCTCTGCACGCCCGCCAGGGCGTGCGATCCTCGGGCGGAGTCGGCTCCGCATTGGGCGCCTCAATGCCAAGCTTTCCGCCCGCCCTCGGTCCGAATGTTCGTGACTTGCAGCGTTACTATTCGAGGGTGGCGGCGATTAGCTCCAGCTCGCCGTTGACTGTGGGGACCTCATCGGGAAAGCGAGCCGCGTAGATCCAGTACTCCCGGCGATTCATCGTGTAGCGCGACGCCCTGATCCGCTCCTTCGGGGTCATTCGACGGAGTTCCGCTAGAAAGCTGTCGAGTGTGCCCTCAGTCGGCTGGACGCTCTGGCCCGATGGCCGGTCATCAGTAAAGGCGTTTGCGTTGTCCCCGGCGGTCAGTTTGGTGATGTCTGCGGTGCGAGTCATCTGGATCTCCTCAGTTGTGCTCCCGCCCGCTGCGGGAGCCGATGCCCGACCCGCGCACGCCGCAGGCGTGCCAACATCAGGAGGGGCGGGTGGCTCCCGCGGCGGGCGGGAGCCGTGACGAGACGGCTAGTCACCGGCTGCTATTAATATCGAACGTCTGTTCGTAATGAGATAGCCTGCATCGCGGTTCCTCGCTTTCCCCTTGTGGTGGCCTGCAAGGGTCGGCGCAAGCTGCTCGATGCTCCGGTTGCCCTCACCACAAGGACAGGGACCGGGACGGTCATCCGTGAGCTTTCCCGGACGGCAGAAAAGCAGGGTGTTTGGCGAGGAATGGCTTGGGCACAGGCAAAGGCCGCTTGCCCGGAACTCTTCTTTCCACCCGACGATCCGGCCGGCGAGATAGAGCTTTGGGAGCAACTGTTGGCTTGTCTTGAAGGGATCGGCGCAAACGTGGAATCGGGCAAGCCTGGCGAGGCATTCTTCTTTGCTGGCAGCTTGCGAAGGATGTACAGAGGCGATTTGGCCGACGTGCTCAGTACCGCGATTCGGGCAATACCTTTGAAGGCACGAAGCGCCATCGCCCCAGCCCGCTTTGCCTCGTTCATCGCGGCGGTGATGGCACGTGAGCATTCACGCGAGCTCGGCACTCGAGGGGAGCGCATTGTCACCGAGCAGGCACTACGGGGATTCTTGTGGAACCTACCCATCTCCACGCTGACGATCGGTCCGGGACTCCCTGAAACGCCCGCGCGGGAACTTGTTGACGCTCTAGACGACTTGGGGATCGACCAGCTCGGGAAACTCCGCTCGCTTTCCGCTGGCCACGTCGCTGACCGATTTGGACGATTTGGACTGGAGGCCCATCGCATCGCTTGCGGGGAAGATCGGGAACTTCGGCCAAGAGAACGGTATGAGGAGCTGACAGAGGAGATGGAGCTGTCCGACGCCCTGGCAGGTGTTCAGCTCGAAGCCCACCTCGAACAACTGATCGCTCTGATGCTCATGTCGAAGCAGCGCAACGGTCGGACGATCCTTGCGGTGAGACTTACGGCAAGACTCAATAGCGGCGGCAGCTGGAGTGCACACCAGACCTTCGGCAAGCCAACTGCCTCCAAAAAGACGATCTATTCGTTGCTGCTGCGCCGGCTGGATAGCTTGCCGGCCCCGGCAACCTCGCTAATGCTGGAGGCAACCGAGTTGGGTCCGAAGGCCAGCGAGCAACTCCGGCTGCCCCAGACCGGCACGCGCGACGACGAAAATCGTCTAGGCGAGGCAATACGACAGATCCGCGCGACTCAAAAACCTGAGGCTGGGATACAGCGCATCGTGGATGTCGATGCACACTCCCGAGTTCCAGAGCGACAAGCCATCCTGACTCCCTATCTAGATGACTAGGCCCGGCGAACGCCGGGCGGCCGCCTATCGCTGTTGACGCACTGCAAAGAAGAAGAAGGTCTCCTTTGTCGAGCCTTGAGACTTGCGCATCTTGCGTTTTTCCACAATTTCCAATATGCCCAAGTCGGCAAGGCTTTCGAGGTGGTACCAAATTGAATTGAGGATGGGCTGACCGCCAGAAAGCTTCTCAAGCTCAGTGGCTGATAGCGGCCGTTCAATCCACAACATCGATTCAATGATGAGGACCTTGATTGGGTTGACGAGGCGGGGAACGAGCAGGCTCCAGTCAACCCGCTCGTTCCCACTCGCCTTGTCGTCTTCTGCCCTCGCACTCAGCGGAAGAGGCTTTGTGGATGGCGCCGCCACGACCACGGCTAAATGTGGCTACCGGTCACGAGGCATCGGGTCTTCCTCGACACGAGTTTGCGCCTACCACCGGTCGCCACCGGCCACAGCCGTCGTCGAAGAGGCCAACGCATACGCGTCAACACGGTGGACCGGCTCTGAATCGCAATCTGCAGCAAATCTTCTTAGCCCTCATCGGATCGAATTCTTTTTACCCATCACGTCCCTGCTCGAGCTTTTTCGGGAGGGCGCCGCATGCGAAAACAGCGCCCTCCCTGTCCATCGAGCAAGCACCGAGCGTTCACATGAGGAGCTGTTTCTGACGACCGCTCCCTAGGCCCAACGCTCGATGCGGGAGCGATGCTAGACGGCTAAAGCGCAGTTTTTTGGGGCTTAACGGGAAGATCTGAGCAATGGCTCGTCATCATCGGCCACTGCCCTTCCCGCGCTTCTTCGTGGGCTTCAGCTTTTTGCCCAGGGCGGAGCCAAAGACCAGTACCACGGCGGTCGTTGGAATCGATTCGCCGTCGCCCTCGCCCTTCGCGCGGCGGTTGGCAGCCTCCCCCTCAATCTCCTCATACCTCTCAAAGAATTCGGCGGCTGCTTCTTCGGCATCTTCGCGTCCCTTGCCGTCGAGGATTCTCGGGTCACGACCAACGACCCAGTCGGGGCGCTTGTCGAATGTGCCGGTTTCGAGTGATGTGCCCACGTCTTGCTCAATGTCGGCCAGGACATCGCCAAACATCTCGCGTTGCGCTGATTTAGGTATCAGCTTCATCATCCATACAGGGATGAAGACTTTGCTGCTGGCGCGGTAGTAGTGCTCAACGGCTCCACGTCGTGGCTCAGTCTTGACCATCTCGATGCACTCGAAGTCCTTGAGAACTTTGACGTGGTAGCTGACTTGGCTCAAGCCTTCTTCTAGCTCCTTGGAAAGCTCATTTGGACTCGCCATCCGATCATTCAAGATCGCGAGAACCTCCACGCGCAGCGGGTGCGCAAGTGCCTTGATGAGCCTCTGATCTACGGTCTTGCTGGAGGCCTCTCGGTGCCGCTTCTTGACAGCCTTCCCCTTCCCTTTGGGTCTGCTCGGGTTCTTTGCCGCCACGTTTCTTTCCTCTCTATAGCCATCTGGGTACATAGAAGTAACTAGATCGGTATGGAGATACCGAATGCGCGGGAACGTAGCCGCTTAGAGCTTAGCTTGTTTTGATTGCTCTAATCTTCTTTCTTTAGTCAGAAGTATTTAGTCCAAAGAGAGGAGGTGAGCCGCATGACCATCAAGCCGTGCCCAACTGTTATTCCGTCTCTTTCGCTTCTCAAGAACCGGTGAGGCGTAGGGCAGGACTTGACGGCCTGACGACGCGCCAAGTCCTGCCCGGCCCCCACCAGCGAAAAGGGGGATGAATGACGATTAAGCCGTGCTCGATAGTGGCTCCGCTGATGTCCAGCTTCAAGAGCCGATGAGTGGCGCGGGGGCAGGACTTGGCGAGGGCTGACGACCGCCAAGTCCTGCTGCCGCCTTTCAGAATTGAAGGGAGATGTAATGACGATCAGCCGTGCCCGACGGTTGTCCGTCGTTTTCCTGATCAAGAACCGATGAACGATAGGCCGCCCGGACTGCCGCCGTGCCGCCGCGGCGACTGCGCGGCTTTGAGACTGGGCGCCAGCCCCTGGCCGATCTAACCTGGCCCCATTTACGCGACCGAGCGTGGCATTTCTCAGCTTGCCTGGTACCCAAATGTGGTACCCAAAGTGGGGAATCTCCAGATATGCAACGGCGTCAGTCCAGTGGACCCGCGCTAGAATGCGGGTCCCACTGAGCGGGAGCGACGGGACTCGAACCCGCGACCTCCGGCGTGACAGGCCGGCGCTCTAACCAGCTGAGCTACGCCCCCAAAAGGCGGGCAAGTCCTTGCCCTTTGTCAAGTATTTCAGGGTCGCTGGATTTGGAGCCGGAAGGGTCCCCCGTGGGCGCGGGTCGAGGTGATCTCGAGGCGGAGGCGGGACTGGCCGCAGACCGTGTAGTCGAGCTGGTGGAGAGAACCGAGACCGTGGTCGGAGCTGCGCAGAAGCCTGCCGGCACGGCTACGAAGGGCCAGTTCGTAGCCGTGCCCGCGCAGGCGGCTTGGGCGCAGGCTGACCGTTCCGTCGAGCGGCGTTCGAAGGGACTCGACGGCTGCGCCCTCCCCCCTGGCCGGTACTCGCCCGGCCAGCACGAAGCTGGTCCGCCCCTGCCAGGGCGAAAGGGTGTCTTCGCGGATCGCCTCGAAGGCGGCCGCGTCGGGCTTCAGCGACGGCAGGTAGCGCCACTGGACCGATTGTTCGGGGAAGCGGAGACGGGCGAAGGCCTCGGCAAAGGCCTCGCCGGGATCCTCGAAGTAGTGGCTGCCCTCGTCGCCGGGATAGAGCCGGCCACTGCGCTTGCCCTGGCAGACGTTCTCGAGGCTGGCCCAGCGCTCCGGGCCCCAGTCGACCGCGCTTCCGAAGGGAACCGGCATTTCGCGGTGGGTGGCGACGTGGTGCCCGTACTCGTGGGCGAGAACGAAGTCGAAGGTCGCCCCGTCGCTGTCGGCTTCTTCGTAGCCGCCGATGACGATCTTGTTCTCGCCGGTGAAGTAGCAGGCCTCGGCGCCGAAGCCGCAGTCGAAGCCAAGCTGGAATTCGGTATCGAGCTGAACGGTGAGCAGGTCGACCTCGTCGCCGTGGATCACGGTGCCGATGAAGTCGGCGACCCGCTGCGGGTCGGTCACCTCGCAACTCTCCACGCAGGCGGTGGTGACGCTCACGGCGATCGTCGCTTGGCTGCCGTCGCCGATCGAGTAGCGCTGCGACGAGGCGGAGGCGGATATGCGCGCCGCAGCAGCACCGGGCTCGCCCAACACGACGTCGCGCATCGGTATCGCCGGGTGCGGCACCCCGAGCGCGGCGCCCGGACTGGGACGCTCGGCCGCAACTGCTCCGGGAGCCCCGAGGAGAAGAAAAGTCATGGCTATGCCCGCAAGCGCCCCCGCCGGGCGCCGGCTCACGGAGCAGGACCAGGCTCTCTAAGGGGGTTGATCGCCGGCCCGGTTCCATCCGGCACAGCGCAAGCAGCGGTTGGCATGTACGCGAGGAGCGCCATTGCAAGGGGGAGGTCGGTGAAGATCGTTGGGCGGGTCCCTGGCTCCGCGGCGGATCTGGTCTTCACGTCGACTGAAGGACACGGTAGCGGGCATCGCGCCGATGGAAAAGAAAGCGCCATACCATTGACGTACCGAAAGGGTCGGCCAGAGTCTCGCCATCCTTATCTCCGCAGGATCCTGCGCCTAGGCGCGGCGCGTGGCTACGACGAGCGCTTCCGTCGCCTTTGGGCCTTCTACCTCAGCGCCTCCAAGGGCAGGCTTCCGCGGGCGTAGGATCGGCGACGTGCAAACGCTCTTCGCCAAGGCGGATTGGAAATGAGGAAGGGCAGCGGCGACCCCCTCCTCCTCCTACACGGGTTGGGTGGCTCCACCGCGGTCTGGGCCCCGGTGATCGATCTACTGGCGACGGAACGCGATGTGCTGACGATCGACCTGCCGGGTTTTGGCGTCGCCCCGTCGCTCCCGGCCGGCGTCGAGCCAAACGCGGTGAACCTCGCCGCCGCGGTGCGCGAGACATGCGCCGAGCTTGGCTTCGAGCGGCCCCACGTGGCCGGAAACTCGCTCGGCGGCTGGGTCGCGCTGGAGCTGGGTCGCGCTGGATGGGCGGCATCGGTGACGGCGATCTCGCCCGCCGGCCTGTGGCGCAAGCCGCTCGGTGACCGTCGCGTCAATCCCCGTCTGTGGGGAAAGCGCCTACGGCCTTTCGTCTCGCTGGCGCTGCGCACGCGGCGGGCCCGCGAAGCGATGCTGGCGACCTTCTCGGCGCGGCCGGATCGCATCCCCGCCAGGGAGGGGCGCGACCTGGTCCTCGGCTGGATCGACTCGAGCGGCTATGACGGCGCCAACCGGGCGATGCGCACCCATGTCTTCGACCCGGCCGGGTACCCGGACCTACCGGTCACCCTCGCTTGGGGGGACCGCGACCGGCTGCTGGCGCCGCCCCGATCCGAGCGCCGGCCCGCCGGCTCGCGTTACGTCGTCCTGCCCGGCGTCGGCCACACGCCGACGTGGGACGACCCCGAGCTGATCGCTGCGACCCTGCTCGAGGGCAGCTCTGTTTCGGCCGCCGTCTGACTTCTGGAAGAGTTCGGCAGGCGAACAACCGGAGGGAGACCCGAGTGATCATTGAGAGGCCCGAGAACCCGCAATGGCTGTCGAATGCCTACCTGGTCGCCGACGAAGCGGGCGGCACGGGGGTGCTGATCGACGGCAACGACGATCTCGGGCCGCTGCTCGGGCGGGCCGAGCGCGACGGCATCCAGATCACCCACATCCTGATCACGCATCCCCACGGCGACCACATCGCCGGTCTGGCCGCGGCCCAGCAGCAACTCGGCGGCGTGCCGATGGTGGCTCATGCAGACGCGGCGGCTGAGATCGAGGACGAGATCGCTCAGACGATCGCCGATGGCGAGAAGCTCAGCAGCGGCGGGCTCGAGATCGAAGCGATCTACACGCCGGGTCACGCCGCCGGCCACGTTGCCTTCCTCGTCAACGGCACCGATGTCTTCACCGCCGACGTCCTCTTCAAGGGAACCGTCGGCGGGACGATGGCGCCGGGGGCCAGTGGCTTCGACGATCTACGGTCCTCGGTGATGCGACTGCTCGAGCTGGCGCCGGAGACCGTTGTCCATCCCGGCCACCGCGAGCCGACCACGATCGGCGCCGAGTGGGACGCCAATCCCTTCGTGCAGATCTGGCGCGGTGAGGAGGAGACCAGCGGAGAGCAGGTCACGGTCTGGGGCCGCCCGGCGGAGCTGAAGCTCTGGGCGCCGGACTATGACGGTGGCAACAAGGCCTGGGTCGTCTTCGGCGACGATGGCGCCGAGGCGATCGTCGGCGGCTCCCAGGTGAAACGGGCATAGGCCACTTTCAGACATGCCTGACTTTGAGTCCAAATGGAACCTCAAAGTCAGACATGTCGATTGACGCAAACGAGGCCCGCCAGGGCGGGCCTCGTCAAATCGGTCGAGAGCCTGCACTACCTGATGACTGCTTCCATCAGCAGCCAGCAGCCGTCGGTGCTGGAGGCGGGAGTGAAGGATCCGCCGAGAAAGAGTGGCGGGCTGTAGATCAGGGTGTTGTCGCCGCCCGATGAGCAGCGGATCATCGAGGTGATGTTGCCGCGTATGGCGAGCTGCATGCCCTTCTCGATCTGCATGTTGACGTCGAAGGACTCGACCTTGTAGTCGCCTTCTTCTTCGGCGGATTCGACCTGGCCCCGGTAGCTGATCTTCTGCCCGCGCCGCGTTACCTTGGCGTCGGTCCCGTTGATGTGCTTGACGGCCATCAGACGGAAGCTGCCGGGACCACCGGCGATCAACCGGAGCTTCTTGATCGTGCCGGTCTTGGGGGCGAGCTCGCCGCCATTGGGACGGCCATAGGCTTCGTTGAGCACCATCGTGCAGGCGGTCAGCGGCGTTTCAGGCCCGTTGCAGGTGAGTCCGGGCAGCGAGTTCGAGGGCTGCACGGTCGAGTTGAGCTTGGCGCCGAACTTAACCGGTGTCGAGGCGATGCCGGCGGCTGGAGCGACGGCCAAGGCAAGGCTGGCCAGGGCAGCGAGGAGGCCGGTGCGGCGGGCGATCTTCTGGGCGGTGGCGTTCTGTGTCATTTCGTTTCTCCTAAGTCGGTGTTTGGCGGGGCTGCTTGCTGCGAGACAGATTCGCCCGCATCGCCCGCCGCTCCCAGAGGCCCTAGGGGTGGACTCGCTCACCCCTGCACCGGCCCAACACGGTGCCGACGTCATGCCCTCAGCTGTGCGGCAGGAATCGCGACCGCTTTGGGCTACTAGGCTCAAGCCGTGAACGCCGAGCCACGCCAGACAACCGCCGCCGAGCTGAAGGTGCAGATCGAGGCCGAACGGAAGGGGCGCCCGTTTCTCGTCCTTCGCGACGGCGTGGGTGCGCAGCAGATCGTCGCCGTCGAGGAGGGCACCAGCGAGCTCTGGGTGGGGCGCGGCGAGGCAGCGGGCCTGCGCATCGAGTGGGACGAGGAGGTCTCCGCCCTACATGCCCAGATCGAGGTCGTCGGCGACGAGTGCACGCTGCTCGACGACGGCCTCTCCCGCAACGGCTCCTTCGTCGGCGAGGAGCGGGTGCACGGCCGCCGACGCCTGCGCGATGGCGACACGCTGCGCTTCGGGCGCACGAGAGTGCTCTATCGGCGTCCCGGCGAGGCGGCACCGGAAGCGACGGTGGTGGCGAGCGAGACCCCCACCGCGGCCGCGGTCTCACCCGGCCAGCGCCGCGTCCTGGTCGCGCTCTGCCGCCCTTTCAAGGACAACTCGGCCTTTGCAACACCACCCACCAATCAGGCGATTGCCGAACAGCTCCAGCTCAGCGTGGACGCAGTGAAGACCCATATGCGGGCCCTCTTCGAGAAGCTCGGAGTCGAGGACCTGCCGCAGAACCGCAAGCGCGTTGCCCTGGTTGAGCGCGCTCTGCAGAGCGGCATAGTGGCGCCCCGCGATTTGTAGCGGGCGCAACCTTTAGCGGTCAGGGCAGTGCTGGACGCATATGCGATTGGAGGGCGCGCGCTTTGCGCCCACACTCCATCGTTAGCTATGACGACGCTCCCGTTTGGCGGCAACAACCATGGCGTTCGCGCTCACCACTGACCAAATTCAGGAATTCGCCTTTGATTGGTATCCCGTCTTCGGGGTCGTCTTCATGGCGATGCTGCTCTTCGTCTTCTTCAGGTTGATGCGCACGACGATGGGCTCGACCAAGCCCGAGACGGTGAAGGCGAGCCGCACCGAGCCCGTGCTCTGGGATGAGGTGCAGGGGGTCGACGCCGCAAAGGACGAGTTGATGGACGTCGCCGAGTGGCTCCGCGACCCCGAGCGCTTCGCCGCCCTCGGCGCCCAGCCTCCCCGCGGGGTATTGCTCTTCGGCCCTCCGGGGACCGGCAAGACGATGCTGGCGCGGGCCGTGGCCGCGCAGGCCGGCGTCGACTTCTTCGCCGCTTCGGGCTCGAGCTTTGTGGAGATGTTCGTTGGGAGGGGTGCCGCCCGCATCCGGCGACTGTTCAAAGAGGCGCGCAAGTCGGGCCGTGCGGTGATCTTCATCGACGAGCTCGACGCGGTGGGGGGCGCACGGGGCGGTGGAGGCGGTGATGGCGGCTCCAGTGAGCGCGAGCAAGCGCTCAACCAGTTGCTGGTCGAGCTCGATGGATTCGAGCGCGATCCCGGCACGGTGATCGTCATCGCCGCCTCCAACCACGTCGACAAGCTCGATCACGCGCTGCTGCGCCCGGGGCGCTTCGACCGCCAGGTACTCGTTGCGCCACCGGACCGGCAGGGGCGCGAGGCAATTTTGCGCGCGCACGCCAAGGGAAAGCCGCTCGGCCCCGACCTGGACCTGACCGACGTGGCGCGTAAGACCACCGGGATGACCGGCGCGCAGCTTGCCAACGCGCTCAACGAGGGGGCGATCATCGCCGGGCGAGCCAATCGCAAAGCCATGGCGCGCGAGGACCTCGACGAGGCGCTGCTGCGCCAGGCCGTCGGCTCCCAGCAGGCCCGCCGTCTGAACCAGAAGGAGCGGCGCATCGTCGCCTATCACGAGGCGGGGCATGCACTCTGCCGGCGCCTGCTGGGCCTCGACCCACCGGAGATCCTCAGCATCGTTCCGCGCGGGCCGGCGCTTGGCTTCGTCGGCCACTCACCGCAGGAGGACACCTACCTCAAGTCCCGCGACGAGCTGCTCGACGAGATCGTCACCCTGCTGGGAGGCCGCGCCGCCGAGGAGGAGGTGTTGGGCAACTCCTACTCAGGGGCGGTCGACGATCTCGCCCGGGTACACGCGGTCTGCAAGCAGATGGTCGGCGAGTTCGGCATGGGTGTCGCCATCGACGCCGACGGCGCGCCGCCGATCGCCCTGCCGACTGGGGACTACGCGCTTTCGGACAGGACTCGGCGAGATGTCGACATGGCGGCGATGAACCTCGCCCGAGAGGCCTACCGCCGTGCCCGGGCGCTGCTGGCGGCGAACCGCGAATGCCTCGACGACCTGGCGGCGAACGCGCTCGAGCGCGAGACCCTGACCCGTGAGGACCTCGATGAGATTTTCGCCGCCCACGACTTGCAAGGGGAACACTTGGGCGCTGTCCGAGGAACGCTCCCCGCAGCCATGCCTGCACTCTTCGGCAAACCGGCTGAGCGGGGGTAGCATCGTCGGTACCAGTGGCGTACCGCGAAGATGATTCCCAGTACTACTTTCCCCCCGGCCAATCGCTGGCGCGGCGGGTCCACGGTGAGCGCGCGGTCGGCCTGCTCTACGGCCAGCGGGCGCTGCTGATCGGCGCCCTCGAGCCGCTCACCTACACCGGCACGATGCTCAGCACCGGCTCGGGCGACCGGCCCTTCCAGCGCCTCGCCCGAACCGCCAAGATCCAGGAGACGGTCCTGCTCGGCACCCGCGCAGAAGCTGACAAGGCGCTGGCGGCGGTGCACCGTTTGCACGAGCGGGTCAACGGCGAGCTCTCCGAAGCGGCGGGCGTGCACGCCGTCGGTACTCCCTTCTCGGCCTTTGACCCGGAGCTGATGCTCTGGACCCTGGCGGTGATCGCCGACTCCGGTCGTGCGATGTACGAGACGATGGTGCGGCCGCTGAGCGAGGTCGAGCGGGAGGAGCTGTGGCAGGACTACGTGCGCTTCGGCGAGCTCTTCGGCCTGCCCAGCAGTCAAGTGCCTTCCAGCTATCGCGAATTCAGCGCCTGGTGGGAGGAGCGGCTCTCCTCACCCGACCTGCAGGCGACTCCGCACGGTCTGGCAATGGCGCCCCTGGTCGCCTTCCAGCAGCCCGTCCCGACGACGGCCCGCGGCAATCTGATCGCTCAGAACCACATCATCAAGGGGACCCTGCCGCCACGGGTCCGGGAGATTTTCGGCATCCCCTGGGGCCGGACGCACGAGGCCGGCTTCCGCGCGATGACCGCCGGCCATCGCCGGGCTCGCCACTTGTTCCCGCGCAAGGTGCGCCGCGGCCGCAATGACGTCTTCTTCGACGTCGTGATGAAGGGCGAGCGCGAGCGGGGCGGCACGAGAACGCCGCAGCTCGACGCCGGCGCCTGAGCGATGGCGCGGCAGCCGGCCGAGAGAGAGCCGGTTCGTTGGTGGTCGCTGCGCAGGGCACAGAACCTCAAGCCCGCCACCTACCGCTGCCCGTTCTGCGGCAAGCACCTGCCAGCCCTGAGCGAGCACATGCTGATCTCTCCCGAGGGCGACAGCAGCCGGCGTCGGCACGCGCACACCGCCTGCGTGCTCGCCGAGCGCAAGGCGGGCCGTTTGCCGACCGAGGAAGACTGGCGACGGGCGCAGCCGCGCGCACCCTCACTGTGGCGGCGGTTGCGCGCGAAGCTCGGATGACTATTTGAGCACCTTGCAAGGCCGGAAAAAGGTGCCCTGGAGGAATGTGCCGTCTTTGAAGCTGAATTCACCGCGGGCCTGCAGGCGCCCGTTTTCGCAGCGGGCGTTGACGTAGCTGTGCTTCTTACCCTTGAGGGTCCATTTCCGCTCGATCTTGATGTTGCCCGAAATCGGATGGCCATAGCCGCCGGCGATCTTCGGGATCCTCGCTTCGGTGCGATAGCCGTAGACGCCCTTGTGTATTTTTTCGATCACGACCGGGACGATGAAGGTGGTCGCGATTGGAACCGTTGTGTAGGCGTGGGCGAGGACGGTGTCATTGCCGTGCAGCTTGGGCCCGTTGAAAAGTGTGATCGGTGAGGAGATTGGGATCGGTCGCTGTTCGGGGAACTCGACGACCGCGGAGCCGACGCCCTCGCCGACTATCGCGCCAGGGCAGGCGCGGCGGGCGGCGGGCACATCGGTGGCCTGAAGTTTTCCGGCCGTGCAAACCGCCAGGCCGGCCGTGTCGACCGACCCATGTCGATCGAATTCGAAGGTGAGCGTTTTCAGGATCGGCGGCAGCTCTCCGGACACGGTCGAGAGCTTGCCGCCCCCGTAGATCAGGATCGGCGCGTCTTTGTGCCGCGGCAGCGTTTCTGGCCGAAAGCCGCCATGGCCGACGATCAGCAGGTCGCCGGCGCGAAGTTCAACCCGGTCGTTGTCGCGGACAGCGCCGGCGACGCCGGCCAAACCGAGCACTGCCAGCACAAGGATCCCAAGCCCGACCAGTCTGCTTTTGATCGGACCTCTCTTCACGACTGAACTCGCTGGCCTACTTACGCACCTGACACGGGAGGAAGAAGTTGGCCTTCAGTATCTGGTTGACCTCCGCAGCTGCTGATGGCGCTTCTTCGGGCCCTTCTTTGAAGGTGAATTCGCCGCGAACCTGGAAGTGGCCGGTTTCGCAGCGGGCGTTGATGTAGCTGCGCTTCTTGCCCTTGAAGGTCCATTTCTTGCCAACCTTGGCCGAGCCCTCGATTGGATGCCCATAGCCACCGGCGATCTTCGGAATTTTCACGTTGACCCGGTAGCCGAAGACGCCCTTGTGGATTTTTTCGATCACGATCGGGACGATGAAGGTCGTCGGGCCGGGGTAGTCGAGGTGGGCGTGGGCGATGATCGTGTCGTCGGGACCCTTCTTCGGACCGTTGAAGAGGGTGATTGGCGAGCCGACTTTGATCGGCTTCTGTTCGGGGAACTTGACCACGGCGCTGCCGAAGCCTTCGCCGACGATCGCGTCCCCACAGGCCTTGCGGGCGGTCGAGACGTCGGTGGCAATAAGTTTGCCTTTGGTGCAGACGCCAAGGCCCGTGGTGTCAAGCGCCCCGTGCTTGTCGAATTCGAGCACGAAGGTGTCCAGTATGGGGGGCAGATCGCCGGAGAGGGTGGAGAGTTTCCCGCCACCGTGCGTGGTGATCGGCGCGTTTTCGTGTTTGGGGAGCGCCTTTGGCGCAAACCCGCCTTCCGCATCGAGGACGAGGTTCCCGGCGACCACGTGGACGTGAAAAGCGTTTGCCGTGGCGGCAACGGCAAGCAATCCCAGCACGACAAGTCCGGCGACGATCTTGCTCTTCATAGACCTCTTCCCCTCCCGTTTCCCAGAAAGTCTGAAGATACCGAAGGCGACACAAATGGATGTTAAGGTCGGCGCGGGGTGCTGCTTGGCACCTCGCCTTGGATTGCCGATGTGTGGGCTACTCGGCAGCCTTGCGTGCCGAGACGAACTGGGCCAGTCCGCTGATCCGCTGCTCAACGGCCTCGAACCCGTCGAGCGCCCGAACCAGCTCATCCCGGCCGAAGACCCTGACGCCGCTCAGGCCGCGCACCACGCTGTTCGCCATCGAGGTCGGGACGGGGCCCCGATTGCAGCTGGACATCAGCGCCAGCCGCCCCCCCGGCGCCAGCACCCGGGCCATCTCTTCGACGGCCAGCATCGGCTCCTCGATCAAGTAGAGGGCGGCAAAACAGCAGACCGCATCGAAGCTGCCATCACGAAAAGGCAGGTTTCGGGCGTCGCCTCGGACATAGGCCAGATTGCCCATCGGGTTGTCCCGAACCGCAACTCCGAGCATCGTCTCCGAGGAATCGACACCGACGACGAGGCCAGTCCCTGCCTCGAGCGCGAAGTCCCGGCTGAAATTTCCCGGTCCGCAGGCCACGTCGAGGACTCGATCGCCAGGCGAGATCGCAAGCATCGCCAGGGCGATCCGGTGCTCCTCCTCGGTGCCTGGACCCGTCAAGCCCATCAGCAGCCGGCCGGCAACCGGGCGCCAAAAGCGCTGGTAGATCAGCGGCACGGCCCGACTCCTCATCAGTCGCTGAGCCGCGTTGCCGCCGGCTTTGGCCGCGCCAAGCAGGTCGAGGTAGCCACGGTGGAGCTCCGGTTCGGCCGGCCGCCGATGCGACTCGAACAGCTCCAGAGCTTGCTCCATCGGCGCCTGCAAATGGGCGGTGACGGGCTCGAACCGCCGACTTCCTCCGTGTAAAGGAGGCGCTCTCCCAACTGAGCTAACCGCCCAGGCCTCTAGGTGATTATGGAACACGCGGGGCGGAACTGGGGCGCGGTCTGTCGGGATGGGAGAATGCCCGCGTGAGATTCGAGGTCTTCTGGCGGGTGGCCGTGGTGCAGCTCGTGGCGGTGGCGGTGCTTTCGCTGCTATTGGCCGGGGTGTTCTCACACGGGTTCTTCGAGAGCTGGGGATGGCTCGCCGGACCGGCGGCATGGCTGCTCTGTGCCTGGCTGACAGCGCGGGTGGTTGGACTGGAGGTGCAGTCGACACTGTTGCGCGCGATGCTGGCCGGGATAGTCAGCGTGCTCTTCGTTCTTGTCGGCCTGCACTGGCTCGGGGCGCTCGTCGCCGTTGGCCTCTTCGCCTATCTCTGCGCGCGGGGCACTGGAGAGCAGGCGGCGTGGACCTAGGGCTAAAGGGTCGCGTCGCCCTGGTGATGGGCGCCAGTCGCGGCCTCGGCCGGGCGATCGCGGTGGCGCTGGCACGAGAAGGCGCGCGGGTGGCGATCGCGAGCCGCTCGGGAGAGAAACTCGGCGAAGCGGCCGCAGAGATCGGCGAAGCGGCGAGGCCTTTCGTGGCGGACGCCTCGGACCTGGACCGCCTCGCGGCGCTGCCGGGGGAGGTCGCCGCGGCAGTTGGACCGGTCGAGATCTTGGTCACGAATACCGGCGGTCCACCGTTCGGCGGCCCCCTCGACCACGACCTTTACCAGTGGGAGACCGCCTACCGCTCGCTGGTCCTAGCCCCGCGGGTCCTCGCCGGCGCCGTCCTGCCGGGGATGCGCGAGCGCGGCTGGGGACGAATCGTCAACGTCGGCTCCAGCTCGACGCGCGAGCCGATCCCTGGCCTCAACCTCTCCAACGCCCACCGGATGGCCGCGGTCGGCTTCCTCAAGACGCTCTCACGTGAGGTCGCCGCCGACGGGATCACCGTAAACACGGTAGCCACCGGCCGCTTCGGCACCGAACGCCTCGCCGACGCAAATGGCTCACTGGAAGCTGCCGAAGAAGCAGCCAAGCACGAAGTCCCCGCCGCCCGGCTCGGGCGCCCAGAGGAGTACGGAGACCTAGTCGCCTTCCTCTGCTCCGAGCCAGCTGCCTACATAACCGGCACCGTGATCCCAATCGACGGCGGCCTCCTCCACTCCGCTTGAGGGCCGATTCCGGCAGGGGTGGAACGTCTTGCACTTTTCGGGGATCAACCTTGCGGCGTCAGCAGGTTCCGCGAACCGAAAAAGTTAAGTGGAACCCCTACCGGGATCGGCCCTTGCCCGCATAGAGGGGAACAGGATCACGTCGCGCAGGTTCTCGGCGCCGGCGAGGATCATCGTCAGGCGGTCGATGCCGATGCCCGAGCCACCCGCGGGCAACGACCCATATTCGAGCGCCCGCACGAACTCGTCGTCGCTTGGATAGGGCGCATCCTCGCTCTCGGGGTGACGGCGCTGGCGCTGGCGCACGAAATTCTCGCGCTGCATATCCGCGTCGTTGGTGTCGGTGCCACCGCCGATGATCTCCATCCCGTCGACGACCCCGTCGAACGCCTCTCCCAGCAGCTCAGGGTGCTCGGGCACCGGCTTCACGGTCGGCCAGAGTTCGCGCGGCAAGTCAACGAGGAAAGTGGGCTGGACCATTTTCGGCTCGATCAGCTTGCCCTGTATCCCGTCGACGATCCAGGCCCAGTCCGCGTCAGGGTCGACTTCCTCCCCCAACACCTCGATCAGCTCGTCGCGGGTCGCGGTGAGGATGTCGACGCCGGCCTCCTCGTGTATCGCGTCACGCAGGGTGATCCGCTTCCACGGAGCCTTGAAGTCGATCGTGTGACCGCCGCGCTCGACCACCGTCGTCCCGAGCACCTGCTCCACCACGGTCGAGATCATCTGCTCGGCGAACGCCATCACCCCCTCGTAGCCGGCGCAGCTGAGGAACCACTCGAGCATCGTGAACTCTGGGTTGTGTTTGGGCGAGATCCCCTCGTTGCGGAAGAACCTGCTCAGCTCGTAGACGTTCTCGAAGCCGCCGACGATCGCCCGCTTCAGGTAGAGCTCGGTCGCGGTGCGCAGGAACAGCTCGCGGTTGAGCGCATGGTGGTGAGTGGTGAAGGGGCGAGCCGCGGCGCCGCCGGCAAGGGTCTGCAGGATCGGCGTTTCGACCTCGACGAAGTCGCGCTCGTTCAGGTAGCTGCGGATCGCGGCGACCAGCTTCGCCCGCATCGCGAAGATCTCACGGGATCGCTCGTTGGCCATCAGGTCGAGTTCGCGCTGGCGGTAGCGGACCTCCGGATCGGCGATGCCGTGGAAGAGGTCGGGCGGGTCGCGCAGCGCCTTGCCCAGCATCGTGCACTCGCGCACCGCCAGCGCCAGCTGGCCGCGCTTGGTCACGTGCAGCTCGCCCTCGATCCCGATCGCATCGCCGATGTCGAGGTCGTCGATTCGCCCGAAGGCCTCCTCGCCGAGCGAATCGAGCCGCGCGTAGGCCTGAATCGAGCCGGTCAGGTCGCGGACGTCGAGGAAGGCCGTCTTGCCGTGGCCGCGGCGGCCGACCAGCCTGCCGGCGATCCGGTAGGAGAACTGCGAGTGGGCGCCCTCGCCAAGCTGCTCGGGGTCATGCGCCGCGAAGATCGCCGAGATCTTGTCGCGGTCCGGGAAACCGCGCCGGGGATACGGCTCGACGCCTTCCGCGCGCAGCCGCTCGAGCTTCGCCCGCCGCACGTCCTCAGTTGAGCCCTGCGAGGGCTCGGCCCCCGCAGGCACGTCGTTCATGGAGCCAGGCCGACCGTCACTCGCTCGTCGCCGCGGTAGTCCCTCCGCGTTTCCGCTTCACGCAGCAGCTCCCGCATCGCCGGACCATGGTGGGTGTCGTGCTCGAGCGCCAGCCGCCAGCCGCTCGGCGTTTCGCCGACCAAGCCGCGAATCACGCCAAGGCCGTCATCGCCACTGTCGCCGAGCACGGCGATCTCCGGCTCACGGCGAATCTCCGGCGAGCGCTGGTCGATCGAGCTATCGGTGATGTAGGGAAGGTTGGCGATCAGAAGATCGACTTGATCGACGTGGTCGGGAATTCCGCGGGCGACGCTCACCTCGAGCGGGATGCCGAGGCGCTCGGCGTTCTCGCGAGCTTTCTCGGCCGCCTCCTCGCAGAGGTCGGAAGCGGTCACCCGCAGGTCCGGACGCTCGCTGAGCAGGGCCAGGGCGATCGCGCCGGAGCCGGTGCCAACCTCGTGGACACGGGATCCCTTCGGCAGCTCGATCCCGACGGTAACCAGCAGCTCGGTCTCGCGGCGCGGGATCAGCACCCGCTCATCGACGGCAATCTCGATCTCGCGGAAGCGGCAGCTGCCGAGGATGTACTCCAGCGGCTCGCGCTCACTGCGACGGGAGACGAGGCGTTCGACTTCCTCGCGCACCTCCGGTGATACCTCGGTGGCGCCGTCCAGCTCTAAATCTTCAACCCGGATCGCCAGCGCATTCGCAACCAACGCCTTCGCGTCGGATTCCGGCGCCTCGCAGCCGGCTGCGGCAATCGACTCCGTTGCTTGCTTGACCACCTCGCTGACGCTCGCCATCAGCGGCGCTCCTTCCATCTGGGCTCCCACGGCTACAACCCCGTTGCGGGTCTGATCGGATCGGCGGAGGCCACGCGCGACAGGGTACCGTGTCGGCGGCGCACCACGGCGATCCACACGGCCCCGGCAATCATCATTACAAGGCTCTCCCATTGCGCAGCGGTCAGGCCCAATGCAACGGAGTCATTGCGGCGCAGGAACTCGACCAGGAAGCGCTCGCCGCCGGCGTAGAGGAGATAGATCGCGAAGAGGGCTCCGGCCCGCACCCGGTCGCGCAGCTGCCAGAGGACCCAGGCGCCGAGGCCCATCGCCAGGGTCTCGTAGACCGGGGTCGGGTGGACGGTGCGATCGGTGGGCACGGTGCCGTTGGGATAGGACATCGCCCAGGGACCGTCCCACCCCTTGCCGTAGTCGCCATCGCCCGAGAGCTGGCAGCCGCAGCGCCCGACCGCGTAGCCAAGTGCAAGCGCCGGCGCGGCGAGGTCGAGCAGCGCAAGTTCGAGGAAATCCCGGTACCAGGCCCAGAGAAAGACGGCGAGAGCACCGCCGATCGCACCGCCATACCAGACCAGACCGGAGCCGGAGAAGAGGTTTCCGATCAGGTCGCTTTTGACGCTGCTCCAGTTTTGGATCACGAAATAGATGCGCGAGCCGACGATTCCCCCAAGCAGCGCCGAGAAGCCCATCTCATAGGCCCAGTCGACCGGCTTGCCGATCTCTCCCAAGCGTCTCCAAATCAGCGCCCCGGCGGAGAGAAAGGCGAGGGCGAACATCAGACCGAAGGTCTGCAGGGTGAGGGGACCCAGATGCAGCTCGGGGTACACGGTTGCTCAGCCGCCGAGCAGCATCTCGAGCAGGGCCTTCTGGGTGTGGAGGCGGTTCTCCGCCTGGTCCCAGACGGCGGAGCGATCTCCGTAGAGCACCTCGGCGGTGATCTCCTCGCCGGGATGAGCCGGCAGGCAATGCAGCACGATGGCGCCGTCCTTTGCCGCTGAGAGCAGGTCGGCGTCGACCCGGAACGGCGCGAGGTCGGCGCGGCGCAGATCAGCCTCAGCCTCGTCGCCCATGCTGACCCAGACATCGGTGTAGATAGCGTCGGCCCCTGCTGCCGCGTCGCGCGGATCGCCGGTCAGTTTCGCCTCATGACCCTCCTCCAGTTGGTATCCGGGGGGTGCCGCCACGACCACCTCCACTCCGGCCAGCTCGCCGGCGATTGCCAGCGAGCGGGCGACGTTGTTGCCATCGCCGACATACGCGAGGCGGAGGCCGGTGAGGTCACCACGGCGCTCGCGGAGGGTCAGCAGATCGGCAAGAGCCTGGCAGGGATGATGCAACGGGGTCAGCGCGTTGACCACCGGTACCTCGGCCTCGGCGGCGAGTTCCGCGACCGCCTCGTGGGAGCCGGAGCGGATCACGATCGCATCGACGTAGCCCGAGAGGATCCGCGCCGTGTCGCCGACCGACTCGCCGCGTGACAGCTGCAGTTCGTCGCCGCGCAGCACGACCGGCGTCGCGCCCAGCTCGGCCACGCCGACCTCGAAGGAGATCCGCGTCCGCGTCGAGGGCTTTTCGAAGACGAGGGCGATGCTGCGGCCGGCGAGCGTCTCGGCGCCGAGACGTTCGCGCCGGCCGGCTTTCAGCGCCGCGGCTCGGTCGAGCAGCTTGCCCAGCTCGAAGGCGCCCAGCTCCTCGCCCGTAAGGAAGTCTCGCTTCTTCAAGCAGCGGATACTACGGCGGTGGAATTCACCACCGTAGGCTGGAATCTCTTCCATGGGCGGGACTTCCCGCCCGACCCGGCCCTCTTCACCTGGCGTTCCCGCCTGCTGCGTATCGAGGAGCGAAACGAGACCCATGTCCAGGTCAACCGCGATCTGTCGGGCGAGTTCACAGCGGCGCTCGCCGCTGCCGAGTGGGACGTGGCGCTGCTGCAGGAGTGCCCGCCGCGCTTTGCCACACCGCTCGCGAGCGGCTGCAGCGCTGAGGCCCATTGCGCGCTCACCTCTCGCAATTCAATCGGCGTCCTACGGGCCGTCGCGGCTCGCCTCAATCCCGACCTGATCGCTTCCGGCGAGGGCGGGTCGAACCTGACCTTGGTGAGACCTGCCAGCCCGCTCGGCCAGATCGTCGAGCGGCGTGAGCTGGTGATCCACGAGGGCCCTCCGGAGCGACGCACGATGGCCTTCACCCGCACGGCCTCCGGTGTCTGCATCGCCAACCTCCATGCGACCAACGACCGGCCCGCGCTCGCCGCAGTCGACGTGCGCAAGGCAGCGCAGGCTGCAACTGAGTGGGCAGGCGAGGCGCCGCTGCTCTTCGGCGGCGACCTCAACCTGCGACCGGCAGAGGACTCTGCCATCTTCGAAGAGCTGCGCCGACGTTTCAACCTCCAGGGAACTACAGCTCCGCAGGCGATCGACCACCTGCTGTCGCGCAGCATGAGCGTCGTCCGCGCGCCCACGTCCTGGCCCGCCGAGCGCCGCGAGCTGCGCCGGGATGGCCGCGCGTTGCGTCTCTCCGATCAC
>JAJKHV010000083.1 GCA_021154855.1 Solirubrobacterales bacterium
ACAGCACCAGGCCCAGGGTGGCGAGGAGGAGAAGGCGCATCGGCGGCGCCAGGTAGGCGGCGAGGCTGGCGAAGTAGGAAGGGCGCTGCAGCGGCCGCAGCTCTTTGGCGCGCAGGGGGGACTCGGGCAGGGTGAAGACGGCGAGGTTGCCACGCGCCCAGCGGTCGCGCTGCAGCAAGTAGCTGTCGAGGTCGTGCGGCGCCAGCCCCTGAACCAGCACCTCGTCGTGGTAGCGGCTCTTCCAGCCGTACCGGAGCATGCGGATCGTCGTGTGGAAATCCTCGGCGATCGTCTCGGTGGCCACGCCGCCGATGTCGATTAGGGCTTGGCGGCGGATCAGCGCGGCGGAGCCACACCAATAGGCAGCGCCGTGGCGGTCCTTGCCGGGACAGACCACGCGGTAGAAAAGCGACTGCTCGTGGCGGCCGACGACGTAGTGCTGGACTGAGTCGTGGTTGAAGAAGTCGTGCGGGCTCTGGACCAGCGCCATGCGCTCGTCGTCGAAGTAGCCGACCATCGCGTCGAGGGCGTCTGGCATCGGCACGTGGTCGGCGTCGAGCATCAGCACCAGGTCACCCCCGGTGCGCTCCAGGGCCGCGTTGATGTTGCCTGCCTTGGCGTGCAAGTTGTCGGGCCGAGTCATGTAGCGGGCGCCGGCCAGCTTCGCCAGCTCCTCCATCTCCGGCCGTCGCCCGTCATCGAGCAGGTAGGTCGTGTGGGGATAGGCCAGTGCCCGGCAGCCGGCCAGAGTGGCCGAGACCACCTCTGTCGGCTCGTCGTAAGTGCAGACGTAGACATCTACCGAGCGGCCGGGGGTCGCCGCGGGTCGCACCGCCGCCGGCCGCGACCAGGAGAACCAGGCCAGTGTGCCCAGCGCCCAGAGCCCGTAGATCTCGGTCACCAGCAGCATCGCGAAGGCGACCGGGCTGGCCCCTTCGCCGCTCCAGCCGATCCGCCAGGTCAGGTAGCCGACGCCCCAGAGCAGCGCGCCGATCGCCAGCGAGCGCAGCAGCACGGGGTGGCGGTCGAAGAACTGCCCGAGCTGGGTTTGCTGGCTGGTTTGCACGCGGATGCATCGGCCCGCAACCCCGCCTCCTTGAGCCTCGGCAGACGACCGGCGCAGCGCTGGCGCCGTCCAGCCGTAAAATCATCCTCGACTGAGCCTCGGAGGGGTGCCGGAGCGGTTGAACGGGGCAGTCTCGAAAACTGTTGGCGTCGCAAGGCGCTCGTGGGTTCGAATCCCACCCCCTCCGCTACCTGATCAGCTGGCCAAGCTGGCCCGCAACTCTTTTTCGTCTCGCCGCATTCGGCGAAGGCACTGCATAAACACTTCTGTCCTGCCTAAAAGGTTCGGTTTTGCAGGGTTTTCCTAGTCGGCTTGACAAAAGAAACACGACTATCTACTCTGCAACCGATCGGTAAACACCGTTATCCACGGACGGCGGTTCAGCCGATTGCAGTGCCACAGGGACTAAAGGTCGAGCCTCGAGGAAGCCGCAAAGGGAAGCGGCCGGCAGAGGGGCTCACGGGACAAGGAGAGCTACGTGAAGCGTCGCGCGAAAGCATCGTCCGCGGGATCGATCCAGACAGCCGACAGCCGGCGGCCCCGCATCGGCCCCGCTTGCCTGATGGTGCTCGGCCTCGTGGCTTTCCTCGGGAGTACTGCGTCTACCGCAGCCGCCGACACATGCCCCAACGAAGTCTTCCGCACCGGGCCCTCGAAAAAACTCCCTGAATGTCGCGCTTACGAGCTGGTCAGCCCCTCCTTCACGGGAGGAGTCCCGCCAACGGCGCTTAACTTCCTCAACATCCAACACGGCTTCGAGGCGCCTCTGATCACCTCGTCGGCCGACAGCGTCATCTTCAATACCTTCGGGGGGGCGTTGCGTGGCTTTCCAGGCACCGGCTTCAACGACCGCTACCGGGCCAAACGGACCGCCGATGGCTGGGTGACCGAATTCGTCGGCGCCGCGGGAGGCCAGACACCCTTTCCCGTTTACGGGGGAGTCTCGGCTGACCACGAGTACTACTTCGTCAACGCCGGTGGCGGCGACTTCGAACTCGATCCCGGCGCCAGCCTTCAGGCTCCCTTCGGTGGCCAGGACGCCGATTACATGCACACTCCGAGCGGTGAATTCGAACTGATCGCGCGCGGGTCGCTCGGCGAAAGCAAGAACGCCGTCGGCAACCTGATCACCCCGGGTGCCGGCCACGTGATCTTCGAAGCGCAGCAGAAGCTGGAGCCAAACGCTCCCACGACAGGCACGAAGGCTGTCTACGACCGCTCTCCCGGGGGTGCTACGAATGTGGTTTCGCTGCTACCGGGGAACGTGACCCCCTCTCAGCACGCCCTCTATCTCGGCGCCTCGGCGGACGGCACCGAGATCGCCTTCGCGGTCGATGGAAAACAAGTGAGCAGCTCCGTCTTCAGTCACGCCTATGTGCGGATCGACAACACAACGACCAAAGAGGTGGCACTCAGCGACACCATGCAATTCGCCTTCGCCGGCATCTTCGGCGATCACGTCTTCTATACCGATGGGGTGAGTGCCACTGGCGAGGTGGCTGCGGGCGGAGGGAATCTCTATTCCTTCGATATCGCGGATGGGACCACGACTGTAGTGACGAACGTGGGCGACGCCCGCTTCACCAACGTCTCCAACGACGGCTCCCGCGTCTACTTCGTCTCAGAATCACAGATCGAAGGGCAGGGCACCGCCGGTCAGCCGAACCTCTACGTCTGGTCCCGTTCCGATGAACACACGAGCTATGTGACCACCGTCGCGATCTCCGACGTTCAAGGAGTTGCTGGTCTGGCGGGTTGGATCGGAGCCGTCGGTCCTCACAAAGAAGCCGCAGGAGGCAGTGCGGGGGGAGGCGGCGCCGAAGCTACCTCCCGGGCCACCCCTGATGGCTCCGTACTTGCCTTCGAGTCGAAGGCGCAGCTGACGAGCTTCGACAACACGGAGGAAAGCGCCGAGGATTGTGGACAAATCGACTTCGAAGGAAATCCGGTCCCCGGGCAGTCCTCCTGCAAGGAGGTCTACCGGTACGACGCGATCAGCGAAGAGCTCACCTGCGTGTCCTGCCCGTCGGGCGACGGGCCCGCGACGGGCGAGGCCTCGCTGCAAACCCTAGGACTGGGATTCGGTAACACCCAGCCTCTCTCTGTTCTTCAACCTGCCGCAAGCCTGACCACGGATGGGGAGATGGTCTTCTTCGAGTCCACGGAAGGCATCCTGCCTCAGGACGGCAACGGAAAGCGAGACGTCTATCGCTGGAGGAAGGGAACTGGAATCGCGCTGGTCTCGACGGGTCAATCGCCTGCTGTCAGCTACCTCTACGCGGTAACGCCGACCGGCTCCGACGTGGTCATCCATACGGCCCAGAAGCTGGTTCCACAGGACCTGAACGGAGCCACCTCGGCGCTGTATGACGTCCGGGTCGGAGGCGGCTTCCCGCCGCCCGAGGAGACGGTGACGGAGTCCTGCGCCGGAGACATCTGCCAGGGGTCGCCGAGCGCTCAGGCGGAGGCGCCGCGGATGACCAGCCGTTCGCTGGTCGGGGATGGCAACGTCGGGCAGAGCCCACGCTGCCGGAAAGGAACCCATAAAGCCTCCCGAAAAGGCAAGGCCCGTTGTGTCAAGAACAGGAAACACCGCCGAGCCGGCTCCCACCGGAGGGCTGACCGATGAGCAAGGAGACCACACAGATGGAGATCTGCACCGTGACGGCTGCCCGACGTCGAGGAAAGCTATTCGTGGTACTGGCCGCGGTGACGACCCTCCTCATAGCCGCCCTCGCAGCATCGCCCGCCCTTGCGATCGACGAGGACTACTCGCTCTACGAAGAGTCGGCCTCGATCTCCACCACTCAAGCTGGAAAACACCCCGACTTCGTCACGAAATTCAAAGTGAGTGGCGACCCGACCCTAACCGAAGTGGGTCAAGCCAAGCCCTGGGCGCGCCTGCGCGACTTTTCAGTGGAGCTGCCACCAGGTTTGATCGGCAACCCGGCGGCCTTTCCGGAGTGTGATACGGCGACGTTCATTCTCCAGGTAAACCTCTCCGAACTCCTGAATCCAAATTTGCCGAGGTGCCCGAGGGACTCGCAGGTCGGCACCGTCTCCCCGGGGCTCGCCGGCTTCTTCCCGCCCGGTTCGTTTTACAACGCTCCGCTTTTCAATCTGGAAGCTCCAGGCGGCGATAGCGACATCGTCGCCCGCCTCGGGTTCATCGGGTTCATTTACCCACAGTTCATCGACATCAGGCTCGACCCCAAGCGCGAGAACGCGCTGACGGCGACGCTGATCAACATACCTACGATCGCAAGCCTCACCGGCGCCTACACGACGATTTGGGGGGTGCCGACCGATGCAAGCCACGATCAAGAACGACATAACTGGATTGAGGCGGCCCAGTGCGCTAACGAACCCGCATTCCAGCCGCCTCTCTGCTCTGAATCAAGGCCGAGCGGTTTGAGCCCGACGCCCTTCATGTCGAACCCGACCAGCTGCGGGCCGGCAGAGGTGGGAATGGCGTCGAGGAGTTACCAGCGCGATGAGGGCGCCTACTTCAGCGTCTCGCCAATGGATGACATCGTGGACTGCCCACAGGTCCCCTTCGAACCGAACATGTCGCTGGAACCGACGACGACTGCCGCGGGCGCGTCCAGTGGCCTGGATGCCACCCTGCACATACCTCAGGACGGCCTCACCGATCCCGACGGGGCCGCGACGTCCCACCTGAAGGAGGCTGTGGTGACGCTGCCGCAAGGCTTCTCGCTGAACGCCTCTGCGGCCGATGGCCTCGGTAGCTGCAGCGAAGAGCAAATCGGCGTCGACCGCAGCGAGCAGCAGATCGCCGCGATGCAATCCAACGGCGCTCCGGTAGCGCTTTCTTTCGAGGGGCAGAGCACGGCCGAGCTGCCCCAGCTGGCCACCGCAGCGCAAGCGCAGGCGGCGCTCGAGAGCTTGCCCAACATCGGTCCCGGCGATGTCGCGGTCAGCGGCCGCGCCGGCGGCCCCTGGACGGTCGACTTCGGCGGTGCACTCCGCGGCCACGACGTAGCGCAGATCGGCGGCACCCACAGCGAGCTGCAGCGCCTGGCGGTCAAGGGAGAAGGCGGCACCTACACCCTCGCCTTCGAAGGCGATGAAACCGGCCCGATCGCGATCGACGCCGATGCGGCGACGGTGCAGGCGGCGTTCGAGGCCCTGCCGGGGATCGAACCGGGAGAGATGCAGGTGTCCGGCGGCCCGGGAG
>JAJKHV010000084.1 GCA_021154855.1 Solirubrobacterales bacterium
CCAAAAGAACGGCTTCCGCCACGTCGGCGTCGCCCTCTCCGGCGGCATCGACTCCGCCCTCGTCGCCCTTCTCGCCGTCGACGCGCTCGGCGCAGAGCAGGTCAGCTGTGTGGTCATGCCCTCGCCGCATTCGAGCCATGAAACACAGCACGACGCGCGGAATATCGCCGCAAACCTGGGCACAGAGCTGATCGAGATTTCAATCGAGGCGGCGATGGCGGAGTACGCAAGGGCGCTGAGCCAAGCGTTCCCCGCCGAGGGAAGAGCGGAGTCGACGGCGGAGCCGCTGCCGCGCGACCCGACCCGGCCCTCGGAGCCCGACCTCGCTGCGGAGAACATTCAGGCGCGGATCAGAGGCAACCTGATGATGGCGCTCTCCAACAAGCACGGCTGGCTCGTGCTCACCACCGGCAACAAGAGCGAGATGTCGGTCGGTTACGCGACCCTCTACGGCGACATGGCCGGGGGCTTTGCGGCGATCAAGGACGTGCCGAAGACGTTGGTCTACGAACTGACCCGCTACCGCAATCAGAGTGGCGGTCGGGAGCTGATCCCAGCCTCGGTGCTCGAGCGGCCGCCCTCAGCGGAGCTGCGTCCCGATCAGCTCGACAGCGATTCGCTGCCGCCCTACGAGCTGCTCGATCAGATCCTCGAGTCCTACGTCGAGCGCGACCAGGGCCGCGAGGAGATGATTGCCGCCGGCCTGCCCGCCGACGTCGTCGACGAGGTCGTGCGGATGGTCGATCGCTCCGAGTACAAGCGCCGCCAGGCAGCGCCGGGGATACGGATAACGCCGAAGGCCTTCGGCCGAGATCGGCGATTGCCGATCACCAACCGTTTCAGCGGTTAGGCCGGGTCCAATCGGCGCCTGGCGCGTCGCTCGGTCGCCGCGCGTGCGGAGCATGCTGCGCTCCCCGCGTTTCGACGCTGGCGGACGAAATGGACGCCGATGCAACGGTGACTTCGTCAGGCTTGCTCTCGACGCGGCCTGACAGCGACGGTCATCTGCGCGAGAGCGCAGAGCTTTTCGTTCGCATCCCGGACCTCCGCATCCCAGACCCAGGTGGTGCGGCCCCGATGGCGCGCCCTGGCGTGCACTTCGGCGTGGCCCTCTGTCACCGGACGGATGAAGCTGACGCTGATCGACTGGCCCATCGCCATCATCCCGTCGCCCATCACCGCCAGGGCCGTGGCGCGGGAGCAAACGCTCTCGACCAGGCTCGACATCACGCCACCGTGCAGGAGCCCTACCGGCTGGCGCAGCTCATCCCGCATCTCGACTCTGACCCGGGCGTGGTCGGGGTCGTCATCGAGCCACTCGGTGCCGAGCAGGGCGTCGAAGTGAGAAAGCGGTCCGCGCGGGTCGCCGGCCATCGCGGCAACCCTATCTAGGCGGGCGGTCTGAGCTTGGGGGTCATATCGGGCCCTTAACCTCAGACACGCCCCTTCCCCAAGCCGCTCGCATAGGCTTCCGATCCGTGGCGCTGACCGACGACCAGAAGGCGATGCTGAGGCTTTTGGCTGAACGCGGTGAAGAGGGCTACCAGGACATGGCCGCCCTGATGGGCATCACCGTCGAGCAGGTCCGCGAGCGGGTGAAGGAGGCGCTGGCAGAGGCTGCCGCCACCGACACGACGGCGACAGCTGCAGCCACCCCTGCTCCTCCGGCGCTCGAGCCGCCGCAACCCGCAGGCGCGCCGCCATCGCAACCGATCGCCCCACCGACATCCGAGACAGCGACGCCCGCCGAAGTCCCCGCGCCCAACCCTGCTGCTGGGAAGCGACGGCCGAGTTTCCCGAGCGCGAAGCTGCCGAAGGACCGCGGTGCGCTGATCGGGCTCGCCACCGGCGCGCTCGTCGTGGTGGCCTTCGTCGTCGTCCTGATCTTCGGCGGAAGCGGCGGGTCGAGCTCGACGGACAGCACCGCTTCGACCGAAACCGGCCAGGGCGGCACCGCGCCGGCGGCCTCAGAAAACCCGAACCTCACTCAAGCGGTGCTCTCGCCGGTGGATGGGGGCGATGCCGCCGGGACCGCGCTTTTCGGTCGCTTCAAGAAAAGAGTCCTGCTGCAGGTCACGGCCGAAGGCCTCGATCCGTCGCAGTCGGGTGAGTCCTACGCGATCTGGCTCTCCCACTCCGGCAAAGCAATGGTCCCGGTCGGCACCGCCAAGGTGCCGGACTCCGGCAACCTCGCGGCGCGCTTCCAGATTCCCGCTGCGGTCCTCGTCCTGGTCGCCCGCAGCGCTTTCAACGAAATCGACGTCACCCGCACCAGCGACGCAACCCTGAGTGCCTCGATCGCCAAAGCCAGGCAGGCGAAATCCGAATCCGCCTACACCGGCACCGACGTGATGAGCGGCAAGATCACCGGCCCCTTCGTCGGCGCTGCCAAAAAATAGTCGGCTGAACGTGGGCAGGCAGATCCGGGGGCAGGGAGCGTGGCGTGCTCTGCGCCCGAGCGAGGACGCCGATATGCGCAATGCCGGATCAGCCGAGCAGCTTGCCGGGGTTCATGATCCCGGTTGGATCGAGCTGGTCCTTGACCGCTCGAAGCACGTCCAGCCCTGTGCTTCCCACCTCGGCCTCCATGTAAGGAACGTGGTCGTGGCCCACGGCGTGGTGGTGGGTGATCGTGGCGCCGTTGGCGACGATCGCCTCCGATGCGGCCCGCTTGACCTGCTGCCACTGCTCGATCTCGGCGCCGTCACGCATCCGGGCGATGAAGGTGAAGTACAGCGAGGCGCCGTCGGGGTAGGCATGGGAGAGGTGACAGAAGGCGATCCCTGGGGTTCCCTGGCTCGCGAGTGAGTCACGGATCGCACTGCCGACCCCCGCGTGCAGGGCGCCGAGCCCGGACCAGGTCTGCGACGTCTCCAGCGTCTCCACCATCGCCCCCATCTCGATCAGCGTGTCGCGCAGGTACGGCCCCTGATAGCGCCCGTGCTCCCAGGAGCGCCCCGCCGACTGGCCGAGGTAAACGGCGGCACCCCTGCGCAGCTCTCGCACGCTGAGGGCGCGGCGACGCGCGACCGACTCCTCCTCTCCCTCGAAACCGACGATGACCAGCGAGCCATTGCGGCGGCGGCGCAGACCGAGATAGCCGCCGAAGAGGCCGGCGGCGACGCCGCGCGGGCCGGAGAGCGCCAGGGAGACCTCGGTCTCTTCCTCGTCGGAGACGCGGATCACATCCGGCAACCCCGGCCCCTGGGCAAGGGCGCGAACTATCTCCGTCCCCGCCTCGAAGCTCTCGGCGATCCAGGCCTCGTAGCGCCGTTGTCGCGGCGCCGGCCGCACGCGCACGGTGACGTCTGGAATCACGCCGAAGATGCCCTCCGAGCCGACCACCAGCTCACGCAGGGTCGGGCCGGCGGCGCTATGCGGAGTCCCCAGCGTGGTCAGCTCGCCCGCCGGCGCGATCAGGCGTATCGAGCTGACCAAAGAATCGAAGCGTCCATAGCCGCTCGACGCCTGGCCGGCGGAACGGGTCGCGGCAAAGCCGCCGATCGTCGCGTACTCGAAGCTCTGTGGGTAATGGCCGAGAACGAGGCCGTGCTGGGCCAGCTCCGCTTCGGCCTCTGGCCCACGCAGGCCGGCGCCGAGACGCGCCGTCAGCGAGCGATTGTCCACCTCCGCTGCCCTCAGATTGGCGAGGTCGAGGCTGACCAGGCGAGTGTGCGAACCGCGCAGCGGCGCAACCCCACCTACAACGCTGGTCCCGCCACCGAACGGCACCACTGCAATGCCGTCGGTCGCGCATATCTCTAGGACGCGTTTCACCTCCTCGGCACCGGCCGGGACCAGCACCGCATCGGGCGCCTGCTCGAGCCGACCCGAGCGCAGGCGGGTCAGATCGACGTAGCCGCAGCCGGTCGCATGGCGGATCCGGTCCTCAGCGTCGGCGAATACGTTCTCCTCGCCGACCGCGTCGACGAGAGCCTGCGGCAACGGCTCGGCATCGGGCAGCTCGAAGTCCTTCAACTCGACCATCCGCGACGAGGGCCGCAAGTCGCCGACCCGCTCCCGCAGCGTCGCCAGGGCCGCTTGATCCAACTGGGGCGCCACGGCTGGGTCGCCCCACCCCCACCACTTCGAGTCACGCCGCGGGCCGATCACGTCAGCGCCCGGTCGATTCCGTCAAGCGCCTCGTCGAGCAGCGCTCCCTGCCCGCGTCGCATCATCGGCGAGCCGAGCCGCGAAAGCCCGCGCAGGGTCTGGGCAGCAGCCAGGGTGACCGCCGTCCCCTCCCCCTCGTCGCTCAGACCGACCTGGATCTCGTAGCGGCGAAGGTGCCGCTCAAACGGCGTGCCGGGAATCAGCTGCTCCCAGGCGAAGCGCTCGGCCTCGACGGATTCACGGCAGCGGAAGTCCGCCCGCACGCCCCGCCCCTCCGCGGTCCCCAGCACCTTCGTCCACTGCGCGCCCGTCCCCTCGCCCTCGACGCTCTCCACCCGCATCGTCCGCGGCCACCAGCGCGGCAGGCTGTAAGGGTCCGATACGAGCTGCCAAACCTCCGGACGCGGTGCGGCAATCGTACGCCGCCGGGTTACCCGTGGCATCGCGGGGCCCCGAGGCCTATCCCGGCAGAGGTGGTACGTCCTGTGCTTTTTCGTCGCTGCGTTAGGGGCGTCAGCAGCATCCGCTACACCGAAGAAGTCAGGTGGAGCCCCTGCCGGGATGGGCCCCTAATCACCGGCAAGTCGCCTGAGGTCTCTGACCAACAGCAGGTGCTTCAGGTGACTGACCGTCGCCGCCAGGCTCTCCAGACTCTCCAGCGCCTCCTTGCGGCGGTCCGGGTTGCGCGAGCGCAGCGAGGGGCCGAGGAGCGCTTCCAGCAGGTTGGCCTCGCGGTCGGCAGAGGAGCGGAAGACGCGTAGGTTGCGGGCGGCGACGCCGACGCGCGAGAGCTCGTTGGCGGAGCGGACGACTTCGCGGTCGGTCTCGTCGTAGACGGTCTTGCCGTCACGTTTTTCCGGCTGGATGATGCCGAAGTTCTCCAGCTCGGCGATCAACTCCTCGCGGGCGCCGGTCTCCTCGACCACCTCGTCGAGGGTCAGGTAGGCGCGCGAGGTGTTGACGAGAATCGCCCGCCGCACCGCGCCGCTCGAGGAACGTTTCTCTGAGCCGCTGGCCGTCGTGACGATGTCGCCCCCGGCTGCGAGCTCCTGGCGGATTACGCGCAGCGGCAGGAACTCATCGCGTTGCAGGCGCAGGATCGTGCGCAGTCGTTCGACGTCGGACTGGCTGTAGAGGCGATAGCCGCCCTGCGTGCGGCGGGGAGTCAGCAGCTTCTGGTCCTCGAGGTAGCGAATCTTCGAGATCGAGACGTCATCGAACTCGCTCTGCAGGATCTTGCATACGGCGCCGATCGTCAGCGCCTTGCGAGGGCGCGAGTCGCGCTGGCGAGGCTGCTGCTCGGAGACGGCCATCGCGGGCGCTACTTCTCCAGGTAACTGAGCTTGTACTTGCCGACCTGGATCTCGTCGCCATCGACGAGCCGGTGCGACTCGATCCGTCGCCGGTTGACGTAGGTGCCGTTGAGCGAGCCCAGGTCGTCGATGTAGAGGCCGTCGCGGCGGCGAACGAGCAGCGCGTGGTTGCGCGAGACGGTCACGTCATCTAGGAAGACGCCGGCGTCCGGGCTACGCCCGATGCTGACCCGGTCCTCGGCGAGCGGGAAGCTCTCTCCTGCCCGACCCCCGCCGGTGCGGATCACCAGCGCCGCCCCGCTGCGCTCGACCGTCGCGTCGATGTCGACCGGCTGCATCTCGCCGGTGTCATCGACCGTATAGGTCATCGTCGTCGGCTCGTCCCCACTGCCGCTGCCCTCGGCCGGACCGCCCAGGAAGGCGCCGCACTTCTGGCAGTAGTTGGCGCCCTCGGGGTTGGCGAAGCCGCACTCTGGACAGTGGATGGCCATTGGTCCCTGCGCCTCAGGCGGCGGAATCGTCCTCAGGAGCCTGCGCCTTGCCGGCGAGAATCTCGGTCAGCTGGGCAACGTCGTCGCCGGAGAACATCGTGTCGCCGCGCTCGTGCTTGTTGCGCAGCCTGTTGACCAGCTCGGCGCGGAGGATGTCGATCTTGCCGTGCAGGACGCGCCGCTTGTAGGAGATCTCGTTCTCCTCCTCCGTAAGACTGTCGATCAGGTTCTTCAGCTCCTCATCGCTGAGCGAACCAAGATCGGGGAATGTGTCCTCCATCTCGCTCCTTCTTCGCGGGTCTTGGCCTCCGTTCGGCCGCCTGCGGCGATTATAGGAGGCGCCGCCCCAAAGGTTCAACTGAAGGTTGAAGGTTCGGTCGTCTGACCGCAACCTTGCAGGCGCTGACTTCGCGGCTCGTCTCGAGACAGCGAGACAAAGCCGAGCTCAGCCTCGGGAGGCGCGGACCTCCCGGATGCCCGTCTGGGCATATAGGACGGTGGCGAGGACTGCAAGCGCCAGGCCTACGATGAGGAGCGCTGTCGGGACCCAGCCGGCGAAGACCATCGCGAAGAAGATGCCGCCCATGATTGGGAAAACCGAAAGCCGCCCCGGCCAATTGATGCGGATCTCGACCCCATGGCGCAACCCATATTGGCCGAGCGCAAGCATCGCCAGCTCGCGAGCGGCGAGCAGGGCGAGGGCCCAGCGCGGCAGCAGCTCGAAGTGCCAGCAGACGACCGCGCCGCAGAGAATCGTCAGCCGGTCGATGACCGGGTCGAGGATCGAGCCGAGGCGGCTGTACTGGCCGGTGACGCGGGCGAGGAGGCCGTCGAGGTAATCGCCGGCGGAGATCAGCCAGAACACGATTGCGGCGGGAGCGCTGCGGCCGTCGCCGGATTCGAAGGCGAGGACGAGGAAGACTGGCAGCGCCGCCAGACGGAGGTAGCCGACGAAGTTGGGCAGCGTCCAGGGATTGAGCGGCTCGCCCTTGCGGACCTGGCGCGGCGGCGGCCCGCTGCGGTCGAGGCCGAAGAGGCGGCGCACACGGCCGCGGCCGAAGGGGGCCGAATCAGCCATCGCCGCGCTGGAGCAGCGCCTGCGCCCGCACGGCCGCCTTCTCGACGGGCAGCTTGTGCTCGCTCCCAGAGCTCCGCTCGCTGGCCTCGACGACGCCCTCGGCGAGACCGCGGCGACCGACGACGATCCGCAGCGGACAGCCGAGCAGCTCGGCATCGGTCAGCTTCTCCCCCGGGCCGGCATCTCGCTCGTCGTAGAGCACCTCGACCCCGGCGTCCTGCAGCTCGTCGTAGAGGCTGTCCGCTGCAGCGCGCGCGTCCTCCCCGGCCTTGGCAAGCGAGACGAGATGGACCTGCCAGGGTGCGATCGAGCGCGGCCAGACGATGCCGCACTCGTCGGCGCCCTGCTCGATCGCGGCAGCGGAGATCCGCGCCGGGCCGATCCCGTAGCTCCCCATCACGATCGCCCTCTCGGTCCCGCTGTCGTCCAGAAAAGTGGCCCCCAGGGGCTCTGAGTAGCGGGTACCGAGCTTGAAGATGTTGCCGACCTCGATCGCCGGCTCGATCTCGATCGTGCCTCCACCGGGGGTGGTGTCGCCGGCCTCTACCGTGCGCACGTCCATCTCTTCGAATTGGAAGTCGCGGCCGGGCCTGACGCCCCGCAGGTGGATGTCCGGCTCGTTGCCACCGGCGACGAAGGAGTCGCCGATGATCGCCGCGTCCTTGATCACCGGCACCTTGGCGCCGACGGGGCCGATGAAGCCGACGGGTCCGATCTCGGTTTCGATCTCCTCCGGGCGCGCCTGGCGGAAATCGGCTCCCAGGGCATTGCGCAGCTTGATCTCGTTGAGGCGGTGGTCGCCGCGGATCAGGACGATCGCCATGCCGCGGCCCTCGACCAGCACCGGCAGCGCCTTGATCAGCGCCGCCGCCGGCAGGTCGAGGTGATTGGAGACCTCCTCGATCGTCGCCAGGCCAGGCGTCGAGACCTTCTCGACGGCCTCGAGCGCCGCCGGCAGCTCGACAGGCTGCGCAACCGCCGAGGCGATCTCCAGATTGGCGGCATAGCCCGTCGCCAGCGCGACCTCGTTCTCGCCGCCTGGACAGGGCGCCATGTACTCGTGGGCAGCTGAGCCGCCCATCATCCCGACGTCGGACTCAACCCGATACCAGCGCAGTCCGCAGCGGTCGAAAATTCGCTCGTAGGCGCCGGTCTGCAGCTCGTATGAGCGAGCCAGCCCCTCCTCGTCACGATCGAAGGAGTAGGCGTCCTTCATCGTGAACTCGCGCGTGCGCAGCACTCCGGCACGCGGTCGCGGCTCGTCGCGCTCCTTGGTCTGGATCTGAAAGAGCATCAGGGGCAGATCCCGGTAGGACCGGACCTCCCGAGCGACGTGCTGCGTAACGCACTCCTCGTTGGTCATCGCCAGCACCATCGAAGTCCCCTTGCGGTCCTCCAACTTGAACAGCTCGTCGATCGAGTGCCGGCCGGTCTTCTCCCAGGCCTCGGAAGGCTGCAGCACGGGCATCAGCATCTCCTGGGCGCCGATCGCCTCCATCTCCTCCCGAATGATCCCCTCGACCTTGCGCTCAACCCGCCACCCGGCCGGCAGATAGCTCCAAAGCCCGGCCCCAACCTGGCGAATCAACCCAGCCCGAACCATCAGCTTGTGGGACAAGGCCTCAGCATCCCCAGGCGCATCCTTCAAAGTGGGAATGAAGCTCTGACTAAAGCGAGTCACCGAGGAAACCTATCCGCTACTCGGGCGGGTGGCGCGGTGGCGGGGGTCCCCCGCAGCGCAAGGCGCCGCGCAGCGGCGGCTGAGCATGTGGGGGAGGGCCATCGCGACAGGACCCGCCCGTCGAAGCGGGTGGTGGTACCAAATCGGTGACAGGACCCGCCGCGCCTACGCGCAGGGAGCCTGCCTAAGCCCTGGTGAACCGGCGTCCCGCCGTAGGCGAAACATCCTCGTCGAGCAGCACCTTGTCCGACTCGCCCTTCTCGACCGCTTCCTTCTCCATCTTGGCGATCTTCTCCGGAGTCAATTCGCCAGCGTTTTCCCCCTCGATCTTGGCCAGCCAGGCAGCCCCCTCGCGCGACTCGTCCTCGTCGAACTCGACCGCGCCGCGGTCGAGGGACTTGTCGATCTCCTCGAAGAGGGTGTCGACCAGGCTCGCCTGCGGCACCTTGCGCAATGGCTTGCCGTGGGCATAGATCAGGCCCTCGTTCTTGGCCCCGGCAATGCCGAAGTCAGCGTGACTGGCCTCGCCGATCCCGTTCACGGCGCAGCCGAGCACGGCGACCTCAATCGGCTCGACATAGCCTTCCAGCCGCTGCTCGATTTCGGCGACGACGGAGTCCATGTCGAACTGGAGACGACCACAGGTCGGGCAGGCGATCAGCACCGGCCCGCGCTCGCGCAGCTGCAGCGCCTTGAGGATCTCCCAGGCGACCTTGACCTCCTCCTCGGCGTGGAAGGTGGAGAGGCTGATCCGGATCGTGTCGCCGATCCCGTCGGCGAGCAGCGTGCCGAGCCCAACCGAGGACTTCAGCGAGCCGGACCACTTCGTCCCCGCCTCGGTGATGCCGAGGTGCAAGGGGTACGGAATCTTCTCCGACAGCAGACGGTTGGCGGCGATCGTGTTGGGCACGTTGGTCGACTTGATCGAGACCTTGAAATTCTCGAAGTCGAGGCCCTCCATCAGCTCGACGAACTCGACCGCGGCGGCGACCAGCGCCTCGACCGGGCTCTCGCGCTCGAGCGCGTGCAGGTGCCGGGGCAGCGAGCCGGAGTTGACGCCGATCCGCATCGGCACGCCGGCCGCCGTCGCCCGCTTCGCCACCTCGGCCACCTTGTCGCGACCGCCGATGTTGCCGGGGTTGAGGCGAATGCAGTGCGCCCCTGCGTCGATCGCCTTGAGGGCGAGGGTGTGGTTGAAGTGGATGTCGGCGATCACCGGAATCGGCGACTCCACGACGATCGTCTTCAGGGCCTCGACGTCCTCGTCGCGCGGGACCGCCACCCGGACGATGTCAGCGCCCGCATCGGCGACCTTGCGAATCTGCTCCATCGTCGCCGCCAGGTTGGCAGTCTCGGTCTTGGTCATCGTCTGCACGGCGACGGGCGCACCGCCGCCAATCGGGACTCCACCAACGAATATCTGGCGCTTGGATGGCACATGGCAAGCCTAGCGCCAGCGCTTCCCTGGGCGGTTGAACCCGATCGTGCGATCCCCCGTATGCACAAACGCATGGGTGCGCAACTCGGTCGGCTCGCGAGGAGGCTCGGTACGAAAAGGTGGGCTCGCTTCGCGGTGCCCGCCTTCACCTCTTTGGTCCTGCTCGCCTTCGCCCCATCCGCCCTGGCGACCTTCCACGAGATGTCGATTCGGGAGGTCTACCCCGGCGGCGCCGACGACGCGAGCTACGTCGAGCTGCAGATGTGGGCCGCCAGCCAGAACTTCGTCGCCACTCATCGCCTCGTCGCCTACAACGCCAACGGCAGCGTCAACGAGGACTTCCCGCTGCCCGCCAACGTCAGCAGCAGCGCCAACCAGGCGACGATCTTGGTCGCCGACAACGGATACCCCACCCACTTCGACGAAATGCCGGCGCCCGACGCGACCGATGCGAGCCTCAACCTCGCGCCGACCGGCGGCGCGGTGTGCTGGATCGAAGGCGCTCCGCCTGATTGCGTGGCCTGGGGCAACTTCAGCGGTCCGCTCCCAGCCCGCGTGCCGGCGCTGAAAGCGGGCAATCCGGCCTCACCCGGCGGTGTCAGTGCCGGCAAGGCGCTGAGGAGATCGATCGCCAATGGCTGCGCCACCTTCCTCGACGCTCCGCCGACCGACGACAGCGATGACAGTGCCACCGACTTCAGCGAGGTGGAACCGGCGCCGCGCAACAACGCGACGACGCCGGTCGAGCACACCTGCCCCCCGGTCCAGAATACCACGATCGATGCAAAACCGACGAACCCGAGCAAAGCCACCACGGCGTCGTTCACCTTCCACGCGACACCGGCCGGCGAAGCCAGCTTTGAATGCCGGCTCGACGGAGCGGCGTTCGGCAGCTGCCCGAACAGCGGCATCGAATACGTAGGTCTCAGCGAAGCAAGCCACAGCTTCGAAGTCCGCGCCGTCAACCCAACCGGCACCGATCCGACCCCAGCCCTTTGGACGTGGACCGTCGATACGACCTTCGTCGACGAAACCCCACCCAACACAACGATCATCTCTAAACCGTCTACGCCAAGCACCAGCACCAGCGACGGATTCACCTACGAATCAAGCGAGCCGGACTCGAGCTTCGAATGCGTCCTCGACGGCGCCTCCTTCACCTCCTGTCCCGCCGCGGGAATCACCTACACCGGCCTCGGCACCGGCATCCATGCCTTCAAGGTGAGAGCGGTTGACCCAAGCAACAACAAAGACCCCAGTCCAGCCGAATACAGCTTCGAGGTCATCGCTCCCAGCACGCCGCCGCCACTGGCTTCGCCGCCGCTCCCATTCGTCCCGCCCGCAAGCCCACCACCCCCGCAGACTCTGCTCTCCAAGGCGCCAGCCAGGACCCATGACCGCACGCCGACCTTTCGCTTCCACTCGACCACCCCGGGCGCGACGTTCCAGTGCAAGCTCGACGGCGGTCCGTTGCGGAGCTGCCGCTCACCGTTCACGACCAAGCTGCTCGGTTTCGGACCGCATACGCTGAAGGTCCGCGCCCTATCCAATGGCGCCACCGATCCCAGCCCAGCAGTCCTGCGGTTCGAGGTGGAGCGTCGCTAGGGTGCGCAGACTGCTTTGGATAGTCGGCTTGATCGTCTCCGTATCGGCCCTCGCTGCCAGCTCGGCCTCAGCGACCTTCCACGAGATGTCGATTCGCGAGATCTACGCCGGCTCGACGACCTTCCCAAACGCTGAATACGTCGAGCTGCAGATGTGGCGCAGCGGCCAGAACTTCGTCGGCGGACACGTCCTTGCCACCTACGGCGCCGGCGGCGGACTGCTGAAAGAAAACTTCCTCGCCTCCAACGTGCCCGGCAGCGCCAACCAAAGCACGATTCTGATCGCGACTCCGGAAGTTGCGACGCAATTCCCGACCGCAATAGACGAGCCGCTCTCCCCGGGCCAGCTCGATCCCGCCGGCGGGGCGGTCTGCTGGGAAGAAATCGACTGCGTCTCCTGGGGCAGCTTCGCCGGCCCACTCCCTGGCACCGGCAACCCGGCTCCGGCCATCCCCGACGGCATGGCGCTGCAACGCACGATTGCCCCAGGTTGCGCCACCCTGCTCGAGCCGACCGACGATCACGACAACAGCGCTGCTGACTTCTCGGCTGTCTCTCCCGGTCCACGAGCGAATTCGACGGCACCGACCGAGCAGGCTTGCGCACCCAACAGCGGAGGGCCTGGCGGTGCAGGCGGCGCTGGCAACCCAAGTGGGCGCGGAGCGCCCCAGACGAACCTCAAGCGCAAGCCCCCACATAGAAGCCGGGACGGCACCCCCACCTTCGCCTTCGCCGCCGACGAGGCCGGCTCCACCTTCCAGTGCAGGCTCGACTCGAGACCGTTCAGGGCCTGCCACTCGCCGTTCACAACCGCGAGGCTTTCGCCCGGTCGGCATAGGTTCGAGGTTCGCGCCCGCGATGACTCCGGCAGGCTCGACCCCTCACCCGCCGCTTACTCCTTCAAGGTGACGGCAGGACGCGCTTAGCTACCAGCTGCGGGTCAGCTGGGTTTTGAAACGCGGGTCGGTCAACGACACGTTGGGGGCACCAGGGAAGGAGACCGCAAGAGAGCCGGTCAGGCTCTTGGTGCCGCTCGGAGCGCGCTGGAAGGATCCTGAGCCGCTGAACGGCGGCGGCGGCGTAACGGCGGCGAAGCTGAGCGCGTTGTCGAAAGCAAAGGTGGCGGGCGAGGCCCGGACGCCCACTCCCCGAAAAACCCCCAAAGAGCCGACGGTCTGCTCCATCTCAGCCACGAACCCAGCCCTACCACCGCGCTCGCTGGCGTCGAAGAACATTGCTGTCAGGCCAGAGCGGAGGAAGGAGTAGAGCCGCGTCACCTTGGGATGCTTTTTTGCGCTGTGCTTTCGACCGCCTCTGTCCAGCTCCTCGGAGAGCGAGTCAAAACACCTCAGCAAACGCGGCGTGACTTCCCTGCCCTTCACCCGGCGAACGTCTGCCGAGGCATAGCCGCCCTCTCCGCGGAAGCTAACCGAGCCGACGAAGGTGCCGGCACGGATGGTGTACCGATCCGCCCCTATGCAGTGGTGGTGGCGCTTGCCGTAGGTGACGCCACCGGATGGATGGAAGCGCATGTCGACGTGCCCAAGCGCCCCGAAGCCGGCGTGAATCGCGGTCGGGCTGACCTTTCCACGAGCGACGTAAGTGCTCCAGGCCCGGCGGCCGTGGGTGGGCGCGGACTTCGCTGCGGTAAGCACGGCCGTTGCGTCATAGCCGCCGACGGTGATCCTGTAACCGCTTTTGGCGGTGAATTGGAAGCTCAGGTCGAACCCCCGGCTCGCCGACGCCGCTGCGGGGATCGCCAGCAGGATCGCAAAGGCCGATGCCAGAGCAAGGAGGCCTCGACGTCGCGCCATCTGCCTCACTTGACCTTCGCCGCCCTGCCGTACAGCCTCGCCACCTCCTTGCCGAAATAGGGCCCGTAATTCGTGTCGTCTTCGGGATAGCCGTCGGCGGTGACACCGTTGAGCACGTTGCCCGAGATGACCCAACCGCCGCCGGAGGCGCCGGCGCTGATTTCGCAGTGAACCGCGAGGTCCAGGGGCCCGGGTGTGAGCAAGGAGAAGAAGGCGTGGCCCTCGTAGGGCGTCTGCGCACAGTGCTGCAGGGTGGCGCCGTCGAAGGGCTCGGCGACCGGATATCCGTAGACGTCGAAGACTTGATCGAGAGGAAGGTTCCAGGCGATCTCGTCGGCGCCTACCGCATCGGCGAGGCGCTGTCCGCGTTCGTTACGCGAGACCACGGCCGCTCCGACGTCGTAGTTCGAGTTTTCCGACTTGATCCACTGCGGAGTGGAACCGAGCCATTTGGCGACAAAGGCGCCAAATGGCCGCTCGCCATGGTGATAGCCGGGAACAAAAACCCACTTCGTCCCCATCCAGTGCCTGCCCTCATGGACGCAATGCCCCGCTGTGATCACGAGGCTGAAGCTGGGCGCGTTGACAGACGTGCCCGAACAGCGACCGAGCGTCCCGAAGCGCCCGACGACGAAGACCACACCGTTCTGGCTGACGCCGGGAGCGGTCGGATCGGCGATCGTTTCCGTCGGGACGGTGCTCTCGCCTGGCAGCGTGGTCAGCCCCGAACTGCCTGGAGTCCCATCCCCGAGCTCAGCGCTTCCGGGCAGGTGGACCTGCAACCCCCGGGCCCCCTTCATCCGCTCCGGAGTCCAGAAACGACGGGCCTGGTCGAACTGTGTGCCGGTAGCGACCGAAACCGAGGGCGCGCCCCGTGACGCTTGGGCGGACGCCGACTGCCCCGAAGCAATCGAAGCTGCCACGAGCAGGCACAGCACCGGTGCCGCCAACCGTGCGAACACGCTAACGGACGTTGAAGCCTTCGCCGGTCAGGCGGCCGATGTCATTGCTCAAGCCGATGAAGAAGAGCATTATGACCAAAATGAAACCGAGTGCTCCGGCTCGCTCCATCACCCGATACGGGACCGCCTTGCCGCGCACCTTCTCGACCAAGCTCCAGAAGATGTGGCCCCCATCGAGAGGGAGGAAGGGAAAGAGGTTGATCAGACCGAGCGAGAGGCTGACCAGGGCGAGCAACGCGAGGGCATCACGGGCACCCAGGTCGATCGTCTGATTGGCAACGTCGCTCGTTCCGACCACGCCTGAAACTTCCTTGCGCTGCTCGGAATCGAAAATATTTGCGAAGACGGTCACGGTCTTGCTGGCCACGAGCCACATCACGTCGGCCGCCCGCTTGGTTGCTCCAGCAGCATTGAGATTCGCCGGGACCTCGCCGTAGTGGAAGCCCAGCTTGGGCCCTCCATATCTGGACTGGTATTCCGGTCTGACCGAAATTGTCCGCACCTCTCCTTTGCGCTTGATCCGCAGCGTCACAGGAGTAGACGCGATGCAGCCGTCCGTTTGCTTGCCGGCGCATTTGTGAGCTTCGATCCGCCCGACGAAACGTTTCTCGCGTTCGGCCAAGCCCTGGCCGCTATACGACCTTCCGTCAACGGCCAGGATTCGGTCCCCCGGCTCCAGGACGGTCGAAGCGGGTGAACCGGGGTTGATACTCCCAACCGTCTGCGTCGGATCGCTGGCGCCCAGCGCCAGCACGAAGAGAATCGCGAAGGCGAGCACGATGTTGACCGCAGGCCCAGCGCCGATCACGACGATCCGCTTCCAAACCGGCTGTTCGTAGTAGCCGCGTTGCTCTTCGCCGGGTGGCAATTTGTCTTCCGGATGCATGCCGCTGATCTTCACGTAGCCGCCCGCCGGGATCGCCGCGACGCCGTACTCCGTCTCGCCTCGTTTCACCGAGAACAGCCTGGGGCCGAAGAAGAGGAAGAACTTCTCGACCCGCATTCCAGTCGCCTTCGCAGCAAAGAAATGCCCTCCCTCGTGGAGGATGATCAGCGCCGAGAAGCCGAGGAAGATCAGGACCCAGTTCATACCCGTGCCAACCCGCCGACCTCCTCTTCGGTGCGGCGCCGGGCCTCGGCATCGACAGCGAAGAGGTCTTCGAAGTGGGTTGGTGTCAGCGCCGGCATTGCCTCGAGCACGCGTTCGACGACCGCTGCAATCGCCGTGAAGCCGATCTTTCCGTCGAGGAAGGCAGCTACCGCGACCTCGTCGGCCGCGTTGAGAACACAGGGTGCGGTCCCCCCCGCGCGGCCGGCCTCGAGCGCGAGCCGCAGGCAGGCGAAAGTCTCGAGGTCGGGCTGCTCGAAGCTGAGCGTGCCGACCGCGGCGAGATCCAGCCTCGGTACCTCGACGTCGGCGCGCTCGGGGTAGTGCAGAGCGTAGGAGATCGGCACCCGCATGTCGGGATGACCGAGGTGAGCGAGGCTGGCGCCGTCGTTGAGGTCGATCAGCGAGTGGACGATCGACTGCGGGTGGACGACGACGTCGATCCGCTCGAAGGGGATACCGAAGAGGTGGTGGGCCTCGATCGCCTCGAAGCCCTTGTTCATCAGGGTCGCGCAGTCGATCGTGATCCTCCCACCCATGCTCCAGGTCGGGTGGGCAAGCGCCTCGCTGACGCTGACCCCGTCGAGGTCGGTGCGGCCGCGGAACGGCCCGCCGGATGCGGTCAGGACCAGCCTGTCAACCGTCCCCGGCCGCTCAGCACCGATCAGCTGGAACAGCGCCGAGTGCTCGGAGTCGACGGGCAGCAGCCGCGCTCCGGTCGCTTCCGACAGCGCCATGGTCAGCTCGCCGCCGATCACGAGGCTCTCCTTGTTGGCCAAGGCGACGTCGATTCCCTCGCCGAGGGCGACGATCGTCGGGCCCAGCCCGGCGGCGCCGACGATGCCGTTGAGGACCATGTCAGCGCCGGAGGAGATGATCAGCTCGCGAATTCCCTCCTCGCCGGAAAGCACCTCCCCGCTCCAGGCGCCGCGGGCCTGCCTGGCCGCGTCGTCGTCGAAGAAGGCAACCGCGCGCACCCCGTGCTCCTCGGCCTGTGCAAGCACACGCTCCCAGCTCGACCCGGCGGCAAGGGCGACCACGTCGAGCTCGTCAGACGCCGCCACGATCTCGAGCGCCTGGACGCCAATGGAACCTGTCGACCCGAGGATCGCTACCTCTCTCATCACCGAGAGCATACGGGCGGGACGATTCCGGCAGGGGTGGAACGTCTCGTACTTTTTGGGCGCCGGCGATGCGGCGCCGGCAAGGCCGTCTACATCCAAAAAGTTAAGTGGAACCCCTGCCGGAATCGTCCCGTCAATACACCAGCTGGACAGAGAGGTAGTAGCCGACGACCACGGTGAAGAAGACCGCGTCCAGGCGGTCGAGGATGCCGCCGTGAGGGCCGAAGAGCGTGCCTGTGTCCTTCCTGCCGAGGTCGCGCTTCAACATCGACTCGAAGAGGTCGCCGACCGGGGCGACCGCGGCCACGGCGGCGCCAATGATCAGGGCATCGGTCCCGGAGAGCCAGTCCTGGTAGAGGCCGGCGAACCAGAAGGCCATCGTGCCGATCAGGAAGCCGCCGACCAGGCCCTCGAGGGTCTTGTTGGGCGAGAGGCTTGGCGCGATCTTGTGCGAACCGAACATCCGCCCGGTCGCGTAGGCGCCAGTGTCGGCGGCGAACGTGCCGACGAGCACGTCGACCAACAATGCCGCCCCGTGGTGAGGCAGATCGCGCAGCAATACCGCGTGGACCAGTGGAATGCCGATCCAAACGATGCCGAGCAGCGTGACGCCCATCGACATCGTGATTCCGTCGCGATGTCGTGAGTCGGCGCCGAAGAAGAAGAGGACGGGAAAGGAGGCGGCGAGGATGAGCAGGACGTTGAAGGCGGTGCCGAAGTGGGCGGCGAGGATCAGCGCCGCGACGGCGATGTAGGCGGCGCGCTGTACGGGCCGCACCTGCTCCGTCATCTCGAGGTACTCGCGCAGACAGAGGATGCCGATGCCGATCATCGCGATTGCGAAGACCAGGCCACCGGCGACCGTGATCGCGATCGCGAAGATGCCCCACGGGATCGCGAAGAGGATCCGCTTGGCGGTCTCGCCCCTGGCGGCGCCCTTGCTGCGCTTGCGCGGCGGCCGAGGTCGCGGTTTCGGCGCTGGCTCCTGATTGAGGAGATCGTCGTCGAAGAGGTCCTGCATCAGGCCCTCGCACCGAAGCGTCGGCGGCGCGCCTCGAACTCGCTCAGGCATTCCTCGAAGGCGGAGCGGCCGAAGTCGGGCCACAGCTCCTCGCGGAAGACGAGCTCCGAGTAGGCGCATTGCCAAAGCAGGTAGTTGGAGACCCGCTGCTCACCGCTGGTTCGGATCAGGAGGTCAGGATCGTGCATCTCGGGTGCGTAGAGGTGGTTGCGGAATTCGTCCTCGGAATCTCCCTTGAAGGTTCGCGCCGCGTCGACGATCTCCGCCCGGCCGCCATAGTTGAAGGCGACGAAAAGCGTGATCCGCTCGTTGGCGGCGGTCGTCTCTTCGGCCCAGGCCATGCGTTGGACCAGCTCCGGCGCCACGCCCTCGCGGCGACCGACGAAGCGCATCCGCACACCCTCGGCGTCGAGCTCCGGGGTCTCGGCCCGGATCCTTTCGTCGAACATCGCCATCAGGCCGGAGACCTCCTCGGCCGGCCGCGACCAGTTCTCGGTCGAGAAGGAGAAGACGGTCAGCTCCTCGATCCCCAGCTCAACCGCATCGCGCAGCCGCGCCTTGACGATGTCGGCACCCGCGCGGTGTCCTTCTACGACAGGCAACCCCTGGTTCTGCGCCCAGCGCCCATTGCCGTCGGTGATGATCGCCACGTAGCGCGCGGAGGCACTCACACCTCCAGAATCTCCTCTTCCTTCCCTTTCAGGAGAACGTCGATCTCGCCGATCGCATCGTCGGTCTGCTTCTGCAGGGCGGACTCGGCGCGGCGCTCGTCGTCCTCGCCGGCTTCGCCCTCCTTCTTCAGGTCGCGCAGGTCCTGCATCACGTCACGGCGGATATTGCGGATCGCGACCCGTCCCTCCTCGGCGACCCCGTGGACGACCTTGACCATCTCGCGACGGCGCTCCTCGGTCAGCTCAGGGACCTGGAGCCGGATCACGTTGCCGTCGTTACTAGGCGTCAGGCCGATGTCCGACTCCTGGATCGATTTCTCGATCGCACCGATCGAGGACTTGTCGAAGGGAGTCACGGTCAGCAGGCGAGCGTCGGAGGTGGCGACATTGGCGAGTTGCTTGAGCGGCGTCTGGGCGCCGTAGTAGTCGACCATGATGCGATCGAGCAGGTGAGGCGAGGCACGACCGGTCCGCACCGTGGCAAGTTCGCCGCGGCTCGAATCGACCGACTTGCTCATCCGGCCTTTGGCGTCTTCGAGCAGTTCGTCGATCAGCTCCACTGGCCCCCCGTTCTCGTCATCCGGCGGGCGCGCTGGAGACCAGCGTGCCCACCCTCTCGCCGCTGACGATCCTATCTATGTTGCCCGCGTCTCCCATGTTGAAGACGTAGATCGGCAGGTCGTTGTCCATGCAGAGGGAGAGCGCGGTCGAGTCCATCACCTTGAGGCCGCGCTCGATCGCTTCGCGATGGCTGATCGCCGGGATGAACTCGGCCTCGGGATTGGTCGCTGGGTCTGAGTCGTAGACGCCCTCGACCCCGTTCTTGGCCATCAAAATCGCTTCGGCGTGGATCTCCAGGGCGCGCAGGGCGGCCGCCGTGTCGGTGGTGAAGAACGGGTTGCCGGTGCCCGCGGCGAAGATCAC
>JAJKHV010000085.1 GCA_021154855.1 Solirubrobacterales bacterium
CTGGGTATTTTCGGATGAGGCGGGCGCGTAGAGGCCGACTGTCGCCCCGTAGATCGAGGCGCCGCTTGGTATCCCCGAGAGTTCGTAAAACGCAAGCAAGTCGCGACTCGTCGCGCCTTCTTTTGGATTGTATTCGAGCGGATCCGTGACTACGCCCGGTGACCATGAGCAACTTGAGGTGCCGTTGGGCACCGGAAGATTGCCGATCGAGCAATCGAAATAGCTGTTTGGGATTACCACAGAAGGGTCGATCTTCGCCGGCCACGACCTGTTAGGAGCTTCTAGCCAGCCTTTGTGGACCGCGACCGTGAGTCGCCACTTTTCATCGCTCACTTCTGAAAGCGAATAGGAGACCGCGTTGGAGTTAGGAGAACTTCCGGGGGCGCTGTCTGACACCACGGGCGCCGGCAGCACGGCGAAGAGCTTTCCATCCTGGTCGCGGACCTGGAGCGAGCCATCGCCGGCCACCGTGGGGGTCAGACCCACGGAGGCATCCAGTTCGAAGTCGAAGCTGCTGGGCTGGGAGGCGTCGGCGAGGATGATGCTCTCCTTAATCCCGCTGCTAAAGCTCTCCAGGTCGAATGTGACGCCGGCCTGCGATTCGTAGCGGGCCGCGTTCCCATCCACGCTTTCGAGCGAGGCCGTCGGGCCGAGCAGGTTGTAGGAGACCCACTGATCGTCGGTCGAAAGCAGTACGGGTTCGTCTCCGAGCTGTTCGGGCAGGCTGACATCGAAGCTATTGGCGCCGTTGGTGAGCTCGCCGCTTGGAAGTTCTTCGAGATCGTCTTCGATCGGCTTCCACTGCCCATTTGTGTCCTTGTAGTTGATCGGGCTTTGGTAGACGCGGGTCGCCAGCGCGCCGCTGTCTAGGCGAAACGTTTGGGAGGACGCCGTGCGGTCGCCGACGACTTCAGGACCCGGTTCGGCCTGGGGGGCAGCACTCAGAGCGGCGCCGTCTTCGGCACCCTCCGGTTCGTCTCCCTGAGCGAGCGCCATACTCGAGCCGAGCACCAGCAACATGGCCAAGATCGCCCCAACAAGTCTGATCCCCTTCACGAAAACGTCCTCCCGTTTGTGTTGTCGTAGTCCTGCCAAAGCCCCTGGGGGCTCCTTGCGCCTGGTAGCTGGCGCGAGCGCTATCGGCACCGCCCCCTAACAGATGGTTATGCCCCTCTCACAAGGCGAAAGTGAAGTTCAGGGCCGTAAGCGACCTCCACAACCCTGGCCTTCACGAGGGTGCAAAGGTGATACTCGAAAATCCCTAGATCCTTGTGTTCTGCCCAAATCTTCTGAAGTTCGGTGGATGTCACGGGGCTGTCGAGTTGCTGCATCACGGCGACGATTGCCCGCTTGGTCTGATTGACGATGGCGGGAGCGGGGGCAGCCCGGTCTAGAGTGCGCCCGCTCCCGCCTGTCGTCTTCTCCCGCCGTCCATCGACCAAACGGAGTAGTGCAGACACGCGCCGCCGCCGACTTAGAGAAGTGGCGGCGGCGCGATTCCGCTGGGTGGAAGTTCGTTGTCTTAACATGTGACTGGTTACGCCCCGAATGACCGGGAGATACCTAGTCATTCGGGGCACCAATACTCGGATACTTCCCTCGGTTTGCTAACGACCGAAGCAGTTAATCCAGTCCTGAGTGTTGGAGAGTTTCAGATCGAAACGCTTCCGTCTATCGTCATTTCTTAAGTGCGTCATTTGTTACTTCTCAGATTTTTCTGGGAGAGTCGTAGCCGGCATCCGGTCGGCCGGGCCGACTGCGCTCAAAACCGATGAGTGAAGCCACCATTGCTATGCCGCTCTCGCCGGACTTGGCAAGGCGCTTTTCGTTCAAGGCTTCAATGGCTAATAGCCGTTCGTCTGCCCTGGTCAAGCAGGTGGCTACTTCCTGCTTACCCCTGCCATCGAGGTTGAGGCAATCCCAGATCAACTGCACCCTCTCATCGTTCTCTAGCTTCCTGCTTCGAAACGAGGCGAGGGTCTCGACAATGACCCTTTGGACAATGAGGCCAATGACGTCGCGGCGCTCTTCAAATGACAGGCTGCGGTATTCCTCGATGCTGATACGAGGCAGCGTCACGGCCCGATAGAAGTGCTTATTTGTGTTTCTGGCCTTCTCGGTCCCGACGTCTTCAATGCAGCCGTAGTCATACAAGTGGCGTACGTGGTCACTAAACCTCTTCAGATCGACACCGAGGAGGTTGGCGACCTCGGCGACGCTGATCTTCCCCTCGGCGAGGATTCCTAGGGCGTCAACCCTGATTCTGTTCCCAGCGGCATAGGCCACGGCATCTGCAATGTCTTTTTCTCGTTTGGCGACCGGCTTGCGACCCCGTCCCGTTGCTATACGCCGAGCGGTTGCTTTCTCCGTGTGCGGCATCCGTGACCGACTTCGTTCGAAGCCGGTCACGGAAATGATCGTTGTCGTTCCGGCTTTCTTGGACTTGGACAAGCGGTGGGCGTTCTTGACCTTGATGTCGATGAGCTGCCCATACACATCGAGCACATGCTCTTGCACTTCGTCCTTCCCTTGGGCGTCGACGCATAGATAGCGGCCAATAACCCGTGCGTTCTCGTCGTCGTCCAGCTTCCCCGCACGGATAGAGGCCAAGGTCTCGGCGCTGACTGCCTGGGTGACAATGCCGAGAGACTCGCGGCGTTCGACTGGAGACATTTCCCGGAACTTCTCGTCGTCGATGCGCGGAAGCACTACCGCCCGATAGAAGTGCTCGTTCGCGTTCCCGGACGTGTCTTCTCCCATGGATTCGATGCAGCCGTGGTCGTACAAGCCGTTGATATGGCCACTCAGGCGGGGCACGCTTATCCCGATCATCCGAGCGACTTCTGCAACGCTGAATTTGCCCTCAGCAAGGATCGCTAGCGCCTCGAGCCTTATCCAGTGCCCGAATGCGTAGACGATCGCGTCGGCGTCCCCCTTCTTCCTCTCTGACGCCGGCTTGCGAGTCCCCTCGTCTGCGGCACCTTTCTTTCTTTCTGCGGCCGGCTGGCGAGTTCCCGGTCGCGGCATCGACTCCCCCCTCCGATCAAGGTCTTCTGGCCAAACGAGCGCCGGAGCTTAAGAGTTTTTGGATGTAGTGGCTTAGCCCACTCGCTTTTAGACGACTACTCAGAAGTTTCTTACCCTCCCATTGGACCCGGCAAAGCGCCGGGGCTGACGACAGAGGGAGGTGAGAGGGATGACGATCACGCCAGTGATGCCTGTTTTGCCGGCTATGACCGTGAAGCACCGCTAAGGAAAGATGGCCGCCCGCGGCCCATCCTTGGGACGCGGGCGGCCGACCATAATTGTCGGCGGCCGAACGTGAATGGCGATTGATTCTCTTAACGAGATGTCGGTGCGTCATCGAACTGACCTTCCGTTGACCTCTCCTGCCCAATTTGCTTCCCGCAATCAGCTTACTTCGTTCTTTCTATAAGTGCGGAACGGCCCAGACAGGCAGCGTGCGCTCGTGCCCCGAGCCCGCTACGACACCCCGCCCCCGGCGCTATGGCGTCTGGGCGCCGCGTTCAAGGCGCTTCGAGAAGCACGCAACCTGAAGCAAATCGAGGCAGCCAGCCGCGCCGAAATGACCGAGAGCCAGGTAAGCGACATCGAGCGAGGCAAAAACAATCCGGGGTGGCTCCTGGTGATGCGGCTCCTAAGCGCGGGCTTGGATGCAAACCTCCACGATCTGGCCGCTGCCTACGAGAAGGTCGACAAGCACGAGAGGCATTAGCTCGGCCACCTCTGGGTTGCCGTCGCGTGAAAAGAAAATGCCCCGGGCCGGATTCGAACCGGCGGCCTGTCGCTTAGGAGGCGACCGCTCTATCCAGTCTGAGCTACCGGGGCCAAGTCTCGATTATCGCGTGTAGATCGAGTGACCTGGCTCGTCCGCCCTTCCGGGTGAGCGACGATCCCGACCAAGCGCTGGTCTGGAGACCTACGCAGCTTCGGCCTCTTCCGCCGCACTCTGGAGGAAGTCCATCACCCCGGCGAGCGCCTCGTAGCCGGGAACACCGATCCGCTCTTTGACCTTGGCTTCTTTCAGCACCTCGTTGGCTTGGACGGAGATGGCGGCCGCCATGCGGGCATCCTTGCCAATTTGATGCAGCCTCCAGCTGATGTGGGGCTGGTGTTCGATCGCCGCCAGCTCGCGCGAGCGCGAGCGAACCGCGTGGTGGCGACGCTGATCAAGGGTGCTGGCAGCACCGTTGGGACAGCAGCGCTCGTCGTCGCACATCAGCTTCGGCCGCATCGAGCGGTGCCCGAGCAGCGTCTCCCCCACCTTGGAAATAACGCTGCGCCGCAGCGGCTCGAGGTAGATGCCGGGGCCGGCACCTCCCTTGTTTTTCTTGCCGGGTTTCGGCGGTTTTCGCGAGCCGACGACCTGCGCCAGGTTGCACTGCTCGCGGGTGCCGATCCCAGTCTCGTAGCCGTCGATGCCGGCGGCGACGAGGCCGGGACCATTAGATCCCCTGACGCCAGGCGAAGACCCTCGTGCCGGTCCGCTTCGCCCGCCGGGTGGCGGCGAAGAGGCGGAAGACCTTGTTGTAGGAGTCTTTATTCAGGGCTCCGGCCGGAGAGAGGCAAACCGCGATCGCCTCCGGCCCGAGGTCGAGGGCGACCGAAGCGAAGCGGTCAACGCCCTCGCGCCATGCCTTCTCGGGGCCGAAGCTCTGCAGCCGCGCGCAGAAGACCGGGATCACCGGCAGAGCGATGCCGTTGCGCGCCATGTAGCGGGAGGTGGCACGAAGCATGTCCAGGCCGACCTCGAAGTAGGGGTCGCTAGGCGAGGCGGCGTAGCGCAATCGTTGGTTTGTGCGGCGGCGGCGCTGCGACGGGCGCGACCACGCGCAACCCTCTGCTGACTTTGGTCGCGGCGGTGATCGGCGGCTACGTCGGCGAGCGGGTCGGCGGGTCGGTGCGGAGCCTGGTCGCCACCAATCGCTACCAACTCCATCGAACCGGACGCTGGGCCGTCACCGAGCTGCCCCTCGCCGCCCAGGAGCAGCCGGCGCTCCAGCCGGACCCGAGCGCGGCTTTCCTTCCCGCATAGGGCGCCGGCGGGATCAGCGTCAGCTATCTGTTTGGCAACGATAGGTAGGAACAAAGGAAGGAACAGATTTGACCTCAGAAGTCCCCTCACGTCATCTTGTGTTCTCTCGAAATCTGGCTTAGCAAGCCAAATCGGCTCTATGAGCCAAAAATCGAGCTTGACAAAAGCTTCCTCCTAAGGAGTAGGCCGCTGGTTCGAATCCAGCTCGGGGCATCGCGAGCGAGCGGCGAGTCAGTCGCCGAGATCGGCGCGTAGGGCGGTGAGTTCGGTGCGGAGCTGGGCTACTTCCCGCTCGAGGCGGGTGAGGCGGTCTTCGGCGGGGGTCAGCTCTTCCGCTGGTTCTTTGCCGTCCGCCTCATCTGGCTGGGGGTCCTTCAGCTCATCGGTTATCGCCGCGACGCTCGTCGGTCTTTCCCTTGACTCCACCGCAGTGCCGCCGAGCAGCTGCTCGTAGCGGTCCTCCTTCTGGCCTGGTCGGCGCTCGTGCCGGGCAACGAGGTCACGCTCGACCAGCCGCTCGAGCGCATCGTGGACGGCGACGAGGTCATCGAAGTCGTGCAGGCGCTGTCCACGCTGCTTCAGCTCACCTGGAGTCTGGGGACCGCGCAGCATCAGCACCGCGAGCAATGCAACCTCGGCCTCGGCAAGGCCGAAAGCTTGGTCGAGCAGGTGGCGGTACTTGCGGGCACGGCTGCCGGCACCACTGGCGAGACGGGTCCAACCCCTTAAGGCGAGGCGGCGCAGGGCCTCGACCACGGTCTGCTCGTCGTAGTCCACCACCGGCTCGCGGTTGGTGGATTGGTTGCAGGCGAGGCGCAGCGAGTTGAGCGAGAGCGGGTAAGCATCGGGGGTGGTCCGCTGCTTCTCAATCAGACAGCCGAGGACCCGTATCTCGACGGCGTCAGGCTCCATCGCTCCAGCTCAGCCCCGGTCAGGCCGGTCGGGGTAGACCTCGTCGATCGTGAGGAGAGCACGGTATGGCGCGCCAGCCGCGGCTTCGATCCTCTCCCCACCGCCAGCGAGCCGATCGACGACGGCAACTACACCGACAACCTCTAGATCCTGCTCGACGATCCGCTCGATTGCGCTCGCCGTCGAGCCCCCGGAGGTGACCGTGTCCTCGACCACGAGGCAGCGATCGCCGGCCTCGACCGGCCCCTCGACCCAGCGCTGCAGGCCGTGCTGCTTGCGCTCGCTGCGGACGAAGAAGCCAACCAGGCCATGGCCGGCCGGGACCGCGAGAGCCGCGCAGGACGGTGGAATCGCCGCGGTCGCCGGGCCGCCGACGGCGCTCGCGCCGGCTTCGAGCGCGATCGCCGCGATCAACTCGCCGGCGGCAAGGAACCCCGCCGGCCGCAGTAGCGCCCGGCGCGCGTCGACGTAGTACTGCGCTACGGCACCGCTCGAGAGCGTCACTTCGCCGATCACCAAGGAGTGCTCGCGCACCTCCGCGAGCAGGGTCTGCCTGGCGGCGTCGAGGTCGGCCATGAGGCCCATCCTAGGCAGGGTGCTAGCCGCGTGCCTCCGGGTCGCGGAAGCCCTGCCGCCAGCTCGCGTAGCTCGGCTGCCAGCCGAGCTCACGCTTCGCCTTGGCGTTCGAGGCGCCTCTCACCTCGGTCA
>JAJKHV010000086.1 GCA_021154855.1 Solirubrobacterales bacterium
GCGAGCGCTCGTCCGGCGCGGCCTCGGTGATGTCCTCGCCCTTGAAGCTGATCGAGCCCTCGGTCACCTCGAGCGCCGGATGCCCCATGATCACGTTGGCCAGGGTCGACTTGCCCGAGCCGTTCGGGCCCATCAGCGCGTGGACCTTGCCCTTCTCGACGTCGAGATCGAGGCCGCGGAGGATCTCCTTGTCCTCGACGCTCACGTGCAGGTTGCGTATCTCCAGCTCAGCCAATTTCACTCCTGTTTCTGTGTTTGGAAGGTTCTTCGCGTCAGGCGGCTGTGCCGACCGGCGCCGAGCGCTCTGCTTCGACGCCGCCACCGCCGAACTCCACCAGCTCGGCCAGCGTCGTGCCCGAGAGCGCTTTGGTCACGCCGCCCTGCACGCGCGTCCAGAGCAGCTTCGTCGCGCAGGCGTGGTCGCCGTCGTCCTCGTGGGAGCAGAGCACTTTGCCATCGGGCGCGTCGTGGAAGCACTCCATCGGGGCGATCTGCCCTTCCAACGCCTCGACGACGGCGTCCATCGTTATCTCCTCCGCCGGTTTGGCCAGGCGGTAGCCGCCGTGGGCCCCGCGGGTGGAGGTGACCAGGCCCGCCTTGCGCAGCTTCGCCACTAGATGCTCGAGGTAAGAGAGCGGCAGTCGCTCCGCCTCGGCGACGGCGCTGAGCGAGATCGGCAGCGAGCCGGGCTGGCGGCCCAGCTCGACCATCAGGCGGACCCCGTACTCGGCTTTGGTCGAGAACAACATTGACCTAAATCCTACTGAAGCGGTCGGTTATGCGGATTCGGTCGCTGCCTGGTTGCCGAGTTCGACGTGCGCGCGGCTGTCGCTGCCGCGGATTAGGACCAACGTCAGGACGAAGCAGAGCAGCGCAATCAGCGAGCCGCCGAGGAAGGCGGCCTGGAAGCCGTCGGTCAGGGCGCTGAGGTGATTTGAACCGGAGGACGCCGCGTCGCTGGTGGCGGAAATCGCCACGGCGGAAAGTACCGCGAGGCCGAGCGCCCCGCCAATTTGCTGGGAGGTATTGATCAATCCGCTGGCGAGCCCGGCCTCGTTTTCCTCGACGCCTGAGACAGCGGCGATCGTCGTCGTCACAAAGGCGAAGCCGAGCCCGGCCGCCGCGAACAGCGAGGGACCAAGGATGTCGGTGGCAAAGCTGCCGCCGACCGAGACACGGCTGAACCAGGCGAGGCCGATGACGATGAAGAGCAGGCCGGCGGCGAGCACCGGCTTGTAGCCGAGCTTGGTGACGAGCTGGGAGGCGATCCCAGCCGAGGCCATGATCACCAGGGCCAGCGGCAGGTAGGAGAGCCCGGCGTGGATCGCGCTGTAGCCGAGCACCTGCTGCATATATAGGGAGATGAAGAAGAACATCGAGAAGAGCGAGGCGCCGACCAGCAGGCCGACCACGTTTGCGCCGGTCAGCGTCCTTATCCGGAAGATCGAGAACGGCACCAGCGGTTTCGTGGCGCGCAGCTCGATCGCGACGAAGGCCGCTAGCAGGAGGGCCGCGAGCCCGATCAGGCCGATCGTCTGGCTCGAGCCCCAGCCGGCGCTGTTGGCGTCGACGAGCGCGTAGACGAGGACTGAGAGGCCGGCGGTGACCGTAATTGCTCCGGCGACATCGAAGATCCGCTTCTCGCCCTCCATGCGCGTTTCGGCAAGCAACCGCGGCGAGAGCGCGAAAGCGATCAAGCTCACCGGCACGTTGACCCAGAGGACCCACTCCCAGCCGAGGCCATCGGTGAGGATGCCGCCAAGGAGGACGCCGGCGGCCCCGCCCGAGCCCGCGACCGCGCCCCAGACGCCCAGCGCCTTATTGCGCTCCGAGCCGTCGCTGAAGGTGGTGGTGACGATCGAGAGCGCGGCCGGGGAGATGATCGCGGCGCCGAGGCCCTGCGCGGCGCGGGCGGCGATCAGCTGCCCCTCCGTCGCAGCGAAGCCCGCAGCGAGCGAGGCGACGGCGACTAGCAGCAGGCCGGCCATGAAAACCTTGCGCCGGCCGACCAGGTCGGCGGTGCGGCCGCCGAGCAACAGGAAGCCGCCGAAGGTGAGCACGTAGGCGTTGACGACCCAGGGCAGATTCTCCTGCGAGAAATCGAGCGCTTTGCCGATCGTCGGCAGCGCCACGTTGACGATCGAGGCGTCGAGGACGACTACGAACTGTGCCGAGCAGAGCAGGATCAGTGCCAGCCAGCGCTTCTCTCTGAACTCTCCGGTAGCGGTTTCCATTGAGGTGCTCGCGGTCTCCATCGAGGTGGCCTCAGTCAATCAAAATCGCACCACCGGCCGGATCGCTTCCAGGCTGGTGGCGGCGCCGCCGGCCGAGCCTTACGGCTCGATCAGGCCGCGGCGGATCGCGTAGCGGACCAGCTCGACCCGGTCGCGCATGCCGAGCTTGCGCATCGCGTTGGCGCGGTGGTTCTCGACCGTCTTCTCGGAGAGATGGAGGAGCTCGGCGATCTGCTTCGTGGTGTGCGCCTCGGCGACCAGCTTGACGATCTCCTCCTCGCGCGGGGTCAGCTCCTCCTCGCCGCTGGAGCCGCGCTCGAGCACGTCCTTGATCAGCGTCCGCTGCGCCTCGGGAGTGAGGAACGGCTCCCCCCGCTCGACCGCCCGGATCGCCGCCAGAAGGTCGGTGTCGGCCTGCGCCTTCAGCACGTAGCCGGAGGCGCCGGCCTTCAGCGCCTCGAACAGATAGCGCTCGTCGTCATGCATCGAGAGGATCAACACTGACACCTCGGGTGCCTGCTGTCGGATCTCCCGCGTCGCCTGCAGGCCGGTCAGCTTCGGCATCTTGACGTCGAGGATTGCCAGATCGGGCCGCTCCCGTATCGCCAGCTCACGGGCCTCGGCACCGTCGGCGGCCTCGGCCACGACCTCGATGTCGGTCTGGCGCTCGAGCAGCAGCCGAATTCCGGAGCGCACGATCCCGTGGTCGTCTGCGATCAGCACGCGAAGCATCCACCCAGTTTTCCAGTCGGGAGGGGGTGAGACCGGAGGGCTTGGCGACTTATCCGTGAAATGGACGGAAAAGTCGCCAAGCCCAGTGGCATTCTGGTTACGCGAATCGCCGAAAGGCAATATGGGCTGGTCTCGATCGGGCAGCTGCGTCGCTGCGGAGTCAGCGACGACGCGGTGCGGGGGAGGGCGGCCTTGGGCCAGCTTCACCGCGTGCATCGGGGCGTTTACGCACTGGGACACCTGGCGCTGTCACCGGAGGCCCGCTGGATGGCGGCCGTGCTGGCGCTCGGGGGAGGGCCGCGCGGCGGCGGGGCGGTCCTCGATCACTGGGGAGCGGCCGTTAGCCACCGCAGCGCGCTGTCGCTGTGGAACCTGCTCCCGGTCAATCGGGTTCCCTGCGATGTCATCGTCGCCGGCGATGGGGGCAGGGCCCGGCGCGCCGGGATTCGCGTTCACCGCTCGCTTTCTCTCCGGTCGGGCGATGTAACCCTCCACCGTGGAATCCCAGTCACCACGCCAGAACGGACGATTGCGGATCTTCGCGAAGCGATCTCAACCCGCCGCAGCGGCGTTATCGGTGGCTACGAGCTGCGCAAGGCGATTCGCCAAGCAAACGTGTTCGGGCTGCCGATCGGTTACAGGGACGCCAGGGTTCGGACGCGCAGCGACCTGGAGGGAGACTTCGTGCGGCTTTGCCGCCGGCACCGGCTGCCGCCACCCGAGGTCAACGTGCGGGTCGGTCCCTACCTCGTCGACTTCCTATGGAGAGAGTGGCGGCTCGTGGTTGAAACCGACGGCTACCTCTACCACCGCGGCGAAGTTGCGTTTCAGGATGATCGGGCTCGTGAACTTGGCTTGATGCGCCGCGGATTCGAGGTGCTGCGGCTCTCCGAACTTCAGCTGAACGAGGAGCCGGCTCAGGTGGCGGAGGCCTTGGCCGCGAGGCTTGCGCTGGCCGGCGATGTGGCCGAACGGCGTGAGGCGATTAAGCCGGGTCGCGCGGCGGGGACGGGACGGTGAGTCGCACCGTCGTGCCGTGGCCGGGCCGCGACTCGATCGTCAGCTCGCCGCCGATCAGCAGTGCTCGCTCGCGCATGCCGCCGATGCCGAGTCCTCCCTCGGACTCGTCGAAGGCGAAGCCACGGCCGTCGTCGTTGACCTCGAGCTTGACGCCGCTGTCCGCGTCGCAGTGCCGCAGGCTCACCACGACACGTTGAGCGCCGCTGTGGCGGGCGGCGTTGGAGAGCGCCTCCTGGGCGACCCGGTAGACGACCAGCTGGGCATCATCGTCGAGGCTGGAAAGGTCGCCGTCGGCGCTGAACTCGACCTCGATCTCTCCGCGGGAGAGCTGCTCGACCTGTCCCGCGATCGCCGCTTTCAGGCCGAGGTCATCGAGCGCGGTGGGGCGGAGCTGGCGGGCGAGGGAGAGCAGCTCACGCATCGCCTGATTGGCAAGCGCCTTGGTCTCGGCCAGTTCCGCCTCGAGCTCGGGCGGCGCTGCCTCCCGAGCCGCCTCGAGCCGCAGCAGCAAGCCGGTCAGCGACTGGTTGACCTCGTCGTGGAGATCGCGTGCGAGCCGAGTCCGCTCCTCCTCTTGCGCCTGCAACGCTGCGCTTCCTGCTCGCCGGCGCTCGGCTTCCAGGCGCCGCATCATCCGCAGGAAGGCGAGCTCGATGCGCTCGACCTCCTCGGTCTCGCCAACGCCATCTATCGAGCGAGGCAGCAATGGCCCGGGGCGGCCGAGGTCTACCTTCTCCATCTCCTCGATCAGTCGCTCCAGGGGAGCGCGGCGGCGCCGGGTCATCAGCAGGCTGAAAGCCAAGCCAGCCACGGCCGCCACAAGTACGACCATCGCGACGAGTGTCATCGTGGATTCACCAGTTCCATCGGGCAAGCCTAGGTGGTTCCACTGCCCCTCTCGGGGGTTGCCACCTATGGCGATCGGCCGGCTTGCCAGTGACAATGGATGTGACTAAGAGCCCCGCGAAGGAGGAGCAACGACTTCATGAAGACCACCAAGCAGTCCACTCTCGGCGCCACTTTGCGTACGACGATCCTGCTCGCCGGCCTCTCCGGCCTGCTCGTCGTGATCGGTGCCCTGATCGGCGGCCCCAGCACGGCGGCGCTCTTTCTCGGCATCGCCCTGCTGATCAACCTCGGCTCCTACTTCTTCAGCGACAAGATGGCGCTGGCGATGAGCCGCGCCAAGCCGATCGAGGAATCCGAGGCGCCGCGCCTCTATGAGATCGTCCGCGAACTGACCACCCGCGCCGGTCTGCCGATGCCGCGCCTCTACATGATTCCCCAGGACCAGCCAAACGCTTTCGCGACGGGACGGAACCCAAAGCACTCGGCCGTCGCGGTCACTCGCGGCATCACCAAACTTCTGTCCGAGGACGAGCTGCGCGGCGTGCTGGCACACGAGCTGACCCACATTCGCAACCGCGACATCCTGATCCAGTCGGTCGCCTCCGCGATCGGCGCGGCGATCACCTACCTCGCCTACATGCTGCTCTGGTTTGGCGACGACGACGAGTCGCCCCTCGGACTGGTCGCCTCGCTGGCGATGGTGATGCTGGCGCCGATCGCGGCAAGCATCATCCAGCTGGCGATCTCGCGCCAGCGCGAGTACGCCGCCGACGCCGGCGGAGCGGAAATCTGCGGCAATCCTGAGTCCCTCGCCAGTGCCCTTCTGCGCCTCGAGCAGGGCGCCACGGCCATGCCGATGCAGGTCAACCAGGCCGCCGAGCCGCTCTACATCGTCAAGCCCTTCGCCAGCAAGGGCATCGCCGGCCTCTTCTCGACCCACCCCCCAATCGAGGAGCGGGTCAAAAGGCTGCGCCAGATGCGCCCGAGCCTCTGAGTTGAGATGCGCGGAAAGGCCCGCTAGAGCGGGCCTTTTCTATAGCTACGCGACGGTGCGTTGACCCTGGCCATATTTAAGAACTAAGCTGTACGCGTAACGGATAGACCGTATTGTGACTCATGGCCAAGGCCAGCGCCAGCTCCAAATCAGCCATCCCTCGTCGCCTGCCTCGTGGGCGCCATGCGTTGGCGCCCGACGAGGTGTTGCGCGACCAGCGCAAGCGCTTGCTCGAGGCCGTGCCGTCGGTGGCGGCGGAGCGCGGCTACGAAGCTATGTCGGTTGCCGACATCGTCAAGGCGGCCGCCGTCTCCAGGAACGCCTTCTACAAGAACTTCCGCGACAAGCAGGAGTGCGTCGCCACTGCCCATGAGCTCGGCCACGAGCGCCTCTTCGACGTTCTGTCGGTCAATTGCTATGAGGGGGGGACTCTCGAGGAGCGGGTCGGCATCGCCCTCGAAACCGCCCTGGCCGCTCTCGCTGCGGAACCACAGCTGGCGCGCCTTCTCTTCGTCGAGGCGCCATCGGCGGGCAACGAGATCGCCCTCCGCTATCACGACTGGCTGCAGCGTTACGGCACCCTGCTGCGCTCGGCTGCACCCGATCTGCCGCCAGAGGCTGTACCTGCATCTGAGGTCGAGCAGGTGATCGTCGGCGGCCTAGCGTCCCGGGTCGCCAGCGATGTGCTGCGGGGCAGGGGAGAGCACCTGCGCGAGTTGGTCGATCCCTTCCTCGAATATGTCCTCGCTTTTTACCGGCCGAGCGAGCCCGGGTCCAAGGAGGGCCGGGTGCTTTCTTTCGAGCCCGAAGACAGCCAGCAACTCGAGTCGCGGCGCCAGCAAGCCAGCGGCTGAGTCCTACCTGATCGAAAATTGGGACGCAAAGGCGCTGCAAATAAGCGCTTTTATCATCCATACCATGTGCGTACCTTGACAAAAGCAAACGAGCGTGTTTACATCCCGCTCGTCTTCTCATAGGTACGAAGACGGTATGGCTAACGCCTAGCACCACCACAGGGACATAACCGAGCCTCGAGGAAGCCGCAACAGGGAAGCGGCGGGCGGGGGGCTCACGGGACAAGGAGAGAGCTACGTGAGACGCCACGCGAAGGCATCGGCCGCAGAAACGACCGTGGGCCAGCGGATGTTGACGAATTTCAAGGATCGCTTCGGAGCCGCCGGCATGGTGGTGGCGGTCATCGCTCTGGTGGTGGCTCTCGCCGGGACGGCTCTCGCCGCCTCCGGTGCTCTCACCTCGAAGCAAAAGAAGGAAGTGAAGGCAATCGCCAAGAGTTTCCAGGGGACCGGTCCGGCCGGCGCCCCTGGCGCCAAGGGTGACCCGGGAGCCAAGGGTGACACCGGCACGCCCGGTGGCGCCGGTGCCCCGGGCAAAGGCGCAGAAGCAACTCCGTTTTCAGGTTCCAAAGGACCGGTCGCCGGCGTGACCTGCACCGAAGGCGGCCTCGAAGTCAAATCAGGCAGCGCCACGACGCTCGTCTGCAACGGCAAAAAAGGCGAAAACGGCCAGACCGGGTTCACCGAAACGCTGCCGAGCAAAAAAAGCCTTTACGGGCACTGGGCGGCGGGCGTATCGGAAACTGCGGCAGGGGCAATCTCGTTCAATATCCCGCTGGCTGCAGCGCCGAGCGAAGTGATTGTCGTTCCCTCCGGCGGTAATGAACCGGGCTGCCCCGGCAGTGTGTCGGCGCCGGCGGCGGACCCCGGAAAGCTCTGCATGTACATCTCCGAATTGCTGGGGAGCTTCGAAAGCGCAAGCGTGACCGCGGACAAAAACGGCGCGGTCTTTGCCGTCAGCGGATCACCGGCCTTCGGCCTTGGAAGCTGGGCGGTGACCGCACCCTAGGGCCACGGGCCGGGCGGGGAGCATCGACTCCCCGCCCGGCGTTCGAGGCAGAACCTCCCGGACGATGACCAATAGAGGAGCTGGATACAAATGATTTCGAAGCTGCGCGAACCGTTCGGCAAGGCCGGCCTTATCGTCGCCGTCGTGGCGCTCGTCTTTGCCCTCGGTGGAGGCGCTTGGGCTCTGACCGCTTCAACCGGCAAGCAACACGCCAAGACCGGGGACCTCGCTCGCACCAGCGGCAAGAACCATGCCCGCGGCGCTCGTGGTCCCCAGGGACCGACCGGCCCCGAAGGCCCCGAAGGCCCGGCTGGCATTAACGGTCGCAACGGGACCAACGGAAAGAACGGCGTCGATGGCATCAACGGCCTCCCCGGGAAGAGTGTGGTGAGCGGTAAAGAGCCTGTGGGCGAAAACTGCGAACAGGGTGGCTACTGGTTCGAAGTCCAGGGCTCGGGCAGCAAACAGTACGCCTGTAACGGAAGTGGGGAAAGTGGCGGAACCGCCGGAGGAACCGAACTTGGCCCCGGCGATACCGAGACAGGTGTTTGGTCCCTTTCCGGCCAGGGTCAGAGTGAATACCTGGTTCCGATCAGCTTCCCTCTCCGTGTGGTTCCGCGCCCCGAACTCATGGGTGATCCCGCTGAAGATCCGGTGCACTGCCCTGGAAGCGCTGAAAGCCCTGAAGCAACACCCGGCTGGTTTTGCCTCTACCGCACCACTGCCTATCAAAACGTTTTTCGAAGCGGGATCGCGGTATTGGGCCGTTATGGCTTTGTCTTCCGGTTTACCGCTCCAGAACCGGCTAACCTCGCTCTCGCCTTTGGGACCTGGGCCGTGACGGCGTCGTGCGAAGACGAAGAACCGATATGTTGAGTGATGCACAGGGCACAAGGGGTAGTGCACAGGGAGCAGGTATGGCGCCTCGGACGATTTACGGCGCCCTCCCGGTAATTGCAATTTTGATGGCCGCTGTGCTCGTCTCAGGGACCGCCGCCGCGAGCACCGGCAGCTCGATGCTTCCCGACAGCCGGATATGGGAGCAGGTATCGCCCGTTGACAAGAACGGAAACGACGTGACGGAAGCGGGGGCGATGGCCTCGGTCAGCGGCAATCGGCTCCTCTTTCGATCTCTGGGTCCCTTTGCCGGCGCCCAGACCTCCCTCGGGGTCGACGGCATCCGCTACCTGGCAACACGCACATCGGCCGGCTGGGAGACGGTCAGCATTACCCCGCCCGGAGGCGGGTTCAGCGTCGGGTATCAGGGCTTCACGGGCTTCACGGCCGACTTGTCGAAGGGAGTCCTGGCATGGAAGGAGGGTCCGCTGACCGGCACGCTCGATCCGAACGCTCCCTTTGGCTCCAACATCTACATGCGCGATACGACAACCGGTTCATTTCAGCTACTCAACGGAACCATGAGTGCGATGCAGGACGGCGATGGCTTCCTCTGGGGCTCGGCTGACTTCAGCAAGCTCGCGATAGATTCGGTCTTTCCCCTGACAGCCGACTCACCCTGCGCTGGCAACGGTGGCGAACACTGTGCATACGAATGGCACGAAGGCGTGCTCAGCCTTGCTTCCGTGCTGCCAAACGGCGAACCGGTCAAAGGCGCCGTCGCCAGTAACGCCATTAACGGCAATTTCGATCACGCCGTGTCTGACGACGGCCGGCGACTGTTTTTCGCTGTCCCATATGTGCTCAGCCTGGGTGGAGGTCAGACACTATACGTGCGGGAAGAAGGCGTCGACACCGTGCCAATCTCGGTATCCGAGCGAACGCTGCCTGGTGGTGCGAGCGGTGACGGTGCGAGGTTCCAAAGTGCGGAAGCAGCCCATGGCAACAGAGTGCTTTTCAGTACCGCTAACTCGTTGGTCGATGCCGACACCGATAGTACGAACGATCTCTATCTCTACGATTTCACCAGACCCGAAGGCGAAAAGCTGACCCTGGTCTCCGAAGACCGCGACTCTGTGGCGCCCCAGGGTGCCGACGTCGATGGAGGCTTTGAAAGCTTCAAACTCGCGGGCGGTATCTTGGGCGCCAGCGAAGACCTACACAGAGTCTACTTCGTGGCCAACAACCAAATCGTCGAAGGTGCCTCGGAAGCACCAGGCCCCAAGCTTTTCCTATGGCAGGACACCAATGGCTCACCTACCGTCACCTATATAGGGACTCTGCAGGACAGGACGACCGGCGACCCGCGCGACGTGCCTGTTTGGAGCGCGCCCAACATAGGCGGGCTCCAAGACATGAGGCCCGCCCGCATCAGCCGCGACGGCCGCTTCGCCGTATTCCCGACGGCAGCGCAGCTGACCAGCTTCGACAACGAAGGGCGCAAGGAGCTCTACCGCTACGACGCCGTCACCGGCGTGCTCGACTGCATCTCCTGCGTCTCAGATGCCTTTCCCGCCAATGGGGAAATCCGCCTCAGCAAGCTGCTATACGGATCCAAACCGGTCAACCACCCGCTGAACAATGTCAGCGACAGCGGTCAGGTCTTCTTCGAAACGAGCCGCGGACTTGCCCCGCGCGACTCCAACGGCAAGTCCGACGTCTATGAGTACGAGGACGGCGAACTGCACCTGATCTCGCGTGGAACCGGAGACGAAGGTTCCTATTTCCTCGACGCCACCCCCAGCGGATCGGATGTCTTCTTCACCACCCGCGACCAGCTGGTCGGCTGGGACACCGACAACAACTCAGACGCCTACGACGCCCGCGTGGACGGCGGCCTGCCTGAACCGCCTCCGCCGACGCCGCCGTGCGAAGGCGATGCCTGCCAGCCGCCGCCTCAAGCGCCCGCCGAATCGTCGCTGGCCACCGAGAGCTTTCA
>JAJKHV010000087.1 GCA_021154855.1 Solirubrobacterales bacterium
AATCGACACGCCTCCCCGTATGAGCGTTTGGTCGCCATACCGGGAGTCTATGCCGGTCGGTTCAAATTTGCAACCAGATCATTGTACTTCGCAACTATTTGCTAGGGTGCCCGCAAGCACAGGCAAGCGACGAGAAGGAGGTCCTCGTGACCGCCGAGACGGCAACTACAACCGCAGGCAACGACACCGACCGAAAGCGCTGGCTGGCGCTCTACGTCCTCTGCGCGGGGATGCTGATGATCGTCCTCGACGTGACCATCGTCAACGTCGCCCTGCCGACCATTCAGGACAGTCTCGGCTTCTCGCAGAGCGGTCTGGCCTGGGTCGTCAACGCTTACCTGATCCCCTTCGGCGGCCTGCTGCTGCTGGCCGGCCGGCTCGGCGACCTGCTCGGCCAGCGGCGGATGTTCCTGATCGGCCTCAGCGTCTTCATCGCCGCATCGCTGCTCTGCGCCGCCGCTGAGAACCAGGCGATGCTGATCGGCGACCGCTTCCTCGCCGGCGTCGGTGGCGCGATGGCCTCGCCGGTGACCGTGGGCATGATCGTGACCCTGTTCCCGCAGCCCCGCGAGCAAGCCAAAGCGATCGGCGTCTATGGCTTCGTTGCCTCCGCCGGCGGCTCGATCGGTCTGCTCTTGGGCGGTGTCCTGACCCAGGCGATCAGCTGGCACTGGATCTTCATCATCAACCTGCCGATCGGCATCGCCACCGCCTACGGCGCGCGGCGCCTGGTCGAGGACAAGCCCGGCCTCGGCTTCGAGGCCGGGGCTGACATTCCCGGCGCGGCTCTGATCACCAGCTCGTTGATGATCGGCGTCTACGCCATCCTTGGCGTCAGCGAGCACGGTTGGGGCTCCGCCCAGACCTTGATTCTGAGCGCGATCTCATTCGCCCTCGGCGCCGCTTTCATCGTCCGCCAAACGCGGATCGAGAACCCGCTGATGCCGCTGCGCCTCTTCCACTCACGCAACGTGGTCGGGGCCAACGCGATCCAGGCCTTCCTCGTCGCGGGGATGTTCGGCATGTTCTTCCTTGGCGCGCTCTATCTGCAGCGGATCCTCGGCTACGACGCGCTGCAAGTCGGCCTCGCCTTCCTGCCGACGACGATCGTGATGGGGACTCTCTCGCTCGGCTTCTCGGAAAAGCTGATCATGCGCTTCGGCCCCCGAACGACGCTGATCCCCGGCGTGATCATGGTTGGCATCGGCCTGCTGCTCTTCGCCCGCACCCCGGTCGATGGCGACTACCTCACCGATCTGCTGCCGCCGCTGCTCTTGGTCGGGCTCGGCGTGGGCACATCCTTCCCCTCGCTGATGACGCTGGCGATGTCCGGGGCGACGCCGGAGGACTCGGGGCTCGCCTCCGGCGTGGTCAGCACCAGCATGCAGGTGGGTGGCGCAATCGGCCTCGCGGTCCTGGCAACGCTGGCGACCCAGCGCACCGATAACAAGCTCGCCGATGGCGCCGGACAGCTCGCCGCGCTCAACTCCGGCTACCACCTCGCCTACCTCGTCGGCGCCGCCCTGGTCGCGATCGCCACCGTGATCGCTGTGACGGTGCTGAAGCCGGCGCCGATGCCGAGCCACGAGGTGGCGTCCGAAGGGGCTGCCGAGCGGATCGAGGAGCGCGAGCCGGCCTACTCAGAGGTCGGCTGAGAGAAGGCTGACTTTGTCTTTCTTCGCCCTATCGGCGAGTGAAGGCGAAGTCAGCTCGCCAACCGGCGTTCGATGAAGCGGCGCTCGCCCAGGCCCGGATTCAGCTCGAGTGCTCGGTTGTAGGCCTCGGCCGCTTCTCGGGAGCGGCCGAGGCGCCTGAGCAGGTCGGCCCGAGCGGTGTGCAGCGGCAGGTAGCCGTCGAGACCGTCGATCGCTTCGATCAGCTCGAGGCCCCGCAGCGGCCCGTCGCACATCGCCGCCGCAACGGCACGGTTTAGCTCGACCACGGGACTGGGCGCGATCTCGGCGTGCCAGGCGTAGAGGCGCGCGATCCGCGGCCAGTCGGTCTCGGCTGCGTTCGGGGCTTCGGCGTGGGCCGCGGCGATCCGGGCCTGCACGGTGTAGGGACCGGCGGGCCCGCCGGCTGCGGCTGTGCGCGAGAGCTCCAGGCCCTCGGCGATCTGCTCGCGGTCCCAGAGCGAGCGGTCCTGGTCCTCGAGCAGGACCAGCTCTCCGGCCTTATCGAGCCGGCCCGCGCGGCGGGCGTCGGTGAGCAGCATCAGCGCCAGCAGGCCGATCGCCTCCGGCTCGCGCGGCAGCATCGTGACCAGGGCCCGGGCGAGGCGGATCGCCTCGCCGCTGAGGTCGGTCCGGACCGGTGACTCGTCGCTGGATGCCAGGTAGCCCTCGTTGAAGATCAGGTACAGCGTCGCGAGGACCGCCGGCAGGCGCTCGGGCATTTGGGAGGCGTCGGGCACGTCGTAGGGAATCTGGTTGGCGGCGATCTTGCGCTTGGCGCGGACGATGCGCTGCGCGGTCGCGCTCTCGCCGGAAAGCAGGGCGCGGGCGATCTCCGCTGTGCTGAGGCCGCCGAGGCTGCGCAGGGTCAGAGCCACACGCGACTCGATCGCCAGGGCCGGGTGGCAACAGGTGAAGATCAGTCGCAGGCGGTCGTCGGCGATCTCGCCCAGACCCTCGCCCGGTACTGCTTCGGGCTCGGCGTGCAGGGCCTCCAGCCTCTCCAGCACGGCGACCTTGTCGCGCAGCACACCCTCGCGGCGAATCCGATCGATCGCCCCGTTGCGGGCGACCTGCGTGATCCAGGCGCCGGGGTTGGCCGGCACCCCCTTGCGCGGCCAGCGCTCCAAGGCGACGACGAAGGCTTCCTGCACCGCCTCTTCGGCGAGATCGAAGTCGCCGGTGACGCGGATCAGCGTCGCGACCGCGCGTCCCGACTCGTGCCGGAAGGTGCGGTCGACGACGCTGTCGCGAGCGCCGGCTACGAGCGTTCCGCCTTTTCCAGAAGTTCCTTGCCGCCGGTGACCATCGGGCGGATTTCGACGTGACCGCTGGTCAGGGGTACCTTCTTGGCCCAGGCCAAGGCGTCGTCGAGGCTTTCCACGTCGATCATCCAGAAGCCGGAGAGCTGCTCCTTGGTCTCGGCGAAGGGGCCATCGGTGATGAGCGGCTCTCCGTCGCCGTAGTGCAGGGTGGTGCCGGTGGCGCGCTCCTGCAGTCCGGCGCCGGTGACGAAGGCGCCCGCCTCCATCAATTCTGAGTTGAACTGGCCCATCTCGGCGAGGTTTTTCTTCACCTCATCGGGAGTGACGTCCTCCCAGCTGCGCTCCTCGGCGATCAAAGCAAGCATGAACTGCATCTCGGTTCCTCCTGTCTCGTCAGCAGCGCCGTTCGCCGCCCTCACCCTAACGACGAACGGCAAGCGCTCAGATCGACAGGGCGGCGGCAAATACCTGAAATCGACGGTACGGCGGTCGCGGTTGCGCTGGCTAGATGACGCCGCGCAGCACGTGGGCCATCTGGCGCGGGTCTTCGAGCTGGGGGTAGTGCGCCAGCTCGGGAAGCTCGGTGACCGGCACCGACGGGCGTAGCTCGCGCAGCGCCGCGAGCACGTCGGTCGTTGCCACCGGGTCCTGCAGGCCCCAGGCGAGGCTGAGCTCGCCGGGCCAGTCGCGGATCGCACCGTGCCAGCGCTCGGCGTGCTCTTCGCGTTGGTCCATGTAGGAGATCAGGCGGTGGCCGAGGGTGCGGCCGCCGTTGTAGCGGATCAGCGACCACTGGTCGATTCCCTCGCGATCGGTCAGCGGGTGCGCCGCCGAGAAGACCGAGCCGAACTGGTGACGGAAGACCCGCTCGCTGGAGAGCCTGGCGACGAGCGGGCCGACGCGGCTGCGCAGCGCCTTCTGTGCCGGCGTCGGGCTGGATCGCTCGAGCACCATGCTGCCGTTGAAGAGCAGGACGCCGGCCAGCTCCATCTCCAGCTTTCCTTCTATGTCCCGCGCCATCAGCTCGTTGGCGACCGAGGTCCCCATGTCGTGGGCGAGGACGAAGACGGGCCGGCCGCCGCCCTGGCGCCGCACCAGCTCCTCGGTCAGATCGGCCTGCCAGAAGAGGCTGTAGTCGTGGTTGGGCGGCTTGTCGGAGAGGCCGAAGCCGAGGAAGTCGAAGGCGAGCACGTTGCGCTCGGTCTCCTCTCTCAACAAGAGCCGCCAGTCGTATGAGCTGGAGGGAAAGCCGTGCAGAAGCAGCAGCAGCGGACCGGGGCCCTGCTGCCGGAAGGTGTGGATCGAGTAGCCGCGGAACTCGCTGCTCTCGCCCCGTTGCCTCCACTCGCGAACGCGGTCGCTGAGGGGCATTTCGGCCGCCTCAGGCGAAGCGCTTGACGAAGGCCAGGGCGGTGTCGGCGACCTCGCGCCATCTGTCGTCGATCGTCAGCGAGTGGTCGCGGCCGGGTATTTCGACGTGCTCGGTCACCCCGGGGTTGCGGCGCTGTTTCCCATAGGCGGCCTTGCTCATCGCCGCTGGCACGGCGTGGTCCTCACCGCCTGTGGTGATCAGCAGCGGTCCCCGCTCGGGGTTCCCGGTATCGGCCTTGGTCTCGCTGGAAGGGTTGAAATTGGCCACCGCCGCCTGGAAGATCGGCTTGCCCGGCGCGGCGACGTGGAACTCGTCGTAGATCCGTCGCGCCTCCGCCTCGCCGAGCGCGTTGGCCCAGCCGTAGCGGAACTGCTCGAAGCTGAGCGTGACGGCGCGGCGGCGGTTGGCCGGGTTGCGGAGGACAGGGAGGGTCGTGCGGATGGCCGCGAGCGGCAGCGGCAGTACCCCTTTGAAGGGAGCGGGGTCGATCGCGACGGTTGCCGCCGAGAGACCGCGCCCGGCGAGGATCTGGGCAATCAGGCCGCCGAAGGAGTGGCCGACGACCGCCGGCTTCCTGGTCAGGCCGCCGATCACCTCGGCAAAGCGGTCGGCCACCTCGACGACGCCCTTGCCGGCGAGGGCGTCGGGGTTGGCGCGCGCCTGCTCGACTGTCTCAGGGTCGTCAGGCCAGCCCGGCGTCAGCGCTGCATAGCCGGCCTCCTCGAAGACCGCCGCCCAGCGGTCCCAGCTGCCGGCCAGCAGCCAGAGGCCGTGGATGAAGACCACCGGCGTCCGTCCCGCCGCGTTCGCCCGCTCAACCTGCTCCGACTCCCGCTGCGTGATCGTCGCCATCTCCGTCTCCCGGTTGAAAGGTTTCTCGCATCGTCAAATAGACGAGCGCAGTGGTCGATGAAGCGTCCATGCTCTCACGCCGAAGCAAGCCAACCCGCGCGGGAATCACCTCCGCGGCCACCCTCCTAGCTTTCTGCGTGGCGGTGCTTGCCTTGCCCGCCGCCGGCATCGCCGCTCCGATCGAAGAACCGCCTGCGCCGATCGAAGAACCGGCCCTGCCGCAGCTCTCCTTCCTCCCCGGCAACTATGACTTCGGCTTGCAGCGGACCAACTCCAACGCCAACCAGGCGACGCTGCAACTGCGCAACGACGGCGAAGCAATCGCGCCCATCTACTCGTTGGAAATCGTCGGCCCCGGCTCAAACGCCTTCTGGCTCGGCCAGAGCAGCTGCTTCGGCGCGAACCTCAACCCCAACGACACCTGCTCGGTGCAGGTCAACTTCAATCCCGGTGAGGCGATCTCCTACGACGTACAGCTGCGCGCCGGTTCGGAACGGGGCACCAGCTTCAGCGCCGGCCTGAGCGGCGAAGGCGGCCGCGCGATCATCGGTCCGGTCTCCGACCCGGCCGATTTCGGGGCCACCGCGGTCGGCTCGCCCGGGGTGACGAGGACGATCGAAGTGACCAACAGCGGCAACTACCCAGGCGGCGCCTTCATCGCGGTGATCGCCGGCGGCGCCGTGGGAAGCTTCCAACTGCTCGACGAGAACTGCACCGGGCTGCTCCTCGACCCGGAGGAGACCTGCACCCTGCTGGTCAACTTCCGCCCACTGAGCAGCGGCGTGAAGACCGCCCGCCTCGGCCTGTTCGGCGACTCGGAAGGCGGCTCGCAGATAACGCTTACGGGTATCGGCACCGATGCCGTCGCCCCCCAGGTCAACGGCCTGCCGACCGCGGCCAGCGCGCCGACCCCTGGGCCACGCCGCAAACACCGCGTGAGGCCGCGCCGCAACAGCTCCCTGCACCGTTATCGAAGGGTCAGCGTCTCGGCCCTGCGGTGGACCCACTGAGGCTCGCTACAGAGCGAAGACCAGGGTGCAGAAGGTGCCCATCACGATGCAGTAGATGCCGAATGGGGTGAGCCGGTTGGTCTTGAAGAACTTGAGCAGAAACTTGACCGCGAGATAAGTGGTGAAGGCGGCGGCGATCGCGCCGATCAGGGCCTGGCCGCGCACGCCGTCGCCGGCCGAGCCGAGCAGATCCGGCAGCTTGAGGAACCCCGCCGCGGCGATGATCGGCGTCGCCAGCAGGAAGGAGTAGCGCGCCGCGTCCTCGTTGGAGAGGCCGCTGAGCAGGCCGCCGCCCATCGTGATGCCCGAGCGCGAGATGCCCGGGATCAGGGCGCCGGCCTGCGCGGTGCCGATCGCCAGCGCCTGCTTGAAGCTCATCTTGGCGATGCGAGGATCGGAATCTCCCTCGCCGTCGCCGCGACGAGGCGGCCGCCGCCGCAAGCTCTCGAATGCGAGCAGGAGGATCCCGTTGACGATCAGAAAGGCCGCCGCTGACTGGGCCGAGGCGAAGAGGTCACGCAAGGCGTGCTCGAGCGCAAGCCCGAGGATCGCGGCCGGGATCGTGCCGACGATGATCACCCAGCCAAGCCGGGCGTCGTTGTCCTCGGAGCCGATGCGGCGGTCGCGCAGCGAGCGCCCCAGGCCGCGGAAGATCCTCATCCAGTCCTGAAAGAAGAAACCGAAGAGCACGATCGCGGTGGCGCAATGGGTGGCGACCAGGAAGGCGAGGAAGTATTCGTCGTTCTGGTGGATGTCCCAGCCGAACAGCCGCGGGAAGATCACCGCGTGGCCGAGGCTCGAGATCGGGAAGGGCTCCGCGATGCCCTGCAGGGCGCCGAGTATGAGCGCCTGCAGGTATGAGATCGGTTCCATTCCGCCGGCAGCCTATTGGCGCCTGCTTAAAGAAGAGATGAAAATCTGCGCTCATGCAGGTGACGTGCCAGAGCTGATCTCCGACCAGGTGCGTGCCGCCTGTGCCCGGGTTGCCGCGCGGGCGCGCTCGGTGCGCGTCGAAGAGGCGGCGATCGAGGCCTACGCTCGGGCCCTGCCGCCGGTCGCCGAGCTGCCACCGCCCGACCCTGCGACCGACTTCGACGAGGGGGATCGCGAGGGGCGTATCGCCTTCGTCGTCTGCCTCAACGCAATCAACTTCGGCTCCGGCTGGTGGCCGACGATCCGCAAGCGGCCGGGCCACAGCGGCTACTTCACGATCGCAGCCGGCCTCAACGAGCGTTTCCGGGCCGCCGGGCCCTGGTCGGCCGACCAGTTGATCCGGCTTGGCCCGGCCGATCTCGCCGCGGTCACCGGTCAGGACCCGGCGCTGACGCTGGTCGAGCAGTACGCGGCCGCCTTGCGCGATGTCGGCGAGCACGTCCTTGCCGAACACGGCGGCAGCTTCGAGGCGCTGGTCAAAGCCGCGGATGGGTCGGCCGCCGTCCTCGCGGACCTGCTGGCCGGCTGGGAGGCGTTTGCCGACGTCTCGACCTACGGAGGAGAGCCGGTGCCCTTCTACAAGCGAGCGCAGATAACCGCTGCCGATCTGAATCGCAGCGGCGTGGCGACTCTTGTCGGCGAAGAGAGGCTCACCGCCTTCGCCGACAACCTGGTCCCCCATGTCCTGCGCCTGGACGGCCTTCTGCTGCTCGACCCGGCGCTGGCGGCGAAGATCGAAGCCGGCGCCCTGCTCGAGCACGGCTCCGCCGAGGAGGTCGAGTTGCGCGCCTGCGCGGTCCACGCGATCGAGCTTCTCTCCGCCGCCTCACAGCTGTCCCCCGCCGAGATCGACGCCGCGCTCTGGAACCGCGGCGGAGGCGCCCGCTACAAGTCGGTCCCCCGTCCGCGCTCGCGCAACACCGCCTACTGAAAGGCGCCTTCCGACGAGGCCTAACGCTTTGCGTCTGCGCCAGCGGCAAAAGGCGATGCGCCCACCCTCCGGCCCGACGGTCGGATTGGATTAGCCGGCGGTTTCGGCGCGCTTGAGGCCGCCCCGCGCCCAGAAGGCGAAGAGGAAGGGAAGGACGACCGCGACCGAGAAGGCAAGCGCGACGACGACCGGTTCGCCGGAGATGAAGCCGCGGCCGGCCTCGAGCAGGGCGGTGACCGGGTTGACCGAGGCGACCGCGTGGATCCAGCCGCTGAGCAGGCTGAGCGGCACGTAGACCGGGGCGAGGAAGAGGATCAGGAAGACGGGGAACTGCATCAGCGGCCCGCCCTGGATCGAGCGCACCCGCATCGCCACGCCGGCCGCCCAGAGCGTCGCGGTCAGGTTGACCAGGACCGCGAGACCGTAGAGGCCGAAGAGTTCGACCCCGCCGCCGCCGACGTCCATGCCGGCGAGCAGGGCGATCGTGGTCAGCACGGTCCAGGTGATCAGCGCCCGGGTGAGGGCCGCGATCGCGTAGCCGCCAATGATCCCGTTGCGGTTGGCGGCGGCAAGCAGATAGCGGTTGGCGAAGCCGATCTCGAAGTCACGGGCGATCCCGAAGCCGGTGAAGACGCCACCGAAGGCGGCCGACTGGAGCAGGACGAAGACGAACTGGAAGGCGGTGTAGCCGCTGGGAAAGTCGAAGCCCGGCACGTTGCCGACAGCGGAGAGCCCGCCGGCAAAGGCGATGAAGAAGAAGAGCGGGAAGACGATCGCCGGGGCCAGGAAGGCCGGGTTGCTGAGGAAGTTGTGGATGCTGCGCCAGGCGACCGCAGCGGCGACTGTGCGGAAGCCGGCCAGGCCGCCCGTCGCTCTGCCGCCACTCATGTCCGCACCAGCCGTATCTTCAGGGCGCTGCCGGCGGCGAGCATGCCGATCGCGAGCAGGGCCGTGGTGATCCCGAAGCCAAGCGCCAGGGCGCCCGCGTCCCAGCCTTCGAAGAGCAGCGAGCGGAACGCCTCGAGCAGGTAGGTGACCGGGTTGGCAGCGGCGACGTCGTGGAACCACTCGGTTTGGAGCAGGTTGAGCGGCAGGGCCATCGCCGAGAGGAAGAGGAAGACGAAGAAGACTGGGAAGAGGCTCTGCACCGCCTCGCCGGAGCCGGTGCGCAGGGCAGCAAAGAGCCCGATCGAGCCGAAGGCGACGGTGATCGAGACCGAGAGGGCGACGATCACGAGGGCGCCGGGGACGCCCGTGGTCAGTTCGGCCCCGGCGATCAGCCCGACGCTGAGGTAGGTGACCGCCTGCAGGAGCCCCAGCATCACCGCCCCGGCCAGCAGGCCGCTGAGCAGGGCGGCGCCGCGCAGCGGGGTCAGCGCCAGGCGATTGAGGAAGCCGGTCTCGATGTCGCGAGCCAAGTCGGTTCCGGCGTTCATCACCGAGAACAGCGCCCCCTGCATGAACGGCACGGCGAGGGCGAAGGTGAGATAGGAGTCGGTTGGGAAACCGGGCAGGTTGGTCGCGTCTTTGAGGCCGCCCGAGTTGACCGCGAGCAGGAAGAGCGGGAAGACGAGAGCCGGGACGATCTGCGCCGGCTGGCGCATGGTGCGCAGGACCGAGCGGTGCGCGAGCTGGCCGACCTGGGTGATGAGGCCGCCGCTCACGCGGCGCCCACCGCCTCCTGCCCGGCGTCCTCGACCTCGTCCTCCGCGCCCTCCAGCGAGCGTCCGGTCTTGGCGAGGAAGACGTCGTCGAGCGAGGGCGCGTGCAGCTGCAGGCGCTCGATCGCGATGCCCTCGGCATCGAGGGCGCGGACGACCTCGGCCAGTTGCGCCTCACCGCCCTCCAGTCGCGCCGCGGCTCCCCGTGGCGAGGAGCCGGCGCGCGGGCCGAAGCGCTCCAGCACTGCGGCAAGGCGCTCCAGTTCGGCAGCCTCACGAGGCGCCGCTTCGACCGTCGGCCGGCCGATTTCCGCCTTCAGCTCCGCCGGCGTGCCCTCGGCGACGATCTTGCCGTGGTCGATGATCCCGACGCGGCCGGCGAGCGCGTCGGCCTCCTCGAGGTACTGGGTGGTGAGAAAGACGGTGACTCCCTCCTCCGCGGCCAGCCGGGCGACCTCGTCCCAGAGTGCGGTGCGGCTCTGGATGTCGAGGCCGGTGGTGGGCTCGTCGAGGAAGAGGATGCGGGGGCGGTGGACAAGCGCCAATGCCAGGTCGAGACGCCGTTTCATCCCGCCCGAGTAGCCGCCGACTTTGCGGTCGGCAGCCTGAGAGAGGCCGACCCGCTCGAGCAGCTCCTGACCGCGCTCCGCCCGCTCGGCCTTGACCAGCCCGTGCAGCGCGGTCTGCAGCCGCATGTGCTCGCGGCCGGTCAACAGCGGGTCGAG
>JAJKHV010000088.1 GCA_021154855.1 Solirubrobacterales bacterium
ATCCCCGACGCGCCGAAGGACAACCGCCTCGCCGTGCGGACCGAGGACCACCCGCTCGAGTACCTCGAGTTCGAGGGTGATATCCCGGCCGGCCAGTACGGCGCCGGGACGATGCGGATCTGGGACCGCGGCACCTACGAGGTCCATAAGTGGGAGGAGAGCAAAGTCGTCTTCAGCTTCGCCGGCGAGCGGCTCAGCGGTCGCTACGCGCTCTTTCGGGCCGGCAAAGCGGAGAAGGACTGGATGATCCACCGGATCGACCCGCCCAGCGAGGCGCGGGACCCGTTCCCCGAGTCGGTGGTGCCGATGCTCGCCAAGCTGGCGGTGCTGCCGGCTTCCGACGAAGGCTGGGCGGTCGAGGTCAAGTGGGACGGCGTGCGGGCGATCGCCTACTGCCGGCCGGGCCGGCTCGAGCTGCAGAGTCGCAACCTCAACGACGTCACCGCCCAGTACCCGGAGGTGAGGCGGCTCTCGCGCCAGCTCGGCGCCCGCGATGCCGTCCTCGACGGCGAGCTGGTCGCCTTCGACGAGGAGGGCCGGCCGAGCTTCGAGCGCTTGCAGCAGCGCATCCACCAGACCGCGGAGGGCATCGTGCGGCGGCGGATGAAGTCGCATCCGGTCACCTACGTGATCTTCGACCTGCTCCACATCGACGGGCGCAACCTGATCGGCGAGCCCTACAGCCGCCGCCGCGAGCTGCTCGAGCGCCTGGGGCTCGAGGGCGACAGCTGGCAGACGCCCGGCTACTCGGCCGGCCACGCGAAGGAGCTGCTGGCGGCGAGCGCCGAGCAGAAGCTGGAGGGCATCGTGCTCAAGCGCCTCGACAGTCGCTACGCGCCGGGCAAGCGCAGCGGCGCCTGGCTGAAGGTGAAGAACCTCGGCCGCCAGGAGTTCGTGATCGGCGGCTGGCTGCCGGGTGAGGGGCGCCGCCGTAACCGGCTTGGCGCGATCCTGCTCGGCTATTTCGACGATGACGACGAGCTGCGCTACGCCGGCAAGGTCGGCACCGGCTTCTCCGATCGCGACCTCGATGACCTGCTCGAGCGGTTGCGCCCGCTGGCCCGCAAGGGAAATCCCTTTGCCGGCCGGCGCGGCCCGCGGCAGGCCAACTGGGTCGAGCCGCAGCTCGTCGCCGAAATCGAGTTCCGCGAGATGACGGCGGAGGGCATGGTTCGCCACGGCTCCTTCAAGGGGCTGCGCGAGGACAAGCCGGCAGCCGAGGTCGGCGTCGAGCGTGCCGAGCCGGCCGACGGCGGCGCGACCGTCGTCCCCGCCGGTGGTCCGCGGAAGCGCGTGGCGGTGACGGTCGAGGGCCGGGAGCTGAGCCTCTCGAACCTCGACAAGGTGCTCTACCCGAAGGCCGGTTTCAGCAAGGGCGAGCTGATCGAGTGGTACGCGCGCATGGGCGAGGTCCTCCTGCCGCACCTGCGCGGGCGGCCGCTGACCCTGAAGCGCTATCCCGACGGGGTCGAGGCCGGGCACTTCTACGAGAAGCGCTGTCCCAAGCACCGTCCCGATTGGGTGCGGACGGCGAGGGTCTGGAGCGAGCGCTACAAGGAAGAGATCGACTACTGCCTGGTCGAGGACCTGCCGACGCTGATCTGGGCGGCCAACCTGGCCGATGTCGAGCTGCACACTTCGCTCTCGCTGGCGGCCGAGATCGAGCGACCGACCGCGGTCGTCTTCGACCTCGACCCCGGCGCGCCCGCCGGCGTCCTCGATTGCGCCCAGGTGGCGATCTGGATCAGGGGCATGTTCGACCAGCTCGACCTCAACGCCTACGCCAAGACTTCGGGCTCGAAGGGAATCCAGGTCTACGCGCCGCTCAACACCGAGGTGACCTACGAGCGCACCAAGCCCTTCGCGAGAGCCGTCGCCGAGACCCTCGAGGCAAAGTTCCCCGAGCGAGTGGTCTCGCGGATGGTGAAGAGCAGCCGCCGCGGCAAGGTCCTGATCGACTGGAGCCAGAACGACCAGCACAAGACCAAGGTCTGCGTCTACTCGCTGCGGGCGAAGGAGCGGCCGACGGTTTCGACGCCACTCGAGTGGGACGAGGTCGAGGCGGCGCTGGCCGCTGACGATGGCGAGCGGCTCGTCTTCGATCACGCCGCGGTCCTGCGAAGGGTCGAGCAGAAGGGCGACCTCTTTGCGCCGCTGCTCAGCGAGCGGCAGGAGCTGCCGGCCTGATCGGCGGAGTTTGGGCACGACTGGACGCGGGAACTCGTTTGGGTGTGATCGGAGTCTCGGAGAGAAAGGCGGGCTCTGAGCGGATCGGCCTTCCTTCTGCGGGACCGATAGGCGATCTGGCCGTCGACCTCCTTTCCGGTTGCGCCGAGGACGCGCCCCCTTGGCCCGAGCTGGAGGAAGAGGCGGTTCGGCTGCTTGCCTCTGTCGAGGACCCCGTCGTCGACGACGACCTGCAGCTCGCCCTCTACATCTGCTTCGAGCTGCACTACCGCTCCTTTCCGAACCTCGATCCCGGCTGGGAGTGGAGCCCGGCCCTACTGGCGCTGCGGGCCCTGTTCGAGCGGGCCTTTCTCGAGGCTCTTGAAACCGAACTCGGCGCGGGCGAGCCGGTCGACCCGCGGACGGTCGGCGACCGTCTCTTCCGCCTCGAGGCCGGCGACGAAGGCGTCTCGCTCTCCCGCCACCTCGAGGTCGCCGCCGAGCTGGACGAATTCCGCGAGTTCGTCATCCACCGCTCGCTCTACCAGCTGAAGGAGTCCGATCCGCACAGCTGGGCGATTCCGCGCCTTTCCGGGCCGCCGAAGACAGCGCTGCTCGAGGTCCAGGTCGACGAGTACGGCGGCGGTCGGGCCGAGCGCATGCACTCAGTGCTCTTCGCCAAGACGATGCGCAAGCTCGGCCTCGACGATCGCGAGAACGCCTACCTCGGCCACGTGCCGGGAGTGACCCTGGCAACCGTCAACCTGATGTCCGCCTTCGGCCTGCGCCGCGAGCGGCGCGGCGCGATCGTCGGCCACCTGGCGATGTTCGAGATGACCTCGGCGACGCCGAACCGCCGCTACGGCAACGCCCTGCGGCGACTCGGCTTCGACGCCGAGGCGACCGACTTCTACGACGAGCACGTCGAGGCCGACGCGGTCCACGAGAACATCGCCGCCCACGACCTCGCCGGCGGCCTGGCCCGCCAGGAACCGGAGCTGGCCGAGGACATCGTCTTCGGCGCCCGCGCCCTGCTTCACCTCGAAGACCGTCTTGGCAGACGGCTGCTGGGCGCCTGGGAAGAAGGCGCGACTTCCCTGCGCCAGCCTCTCTGACGGTGGCCGACGTCGACCCCGGGCAAGAACCGGCGCCCGCGCCCAGCGAAGCGATTGGCGGGAAGCAGGGCAGGCCGGGCCTCTCCTACGTCCTGCCCTTGCGCTGGACCGAGCCGGGCCCGATCGAGGAGCTCGCCGCCTACCTGCGCTCGCTCGCCCCGGTGGTCGACGAGGTGCTTGTCGTCGACGGCTCGCCGTCGCCGCTGTTCGGCCACCACGCCGCGGCCCTGCGCGGCGTTGCCAGGCACCTGGCGCCGCATCCCGACCTCGATTTCCGCATGGGCAAGGTCAACGGCGTTGTCACCGGCGTGCGCGAGGCCTCTCACCGGTGGCTGGTCCTGGCCGACGACGACGTTCGCTACGACGCGCCGGCCCTGCGACGGACTGCGGCCCTGCTCGCCGAGGCAGATTTGGTCAGGCCGCAGAACTATTTCGACCAGCTGCCCTGGCACGCCCGCTGGGACACCGCGCGCAGCCTGCTCAACCGCGTCTTCACCGGCGATCCCACCTTCCCCGTCGGCGACTTTCCCGGCACCCTCGCGGTACGGCGGGAGACGTTTCTGGCCAGCGGCGCCTACGACGGCGACGCCCTCTTCGAGAACCTCGAGCTGATGCGGACGGTGCGCGCGGCTGGGGGCACCGTCCTCACCCCGCTCGATCTCTACGTGGCGAGGCGACCGCCGAGCGCCGCCCACTTCCTCTCCCAGCGCGTCCGCCAGGCCTACGACGACTTCGCGATCCCGGCTCGGATCGGCGCCTTCCTCGCGGTGGTCCCACTGGCTGTCGACTCGTTGCGCCGCGGCCAGGGTCGTCGGCTGGGGGCGGCCGGACTCTTCTCGATCTTGCTCGCCGAGATCGGGCGCAGGAGGGCGGCCGGCGCCGAGCGGTTTCCGCTCAGCGGCTCCTTGATGGCGCCGGCCTGGATCGCCGAGCGCTCGATCTGCGCCTGGCTGGCCCTCGGAGCGAAGCTTCGGGGCGGAGTCCGCTACGGCAACGGGCGCCTGGACCACTCGGCGACGTCGATGCGCCGGCTGCGCCGCCGCTACAGCGAGTCGAAATCCTCCGACGGCTTCTCCGCCAACGGCAGGCCGCTCTCCGACGGCTTCTCCGCCAACGGCAGGCCGCTGTCGGCGCGAAAGCCGACCGCCTTGTGCGTGCCATCGCAGAAAGGGCGGATCTGAGAGCGTCCGCAGCGGCAGAGGGCGACGACCCGTCTTTTGACCTCGATCTCGTTGCCGTCTTGGTCGACCATCAGCAATGGGCCGCGAACCAGGTACGGGCCGTCGCGGTAAGGAGTGATCTTGGTCGGGGAGTCGTCCATCGGCAGCGTCGGAGTCGGGCGCCAACTACCCCGCGAGGCCACTCCTTAAGCCGACCAGTGTGTGTTTTCACCGCCCGCCCCACGGGGTAGCAGGTTGCAATGCAAGCGCGGAGCGCAGAATGCGCGTAGTCATCACCGGAGCGACTGGGAACGTCGGGACGAGCGTGCTCGACGCGCTGGCCGGCGAGCCCGGGGTCGACGAGGTCGTCGGCCTGGCTCGGCGGACGCCCGAGCTCGTCAAGGCAAAGGTGCGCTGGGTTCACGCCGACGTGGCCTCCGCCGAGCTGGCCCCGCACTTCCACGGCGCTGACGCCGTCGTCCACCTCGCCTGGGCGATTCAGCCGAGCCACGACGAGGAGCTGATGGAGAGGACCAACGTCCTTGGCAGCCGGCGGGTCTTCGAGGCGGCTGCCGACGCCGGTGTCGGTAGCCTCGTCTATGCCTCCTCGGTCGGTACCTACGCGCCCGGCCCCAAGGACCGGCGCGTCGACGAGTCGTGGTCGACCGAGGGGATTCCCAGCTCCGCCTACTCGCGGCACAAGGTTGCGGTCGAGCGGATCCTCGACGAGTTCGAAGTCGAGGCACCGGAGGTCCGGGTGGTGCGGATGCGCCCCGGCCTAATCTTCAAGCGCGAGGCCGCCAGTGAGATCCGCAGGTTCTTCATCGGGCCGCTGCTGCCCAACCTCCTGGTCAGGCCGCGGCTGATTCCGCTGGTGCCGAAGCTCGAGAAACTGCGCTTTCAGGCGGTTCACGCCGACGACGTCGGCGACGCCTATCGGCGCGCCGTGATCGGCGAGGTCAAAGGTGCCTTCAACCTCGCCGCCGAGCCGGTGATCGGCCCGGATGAGCTCGGCGGAATGCTCAAAGCGCGCCCGGTTCCCGTTCCCGGGAGCTTGCTCCGCACAGCGGCGGACCTCAGCTGGCGCGCCCACCTCCAGCCGGCGGACGCCGGCTGGATCGATCTGGCGCTGGGCGTGCCGCTGATGGACGTTTCCCGCGCCAGGAACGAGCTCGGTTGGCAGCCGAAGACGAGCTCCCTCGACGCCCTTGCCGACCTGCTGCGCGGCCTGCGCCATGCCGACGGACTGCCGACACCGCCGCTCGATCCAAAAGCTGGCGGGCCCGGGCGGATCGGGGAGCTGCTCAGCGGTGTCGGGCAGCGCAGTGGCGTCGACCGCGATTCCACCACGACTTAGCTGCGGGGAAGCCGCCTCTGACCTCGCCCCTCACGCAGAGCGCCGGGTATCCATTCGCGGGCAAGGCCTGCCACCCCGCCGGCGCTCAGGCGCTTTCGACGACGGGATGCTCGCCCGTCGGCGCGGGGTCGCCCTCGGCGGGCTCGACGTGCAAGCGGGGGAGGATGCGATCGAGCCATGAGGGAATCCACCAGGCCCTCTTGCCGAAGAGCTGCATGATCGCTGGCACCAGGACCGAGCGGATGATTACGGCGTCGATGAAGACGGCCGCGGCCAGGCCGAGGCCGAACAGCTTGATGATGCGATCGTCGCCGATCATGAACGAGGCGAAGACGGTGACCATGATCGCCGCGGCGGCGGTGATCACCCGGCCGGTCAGGGCCAGGCCCCGGGTGACGGCGAGAGTCGCGTCGTGGCGGTGCTCCCACTCCTCGTGGATTCGCGACATCAGGAAGACCTCGTAGTCCATCGAGAGCCCGAAGACGATCGAGAAGAGGAAGACGGGGAAGAAGGAGATGATCGGACCGGTGCCGTTCACCCCGATGATGCTGGCGCCCCAGCCCCACTGGAAGACAGCGACGATCAAGCCGAAGGCGGCGCCGATGCTGAGCAGGTTCATCACCATCGCCTTCAGCGGCACCAGCACGGAGCGGAAGACGATCATCAGCAGCAGGGCCGAGAGCAGGACGACGACGCCGATGAAGAGCGGCAGCTTTTCGGAGATCGCGTCGCCGAAGTCCTCGAAGATCGCCGTGATGCCACCGACGTGAAGCTGGGCGCCGGTCTTCTGCTCGATCGGCGGCAGGACGTCGCTGCGAATGTGGTCGAGCAGTTTGGTCGTGTCGGCGCTCTGAGGCGAGGTTTTCGGATAGAGCTGGAAGACGCCCGTGTCTTTGGCCGGGTTTAGCGTGATCGAGGTGACTCTGGCCACGCCCTCTTCGTTTTGGAGGGTCTTGCGCAGGCTGACCAAGGCCGCGTCGTCGCCCTTGCCCGGCAGCGCCGCGACCATCGCGAAGGGGCCGTTGAACCCGGGTCCGAACCCTTCCGCGAGCAGGTCATACGCTTCTCGCGTGCTCGACCCCGCGGGGTCGGTGCCGGCGTCGTTGGAGCCGAGTCGCAGCGAGAGGGTGGGGACGCAGAGCAGCAGCAGAAGCGCTCCCGAGAGCAGAGCGGAGAGGACCGGCCGCTTCTGGATCTCACGGCTCCAGCTGAACCAGCGCGTGTCTTCGGCGGTCGAGGGCGTGCGCGCGCCGAGGCCGGGGATGCGCAGCCGGTCGACGCGCTTGCCGGCGATCGTCAGCAGCGCCGGCAGCAAAGTGAGCGCAGCGATCATCGTGAAGAGGACCGCCAACGCCGCCGCCATCGCGACGCCGTAGAGGAAGGTGATGCCGAGCAGCAGCATCCCCATCAGGGAGATGATCACGGTGATGCAGGCAAAGAGGACGGCGCGGCCGGCAGTGTCGACGGCGGCGATCGCCGCTGCCCGCGACTCGAGCCCCTCGTCGAGCCCGTTGCGAAAGCGGGTGAGGATGAAGAGGGCGTAGTCGATGCCGACGCCGAGGCCGATCATCGCCGCCAGCTGGGGCGCGAACTCGGCAGTGTCGAAGAGGTGGGTGCCGAGCGTCACCAGGCTGAGGCCGACGCCGAGGGCAAAGAGCGCGGTCAGCAGCGGCAGTCCCATCGCCACCACCGAGCCGAAGGTGATCAAGAGAATCACCACCGCCGCAAGCAGGCCTATCGCAAACGATGAGTCGCCTTCTTCTTCGGAGCGCACTTCCTCGACCGGCGCCCCGCCCACCTCGACCTGCAGGCCGTCGCCATTGGCCTCTCGGCCGAACGAGACCAGCTTCTTGATGTCGTCTTTTTCGAGCTTGTCGGTGGTGACGTCGTACTGGACCGTCGCGTAGGCGATTTCACCGTCCTTGCTGATCGCGGCAGCGCCGCCGGTCTTGTAGGGGCTGGCGACTTCGCTGACGTGTGGCAGCTTGGCCGCTTCGGCGAAGACGCCTTCCATCTTCTTTTTGACGGCCGGCGATTCGGCTCCGGCCGGTGCCTTGTAGACGATTTCCGCGGTGACCCCGGACTGCTGCGGGAAGCGGTGTTCGAGCAGGTCGAACGCTTCCTGGGAATCTGAAGACGGCAGCTTGAATTCTTCGGTGAAGTCGGAGCCGACCGAGCTCGAGATCATCCCGATCCCAATCAGGGCGACGATCCAGCTCAGGATCACGGTCTTGCGGTGCCCGGTGCACCAGGTGGCGAAGCGTCTCATCGAGCGTCGCACCGTAGCGAACTCGCCCAGCGGACCGATCCGCCCAACCGCCCGAGTTTTCAAACGAGCAGGTGGAGAATCGCTGCAGTCCGTGGCCTCCATCCCAATAGCTAGATTTCGCGGCAATGCCGGATCCCTCGATCGTGCGCTTCAGGCGCGTCATCAGCTCTGCCTATGCGAATCTGGAGGCACGCCGCCAGGAGGTCAACGACCTCAACGTCTTCCCCGTTGCCGACGGCGATACCGGCGACAACATGGCGATGACGATGCGGGCCGTGATGGAGGAGCTCGACCACCTCGACGGGCTCGAGGTCGACGAGATCGGGCGCACCAAGCTCGTCCAGGCGCTGGCCCGGGCGGCGCTGATGGGCGCCCGCGGCAACTCCGGCGTGATCCTCAGCCAGATCGTCCGCGGCGCCGCCGAGGAGCTGGCGAGCCGGCCCGGCGAGCTGATCGATCCGATCCTCGTCGCCTCCGCCTTCGCCAGCGCCGCCGACGCCGCCTACGACTCGGTGCGCGAGCCGGCCGAGGGGACGATGCTGACCGTCTTTCGCGAGATGGCACACTCGATCGCCCGCCAGCTGTCCCGTCTCGACGCCGAGAAGCAGCGGCTCAACCGGGGGGTTGCCGACGAGGAGCAGGATGCGATCCTCGCCGAGGTGCTGGAGCGGGCGATCGCCGACGGCGAGCGGGCGGTGGCGCGGACGCCGGAGCAGCTCGCGGTGCTGCGCGAATCGGGGGTCGTCGACGCCGGCGGCTACGGCCTGGTCCTGATCCTCGCCGGGGTCGTCGCCGGCCTGCGCGGGGACGGATCGGCGCCGCCGGAGGTTTCCCACCAGGAGGCGCCACGCCTCAGCCGGCCA
>JAJKHV010000089.1 GCA_021154855.1 Solirubrobacterales bacterium
ACCTGATGATCAACCGCGTCCGCGTCCAGGTCGCCGAGCACGAGCTGCAGCTCGACCTGACCGACGAGGCGAAGGACCTCCTGGTCGACAAGGGCTGGGATCCCTCGATGGGGGCTCGTCCGCTGCGCCGTGCGATCCAGCGCTACATCGAGGATCCGCTCGCCGACGAGGTGCTGCGCCAGGGCGAGATGGCGCCGGGCTCGACCGTGATGGTGAAGCGCGACCCCTCCGGCGACGAGGATGACCGTCCGCTCAGCTTGACGATCGTCAAACCGAAGAAGCCGCCGCGACCGAAGAAGTCCAAGCCGGAGCCCGAGACGGTCGGCGTCGGCGCCAAGAAGTCCGAGGATGACGGCGGCGAACAGCCTTCGAATCAGGGCGACGCAAAGCCCGAGTCCGATTAGCGAGGGGCGCGCGGTTCCTGTCGTGGGTCAGGGGGGTCTGCGGGCAGTCCACGGGCTGTCCTCGACCCCCCTGACCCACGCCACCCGCGCGAGCTGCGCTTATGGTCCACGCCGTGCGTGAGCCTGGTCGCGCCGCCATCGGCACATGGAGCGGGGGCCGGTTCCTGCGCTACGGCGAGACGGTCGCCGAGGAGCGGCTTGAAGGATTGTTGCGGCCAGGCGATGGCATCGACACCCTTCTAACCGCCGATACCTACGGGCAGGGCGAGGCCGATGCGCTGCTTGGCCGGGCGCTGGCCGGCGTTGCCAGAGATTCCTATTCGCTGGTCGGTGCGGTGGGTCACGACTTCTACGAGGGCGAGCGCGATGGCCCGCGGGGATTTCCCCGCTTCACGGATCCCCGCTTGCGCGGCGAGGGCGCGTACGCGGCTTACCTGCGAATGGCAGCCGAGCAGAGCTTGGAGCGACTAGCGGTCGACTCCTTCGACCTGCTGCTGCTCCACAATCCCGACCGGATCGGCTACTCCAGCGAGGCGGTTTGGGACGGGATGGTGGCGCTGCGGGAGGCGGGCCTGGCCGGCCAGATAGGCATTGCACCGGGACCGGCCAACGGCTTCACCCTCGACCTGATCGCCTGCCTCGAGCGTTTTGGCGAGCGGATCGACTGGGCGATGATCATCCTCAATCCCTTCGAGCCATGGCCCGGTGAGCTTTGCCTCGATGCGGCTGCCCGTCATGGGGTGAAGGTGATCACCCGGGTCGTCGACTACGGAGGGCTCTTCTGGGGTGACTTGCGACCTGGGATGGAGCTCGCGAAGGGCGATCATCGAGCGTTTCGTCCCGAGGGCTGGATCGAGGCGGGGCTCGAGAAGCTGGAACGGCTCGCGACGATCCGTGAGCGAACGGGGCTCAGCTCGATGCACCTCGCCTGCCAGTGGAACCTCGCCCACCCGGCGGTCGAGTGCGTGGTCCCGACCTTGATCCAAGAGGCCGGCCCGGAAGCACGGCCGATCGAGCAGAAGCGGGCCGAGCTGGCGGCGCTGGCAAGTGAGAATCCGCTGAGTGACGCCAACGTCGCCGAGATCCGGGCAATTGGCGACAACGCCGGCTGCATGGCGCTGAAGGGCGCCAGCCCCGAGCACAAAGGCGACGAGCGCCCCGACCGCTGGGGCCTCACCGAAGAGCTGACCGAGGTCGGCGCCCGCTGGGGCATCGATCCCGATCTGGACCTGGCTGTCACGCACTAACCATCGAAGGGAGCCGGGGACCCTCCTCCAGAGGCTTGGGGACCACACTTCGAATCGCGCCTCCGACTGCTGCGCAACGGCCTCTGAAGGAGGGGTCCCCGGCTCCACTCGGCCTCGTAGTCTGTGCCGCCGATGCCGATCATCGACGAGCACAACCGCCGCTGGTGGACCCTGATCGGCGCCTGCTCAGGGCTCTTCATCCTGATGCTGGACTCGACCGTGGTGGCGCTCGCCCTCTCCTCGATCCGCGCCGACCTCGGCGCCGGCGCGGAGGCGCTGCAGTGGGTGATGAACGGCTACCTGCTGACGATCGCCGTCCTCGTCGTCACCGCCGGCCGGCTCGGCGACATGTTCGGCCGCAAGCGCGTCTTCCTCGCCGGAATGGTGCTCTTCGCCGTCGGCTCGATTCTCTCCGGCGCCGCCCAGGGCCCCGCGATGCTGATCGGTGGTCGCGTCCTGCAGGGGGTCGGCGCGGCGCCGATGCTCTCGCTCTCGCTGGCGATCGTCTGCAACGCCTTTCCGACGTCAGAGCAGCCACGCGCCCTGGGCATCTGGGCGGCGGTCTCCGCGATTGCGCTGGCGATCGGACCGGTGGTTGGCGGGGCGCTGATCGCCCTCGACTGGCGGCTGATCTTCTGGGTCAACCTGCCGATCATCGCGATTGGCTGGGCGATTATGCATGCCGCAGCGCGGGAGTCAACCGACCCCGGCGCGGGAACCCGAATTGACCTCCGCGGCCTATTGGCCCTCAGCGTCGGCCTCACCGCGGTCGTCCTGGCGATGGTGCAGGCGCGCGCGTGGGGAGCCGGCCTGACCGCCGCCCTGGCGGTTGGCGGGATCGCCGCCCTGGCCCTGTTTGCCCGGATCGAGCAGCGTGTGCGCTATCCGATCGTCGAATTCAGCCTTTTTCGCAATGGCCCATATTTCGGCGCCAGCGCCGCTGCCTTCGCTGTCGTCGGTTCCTACTGGGCGGTGATGTTCTTCCAGCCGCAGTACCTCCAAGACGCGCGCGGCCATTCGGCTTTGCTCAGCGGCCTCTTGATTCTGCCGGTCACAGCCCCGATGGTCTTCGTCTCGCCTTTCTCCGGCCGACTGATCGGGCGCTTCGGCGCCCGTCGTCTGATGACGGCCGGCATGGTCTTTGGTACCGCCGGTCTCGCCGTCCTTACCCAGGTGGGAGCCGGCAGCTCCTACGCGATCGTGCTCGCTGGCTACCTGCTCTTCGGAATTGCGATCGGCCTCGTCTACGCGCCGATGTCGACCGCGGCGATGGCAGCGATGCCCGCCGAGAAGGTCGGTATTGCCTCCGGCGTCCTGGCGATGGACCGCATCGTCGCCGGCTCGCTGGCGCTGGCGGCCACCGGCACTGCCTTTCACGCTCTGCATGCCGGAGGGGACTCGTTCACCGATTCGATCGCGGGTTCGACCTGGGTCTCCGTCGGCCTCTGCGTCATCGGCGGTGCGCTCACCTGGGCCTTCGTGCGCGACCCAAGGCAGCCAGGGCCCGATCTAGCCGTTGCCGGCGAGCCACCGACGGCTGCCCTGCAGCACCACGTGCACCACCGTCGTTTTCACCTCTGACCCGGCTGAGTACGGCGAACTGCGTCGTCTCTGCCTCACTTTGCCCCGCCCGAGTACAGCGACCGCGTCGTCTCTGCCTCACTTTGCCCCGCCCGAGTACAGCGACCGCGTCGTCTCTGGCTTCGCTTTGCCCAGTAAGTTGACGCAGTTGCCGGGTTTAGGGGGATAGATAGGCCCTTGGGTGATCGGTTTCCTTGACAATCGCCATTCCGACCTGTCCACTTGGGATTGCCCACACCGCATTCCAAAGCGGTTTTTGCCATCCTAGAAAGCGATGTCAGCGCCTGGTGATGAGCTTCATGAGTTGTCCGAACGTCAAGATCCCAGGCTACTGAGGGCTCTCGATGTCGTCGCGCCCGGGGGCGCACTACGCGAGGGCCTCGACAACATCGTTCACTCTCGCACTGGCGGCCTGATAGTTGTCGGTGATCCGGGTGATATCTCGCACCTGCTCTCGGGCGGGATCAGGCTGGACATCGATTACACACCGGCGATGCTCTACCAGGTAGCGAAGATGGACGGGGCGATCGTGCTCAACGCCGAGGCGACGAAGATCACCTGGGCCAACGTGCAGCTGATGCCCGACCCGACGATCCTCTCCTCGGAGACAGGTACCCGCCACCGCACCGCCGAGCGTGTCTCCAAGCAGACCGAGGCGCTGGTGATTGCGATCTCCCAGCGCCGCGATGTCGTCTCGCTCTACGTCGAGGGGACGAAGTACATCCTCCAGGACATCCCGGCCGTGCTGGCCAAGGCCAACCAGGGGCTGGCGACACTCGACAAGTACCGCGCCCGCCTGGACCAGGTCTCCAACCGCCTCACGGTGCTCGAGTTCGAGGGGGGCGGCGTTCTCTACGACGCGCTTGCCGTCCTGCAGCGCTCCGAGCTGGTCACCCGGATGGCGGTCGAGGTCGAGCGCTACATCGTCGAGCTCGGCACTGAGGGCCGCCTGATCGAGATGCAGCTGGAGGAGACGATGGTGGGCGTCGCCGCTGACAAGACGGCGCTGATCCGCGATTACTCGGTCGAGGACTCCGAGCAGAACCTCGCCACCGTGGTCCAGTCGCTGGCCCGCATGCCGCACCAGGACGTGCTCGACTTCGGTCGCCTCGCCGAGCTGCTCGGCTACGACCGCAAGCTCAACACCCTTGACTTTCCGGTCGCCCCGCGCGGCTATCGGGTGCTCGGCCGCGTGCCGCGCATCCCCAAGCTTGTCGTCCAGAAGATCATCCATGAGCTGGGTGGGTTGGAGGAGGTACTCGCTGCCTCCGACGCTGACCTCGAGGCCGTCGACGGCGTGGGGTCCACCCGCGCCAAGGACATCCGCGAGGGCCTGCGCAGGCTCCAGGAGGTCGATCTGGTTGACCGGTACCTACAGAGCTGACGGCGATCCGACGTCGTCCGAGAGAGAAAGGAGCACGCGATTTCTGAGCTAGTAGAGGAGGCCATGGAGGTGGACTTCGAGACGGACGTCCCGTACGTCTGCGATTTCGAAGAGGGGGACAAGGTCGTCTACCCTCACCACGGAGCAGGCCTCGTGCTGAAGAAGGAGTCTCGTCAGCTGATGGGTGAGGAGCGGGAGTACCTGACGATCAAGATCCTCCACAACGAACTCACGGTGATGGTCCCGTGCGAAAACGCGGGGGTCGCCGGCCTGCGGCGGGTAATCGACGAGGAGGAAATCAAGAAGGTGACCGGAGTCCTCACCGACGAAGTGTCAGACATGCCGAAAAACTGGAATCGGCGCTTCAAGTACAACCGCGAGAAGATCAAGACAGGTGACGTCTTCGAGCTGGCCGAGGTCGTTCGCAACCTCGCCATCCGCGAGATGGAAAAGGGCCTCTCCACCGGTGAGAAGCAGATGTACACGCGGGCGAAGAAGATCCTCGCTTCGGAGTTCATGTACGCGCTCGACAAAGACGAGGAAGGCGCGGAGGAATACCTGGACGGTTTGCTGGAGGAGCGCTACGCCGCCACGGCGACCGCCTAGCTCCAACAGCGTCACAGCGGTCATCGCGGCCGCCGGCTCCGGGCAGAGGCTCGGAGCCGGCGGCCCGAAGGCCTTCGTGCCGCTCGCCGGCAGGCCGATGGTCGAGTGGTCGATTGCCGCCTTCCGGGCCTGCGGTTCGGTCGGTTCGATCGTCGTCGCCTGTCCACCGGCCCACGTCGACGAGCTGGCTGGGAACGACGTCGGCGCGGTCGAGGGCGGCGCTACCCGCGCTCAGTCGGTTGCCAACGCACTGCACACAGTCGGCACCGAGCTGGTCGCGATCCACGACGCGGCCCGGCCGCTGGTCACCTCGGAGCTGATCGAGGACGTGGTCGCGACCCTGGTCGCAGGCCCCGGGGCCGCCGGCGCGATCGCAGCCACGGCGGTCACCGACACGATCAAGCGGGTGGCTTCGAGGACGAAACCCGCGTCTTCCGCGGTGGAGATGGAAAATCCGCCGTTGGCCATCGAAGCGACGCTCGATCGCCACGTCCTATGGGCGGCGCAGACCCCCCAGGTCTTCCGGACCGCGGCGCTGCGCGAGGCGATCGGAACAGACCCAGAGCGTGTCGCCGGCGCGACCGATGAGGCGATGCTGGTCGAGGCCGTGGGAGGGCGCGTCCTGATCCACCCGTCTCCTGTCGAGAACTTCAAGGTGACAACGCCGCTCGACCTCGAGCTCGCCGGGCATCTCCTCGCCGATCGCGCAAGCTAGTCACGTTTGGGGCGTATGTCGCCGCAAACGTGACTCAACTGAGCAGTACCCAGGCTAGGGTCGCTGCGAAGCAGATTTGGCCCACACCGAGGGCGACGCCGAAGCTGACCGCGCCAAGGGCTGCCGCGACGGCGGTGCCGCCGGCGAAGGCCGCCAGGAGGATGGCGAGCTGGCGGATCACCGGGGCGGCGGCGCTCCGCGCCGGTCGGTCGGCAGGCCGGCGACCGCACGTGCGCCGTCGTCCATATGTCGCAGTCGCCGTCGCTCGTAGAGCTTGCGCTGGATGAAGAGGGTGAAGATGCCGGACAGGAAGATCGCGGTCAGGTTGACCGCGAGCTGGGCCATCGCGCCCCGCCATTCGGACCAGTCGCCGACGGCCGCGGCGACGCCGATGTTGGCAGCGGCCGGAATTGTCGTGACCGAGATCAGCACCCCGATCAGAGCGCCCGACTTGGCCGAGGTCAGCGAAAGCACCCCGGCGGCGCCGGCGAAGCAGGCGACGATGAAGGAGAAGTCTTCGGGCTTGGAGATGAACTGGGTAAGCGGGTGCATCGAGCCGCTGAAGTCCGATGCGAGCATGCCGGTCGCCTCCGAAAGAAGGGTAAAGAGGAAGGCCGCCGTTATCCCGATCGGGAAGCCGATCGCCAGGGCGGCTAGCGAGCGCACGGCAACGTCTTTTCGCCTCTCGACCACTGCCACGCAGAAACCGGCCAGTGGGCCGAACTCGGGCCCGACCACCATCGCGCCGACGATCAAAATCGGCGAACCGAGGAAAATGCCGACCGAGGCGATCAGGCAGGCCAGCGCCATGAAGATCAGGAAGTTGCCGCTCAGCTCGGTGCTCTCCGAGGTGCGTGCCTCGACCTCCTCCCAGACCACGGCGTCGGATGGCTTGCCGCGGGCGGCCCGCTCAGCCCGGTCCGCCGCCTCGGAGAGCTGGGAGTCGATCTGCTCGAGGGAGATCGAGCCATCGCGGGCAACCCCCAGCTCCTTCAGGTCGCCGATCAGCACGCTGGCTTCCTCGCGGGCGATGTCGCAGAGGACAACGTCGCCCTTTGGTTGGCGGGCGGCGCCAGCAAGGAAGATGAGATTGCAGGTCGACGGCGCCGCTTCGAGCAGGTCGAGGACCTTTGCGCAGCGGTCTTCCGGGACGACGATCCGCAGGTGGACCATGGCCTCAGCGTATCCGCGGCCCGGGTCGCCTAATCTCGCCTCTTCATGCTCACCGATTACCACCTGCACCTGCGCCCGGACGAGCCGGGCACGACCACGGAGCGCTACTTCACGACCGAGAACGTCGAGCGTTACCTCGCCGCCGCGGCTGAGGCGGGAATTGAGGAGCTGGGGGTCTCCGAGCACATCTATCGCTTTACCCAAGCGCTTGACCTCTGGCGCCATCCGCTTTGGGAGGAACAGGCTCGCGACGACCTCGACGCCTATTGCGACTTCGTCCGCGGCACGCCGCTGCGACTGGGAGTCGAGTGCGACTTCATTCCGGCTGCCGAGGACCGCACCGCGGCGCTGCTCGACGCGCATGACTTCGACTACGTGGTCGGTTCGGTCCACTTCCTCGGCGATGCCGCGGTCGATCACCCCGGTTGGGACGTCTGGGAGAGCAAGGGTGATCCGGATGAGGTCTGGCGCCGCTACTTTGCCGCGGTTGCGCAGTGCGCCCGCTCTGGCCTATTCGACATCCTCGCCCACCCCGATCTGGTCAAGGTCTGGGGCGGTGCCCGGCCGCTGCCTGAGCGCCACCCGCGCCACTACTACGAGCCGGCCGTCGAAGCGATCGCCGAGAGCGGCATCGCGGTCGAGCTCTCGACTGCGGGACTGCGCAAGCCGGTCGGCGAGATCTACCCCGCTATGGGCTTTGCCGAGATGTGCGTCGAGGCGGGCGCACCCTTCGCCCTCTCCTCCGACGCACACCTGCCGGAGCAGGTCGGTTTCGCCTACGACCGGGCACTCGAGTTCCTCGCCGACCTCGAAGTCGAGGAAATCTGTGTTTTCGAGCGCCGCCAGCGCCGGCTGGAGCCGCTGCCGAGCCCGGTCGCCGAAGATTCGAAGCGATGAGCGTCGGCATCGGCTATGACAGCCACCGCTTCGCCGAGGGCCGGCGCCTGGTCCTTGGCGGGGTCGAGATCGAGCATTCGCGCGGCCTCTCGGGGCATTCCGATGCCGACGTGCTCACTCACGCCGTGATCGATGCGCTGCTTGGCGCCGCCGGGGCGGGTGACATCGGGACCCTCTTCCCCGACGAGGAGGAGGTATGGCGCGACGCCGACTCGATCGACCTCCTGCGCACCGCCGTCGGGACCGTTTCGGGTCGGATCGTCAACATCGACGCGACCTTGGTCTGCGAGGAGCCGCGGATCGGACCACTGCGGGCAGAGATGGAGCGAATCCTTGCCGAGGCCACATCGGCCCGGGTCACCGTCAAGGCGACGACCAACGAGGGAATGGGTTGGATCGGTCGCAGCGAGGGGATCGCCTGCATCGCGGTCGCCTCGGTGGATAGCGACTAGGCTTCCCGTCCGTGGGAACTCTCGGTTCCATAGCTGCCGGCGTTCGCCAGTCGGTCTCCGACTCGGCCTTCGAGGCGAAGGTCCTGCGCGAGGCCGGGATCGTCGGCTTGGTCCGGCCCGACAAGGCCGCCAAGGTCGCCGCCACGTTTCTGCGTTGGGGCGCCTCGCCGGCGACCGGCGTCGCCACAGCAGCGCACAAATACCCGCACGAGACGATGCTGATCGACGAACGCGGCTCGCTCAGCTTCGAGCGCGTTCACCAGCGCTCCAACGCGCTCGCCCATTCGTTCGCCGCGATGGGGATCGGTCCCGGCGACGGCATCGGAGTGATGTGCCGCAACCATCGCGGCTTCGTCGAGACGACGCTCGCCGCGGCCAAGCTCGGCGCCAGTGCGCTCTACCTCAACACGATGTTCGCCGGGCCCCAGCTGGTCGAGGTGATGCGGCGTGAGAAGCCCAAGGCGCTTGTGTACGACGAAGAGTTCGCCGGCCTCCTGGACGGGGTGGAGGGCGGTATCCAGCGCGTGGTCGCCTGGCACGATGCCGAGATCGATGGCGCCTCGCTTGACTCGTTGATCGCCGCCGGCGACGGCTCGAACCTCAAGCCACCGCCCGACAAACCCCGCTTCGTCATCCTCACCTCGGGCACGACGGGCACCCCGAAGGGCGCCCAGCGCTCCAATCCCGATGGCCTGCTGGCGATTGCCGCGTTGATTGACAAGATCCCGTACAGGGCCCGCCAGACGATGATGATCGCTGCGCCCCTCTTCCACTCCTGGGGCTTCTTTCATTTCGTGATGAGCCTGCCGACTGCCTCGACGATGGTCTTGCGCCGACGCTTCGATGAGGAGGAAACGCTGCGTGCCGTGCAGGACTATCGGGCCGATGTGCTGGCGGTCGTCCCGGTGATGCTGCAGCGCATCCTGCGGCTGCCCGAGGAGACCCTCGAGGCCTACGACCTCTCCTCGTTGCGGATCACCTCCGCCTCCGGCTCGGCATTGCCCGGCGAGCTGGCGATCGAGTGGATGGACCGCTTCGGCGACAACATCTACAACCTCTACGGCTCCACCGAGGTCGCCTACGCGACCGTCGCCACCCCCGAGGACCTGCGCGCTGCGCCGGGCACGGCGGGACGCCCGCCGCGCGGCACGGTCGTCCGGCTCTATGACGAGGCCGGACGGCAGGTGCCCACCGGTGAGGTTGGGCGGATCTTCGTCGGCAACGAGATGTCGTTCGAGGGCTATACCGGCGGGGGTGGCAAGGAGGTGATCGACGGCCTGCTCAGCAGCGGTGACGTCGGCCATCTCGACGCCGACGGCCGTCTCTTCATCGACGGTCGCGACGACGAGATGATCGTCTCCGGCGGCGAGAACGTCTTTCCGCGCGAGGTCGAGGACCTGCTCGCCGACCACAACGCCGTGGTTGAGGTTGCCGTGATCGGAGTCGACGACGAGGAGTTCGGCCAGCGCCTCAAGGCCTTTGTCGTTGCCACGGCGGGCGCTGAGGTCTCAGAAGAAGAGCTGAGAGCTCACATCAAGGCCAACCTCGCCTCCTACAAGGCTCCCCGCGAAGTCGAGTTTCTCGAAGAGCTGCCGCGGAACGCAACGGGCAAGGTTCTCAAGCGGGACCTGCACGC